>CANPYS010000004.1 GCA_947588655.1 uncultured Alphaproteobacteria bacterium | reverse complement strand
ACTGGTGAATTACGCGAGTGTTAGCTTGCGAGGTACCGGCAGGCGCCGATGCAAGCGTTACAGAGCGGTGACCGAAGTGAGTTAGCTTTGCGATTAACGCAAAGCTTAGGAGCAAGACACCCTTTAAAAAGGCGCCTTAACGGCGCCTTTTTAACTGGTGAATTACGCGAGTGTTAGCTTGCGAGGTACCGGCAGGCGCCGATGCAAGCGTTACAGAGCGGTGACCGAAGCGAGTTAGCTTTGCGATTAACGCAAAGCTTAAGGGCAAGGCGCCTTATGTTAAACTATTTTTATTGAGAGTTGGCTTTTTTGGTGGAAGATTTGTGCGACATATAAAAATTTCGCAAAACATATACTGTCGCCAAAAGCAGGCTGAGTATCAGTCCTGCCCCTAAAGCAATGTAATAAGCTGTTAAAAACAATCCTAAAAGCTCTGGATTTGCAGGCGCATATTCTACACCATTGTAAGCCGCCATGGCACCGTTATAACCCATAACCATGCCGACGATGAAGTAGGGTAGGGAAATATAAGGAATCCAACCAATGGCGTACAAAAAGGGCGTTAAAACATTGTGCTTTTTAATTATTTTTTGCGTCCATAAAACATTTTTCAGGAACAAAAATACGATTGCGCTGATGATAAATGCCAGAAAAAATAATCCCCAAATAAACAAACAAATCTCATTGTCGGAAATGCTTAATATAAATGAGATAACTTGAAAAATACCACCTAAAATCAAAAGATTCTTTAGTTTTTGCATTAGCCCTCTCCCTTGGTTTATGATATCTTTACATACAAAGTTTAAGATAACGTTACGATTGATGAGGAAATTTTAGGTTTTATTTATTATATCTTGTATAAAAAGATTTTTTTGTTGAAATCTATTTCTTTTTAGGTTATAAATCTTTTTAAAAATAAAAACTAAAAGCCTATTTTACGCGCTTTATATAAAACAAGGAATATTAAATGTCTAAATATTATATTGTTTCCGGTGGTTTTGATCCTATTCATGAGGGGCATATTGAAATGATTAAGGCCTCTAGACAACGTAGCGATGGCGTGATTGTGCTTGTTAATTCTGATGAATGGTTGTGTCGTAAAAAGGGCAAAAATTTTATGAATTTTAATACACGCTTAACTATTTGTGAAAATTTAAAGGGTGTTATTGATGCTTTTGGGTTTGATGATAGTGATAATTCAGCAAGTGATGGTATTAAAAAGGCAAGAGAAAAGTATCCTGATGCAGAGTTGGTTTTTGCGAACGGTGGCGATAGAACAAAGGATAATATTCCCGAGACAAAAGTCGCTAAAGAATGCAATGTTAGCCTAGAGTTTGGCGTTGGTGGTGAAAATAAGGCAAATAGTTCTTCTTGGATTTTAAAGAATTGGAATAATAAGTAATGCCGTTGTTTTCTATTCAAAAAAATTATAAAGAAAAGATTTTAACCGTTTTTGGCTTTAAAATACGTTTGTTGCGTTCAAGTTATAAAAAATCTCAAAAGTTTTATAAAAATTTACCTGAAAAACCACATTTGCAATCAGATGGTTTTAGTCTTGTGAGTTTTTGGACTGAAAGCGGAGAATCGCAAGTAAGTAAGGATTTTGCTCATGCACTAGATAAATCAGGTGTTCATTATGATGTTTCAGATTTAAATGTTTCTTCACTGTATCCACATTTTAAGTCAAAAATTACGTTTACAACATCACCGTACACTAAACATGATGCTTATGATGAAACGGCTGTGCTTTTCTGGGAATTTGAAAGCGGAATGCTTGAGGGTAGACCTTATTTGTTTGAAGATTTAAAGAATGTGGTTGTGTTTTCAAGTTTTAATTATAATTATTTTAAAAAAGTTATTCCCCATAACGTACGTTTGGTTCATATGTCGTACCCTTTTGATTTTGACACTTTGCCCGATGAAACGTCTGATCAAACCCGTGCTAAATATGGTATAAGTACAAAAGATTTTGTTGTATTTTTTAATTTTTCGTATATGTCCTCTTACTTTCGTAAAAATCCTGAAGCGATTTTAAAAGTTTTTAAAGATACTCTTTCTGATAAAAAGAATGCAAAATTGATTATTAAAACTCAGGGCTCTGCCGAATCACCTCATGCTAAACGTTTTTTGGATCTTATAAGTTACTTAGGATTAAAGGATAAAGTTGTTTTGGAAAATGAAAATTTATCCAGAGTTTCAATGCTAAATCTTATAAATATGTGTGATGTGTATATGTCATTACATCGTGGTGAAGGCTTAGGACTAGGAATGCTTGAAGCAATGAGTATGGGGAAACCTGTCATTGCCACAAATTATGGCGGGAATACTGATTTTGTGCTTGACAATGTTGCTTTTCCTCTAAACTATCGGTTGGTAAAGCCAAAGGAATTGGATTTTAAAGTTTATCAATCTGTTCAAAAATGGGCAGAACCGAATCTTAAACAAGCTTCTGATTATTTGCTTAAACTTTATAAAAATAAAAAATTACGAGAAGAAATTGGGCAAAAAGCTCAGTTGTTTGTCAGACAAAAGTTTTCCTTAGAAAACTTTATCCAATCTTTGGAGTTGTTGCGATGAATAAAAAAACACTCCTTTTTGATACAGATGTTTTATGTCTGGGTATTTCTAAAGGAAACACTTCTGGTATTTTCTGTGTATCTTTAAATATATTAAAGGAATTAATTAAAGATAATCATTTGCAGGTTTATTTATCGTCACCTCCTTTGAGAAAGAAAAAATATTTAAAAGAATTTTTAAAAAAGGAATTAGGGCAGGATGTTATCTTTTATCCTCCACTAACTCCTAGAGAATGTAAGATAGGTGATATTTATGAAAAAATAAAGTTTTTTAAAGAAAGAAAACAATATTTAAAAAAGTTTTTGTCAGTCATCTATTTAGGTATTTTAAAGAAACTTAATTCATTTAGAAAAAGTTATGATTTAGACAAAGTCTTTGATTTGTATTTATCGTCGTTTTTTTCACCTAAAAGCTTTAAGGTAAAAAAGAAATTTTTGTTTTTATATGACGCGACTCCATATCTTTATCCTACTTATTTTGATTCAAGCATTCTTCGTGCATTTAACGATATAGTGAGTTCTTTTAATAAGGATGATTATTATTTTTCAATTTCGGAAAATACAAAAGCTGATTTTTTGAGATATTTTCCGGTGCTAACGGATAAGCAAATTAAGGTAACACCTCTTGCGGCTTCTGAAAGTTTTTACCATGAAACAGATAAGCAAAGATTAATGGCTGTATGTGAAAAATATAATATACCAACAGATAAAAAATATGTTTTCAGTCTTTGTACGCTTGAGCCACGTAAAAATTTGATACGTGCTGTTAAAACTTTTGTTCAATTTATTGAAAAAAATAAAATAACAGATTTGATTTTTGTCCTTGGGGGGGGGCACTGGAATACATTTTTAACCAAACTAGAGGGGGAAATAAAATATATTCCTGACGGATTGATTAAAAAAGTTGGCTATGTTGATGATGCTGATTTGGCTACTCTTTATAGTGGTGCCGAATGGTTTGTTTATACTTCGCAGTACGAGGGGTTTGGTTTGCCGCCATTAGAGGCTATGCAGTGCGGATGTCCCGTTATTACTTCAAATAATTCATCTTTGCCCGAAGTTGTTGGAAATGCGGGCATTATGATAGATTGGGATTCAGATGAGCAACACATTAAAGCTTATGAAGAATATTATTTTAATAAAGATTTACGCGATGCCAATGCGGCCAAGGGCATGGAAAGAGCGAAGCAATTTTCTTGGCAAAAAACTGCTAATCTAATAATAAAGGAGATGATGAAATGACTAAAACAGCAATGATTACTGGTATAACAGGGCAAGATGGTGGATATTTGGCAAAGTTTTTACTTTCTAAAGGATATCATGTGGTTGGTTTGTATCGTCGGGGTGCCACAGATACTTTTTCAAAATTGAAAGAGCACGGTATACTAGATAAAATTGAAATGAAAGATTTTGATCTTTTGGAGTTTTCTAATATTTGTCGTTTAATAAAAAAATATCAACCTGATGAGTTCTATAATTTAGCAGCGCAAAGTTTCGTAGCGGCTTCTTGGAGCGAACCTATTTATACAGCTCAAGCTGACGGTATGGGTGTTTTATATATTTTGGAAGCTATTAGGGAATTTTCACCGCATACACATTTTTATCAGGCGTCAACATCCGAAATGTTTGGTAAGATTCAGGAACCTGTTCAGTCTGAAACGACACCTTTTTATCCGAGATCTCCCTATGGATGCGCAAAGTTAATGGCACATTGGTTGGTTACAAATTATCGTGAAAGTTTTGGCTTGCATGTTAGCTCCGGAATTTTATTTAATCACGAAAGTCCTATGAGAGGCAAAGAATTTGTGACTCGTAAAATTACGGCTCATTTTGCCGAAATGGTTACTGGTCTTACAGATAAAGTTTTGGAACTTGGTAATTTAAATGCTAAACGTGATTGGGGCTTTGCTGGAGATTATGTGGAAGGTATGTGGCAAATGTTGCAACAGGAAAAATCAGATACCTATGTTTTGGCAACCAATGAAACACACTCTATCAGAGAATTTGTTGAAGAAGCAGGCAAAACAGCTGGCTTTGAAATTGAATGGCAGGGTGAAGGCATTCATGAAATCGGTATTGATAAAAAAACAGAAAAAACGATCGTTAAGGTTAATCCAGAATTTTATCGCCCTGCTGAAGTGGAGGTTTTGCTTGGTAATCCGGCTAAAGCCGAAAAAGTTTTAGGTTGGCGGCGGAAAGTTGATTTTGCCGGGTTGGCTCGAATGATGGTTGAAGCTGATATTGAAAGAGCCCATAAAGGAACTTTATAAGATTAAAAAAGGAGATAAAATGAAATATCCTGTTTACCAACCAAGTTTAACTGGAAATGAAAAGAAGTATGTTGATGAGTGTCTTGATACGGGTTGGATTTCGTGCAAAGGGCATTTTGTGACTGATTTTGAAAAAGCTTTTACCAATTTTATAGGTGTTAAACATGGTAAAGGTGTCTGTAATGGTACGGTTGCAATTCATTTGGCGGCTTCAGCTCTTGGCTTGGGTGAAGGTGATGAGGTTATTTGTCCAACGTTTACTTATATAGCTTCAGCGAATCCGTTTGCACAGCTTGGTTGTAAAGTTGTTTTTTGTGATAGTTTACCCGATAGCTGGCAAATGGATCCGAGTGATATTGAACGTAAAATTACTCCTAAAACCAAGGCTATAATGGTCGTACATTTATATGGCCATCCGGCTGAGATGGATACTTTGTGCGCATTAGCTAAAAAATATAATTTGTTTTTGATAGAAGATTGTGCAGAAGCAATTGGTTCTGAATATAAGGGTCAAAAAGTTGGCAGTTTTGGGGATATTGCTTGTTTTTCGTTTTTTGGAAATAAAACGATTACAACCGGTGAAGGTGGTATGGTTGTTTGTAACAATGACGAATTATTTGAGCGCGTTGTTCATTTGCACGGGCAGGGTGTTGTTGCGTGGCGTGAATATTGGCATGATGTTTCGGCGTATAATTATCGTATGACAAACATTCAAGGGGCAATTGGTCTGGCGCAGTTTGAACAGATTGAAAAGTTTATTGCGGCCAAGCGTCAGGTTGCTCTATGGTATATGGAGGAATTAGCGCATACGCCTCTTGTTTTTCATAAACCTGTTGGTGATGTTTTTCACACATTTTGGATGGTATCCGCACTGGCGGAATCTAAGGAAGATAGAACAGCCCTAAGAGAATCTTTGAAATCAATGGGGGGGGGGTATAGAAACCCGACCAACATTTCCATGTATACACCAAATGCCGGTGTATAACAAACGGTTTGAGTGTTTACCAGTTGCAGAAAACTTAGCCTCTAGAGGAATTAATTTTCCATCTTACCCTGCATTAACTCATAATGATGTTCAAAATATTTGTGCTGCAATTAAACAATATTATGGAACAAAAGGGTAATATGATGAAAAATATTTATATTGTTGGCGGAAATGGATTTGCTCGGGAATGTTATTCTTATATTCAGCGTATGGCTGAATATGATAAAGATATACATTTTGCGGGTTTCCTAGGAGAAGGTGGCTATAAGGCGGATTTGAAAGATTTTTCGTCCCAATGGATTTGTGATGTTGCTGATTTTCAGTTTAAGGAAAATGATTATGCTGTTATAGGCTCTGGCTATCCAGAAATTAGAGAGAGAATTTATAAATATTTGAAATCTAAGGGTATTAAGTTTTTTACAGTCATAGATCCTTCTGTTATTATATTTCCGCACAGTGAAATTGGCGAAGCAAACATTTTTACTATAAATTGTGTTGTTTCATCAGAAGTTAAAATCGGTTGTGCCAATTTGTTTAATGGTCATGTTGGACTAGGTCATGATGTTGAAGTTGGTGATTTTAATTTTTTCGGACCAAACTCACATATGTTAGGGGGCGTTAAAATAGGAAATATGAATTCTATTGGGACATCTTCAGTTCTTTTGCCACATAGTGCCATTGGTGATAATAATAAGATTGCACCCCTATCGGCTGTTTACAAAGGTTGTAAAAATAATTGCTATATGATAGGAAATCCTGCTCGGAAAGTTTGAAAAAATAATACTACTTAATTCGGTCATAGGAGAAGCGTTTAAGTGTTGTTAAAATTGAATTTACAGGAGAAAAAATGACAACGACATCTTTTAATCATGTTAAGGTTAGTGGTATAAAGACAGTTATACCGCAACATATGATAAATGTGGAAGATGAGCTTGAATTTTTTGATAATAACCCTAAAAAGTTAGCTCGTGCTAAAAAGATGGTTGGTTATGGGCGTCGCTATATTGCGGACGATTTAACAACTGTAACGGATATGGCTACAGATGCTGCCAAGAAGCTTATGCATGAAATGGGTATCAGCACCGAAGAAATTGATTTACTTGTTTTTGTAAGTCAAAAGCCTGATTATAAGGAGCCTAATAATGCTAGTGTTGCTCATGGTATGTTGGGGTTAAAAAAAGAGTGTTTTGCGCTTGATATAAATTCTGGCTGTTCAGGTTATATGCAAGCGCTTTTAGTGGCGCATGCATTATTAGAGGTTGGGCTTGGAAAAAAGTGCCTCCTTTTGGCAGGGGATATTCCCTCCAGAACAGGCTCGGCGCAAGCAAAAGATGCCCGTGTTTTTGGCGATGCTGCTTCCGCCACAATTTTAGAATATTCATCAGATGTGTATAAATCTTTTTTTGTGGTAGGAACAGACGGGAGTGGGTTTGATAAAATTATTTGTCCTTTTGGCGGTGCGCGTTTGCCGTTAGATGTGGATATTTTGAATCTGATACTTCAAGATGGCCCATTTTCTTGGCGTGCTGCATCAGATAGAATTATAAAGGGAGAAGATGTTTTTAGATTCACGATGGATGTCGCCCCGCAAACAATAAAGCAGACGTTGGCTCTTGCCGGATGGACAGATGCCGATGTTGATTTATATGCCATACATCAGGCAAATAAGCAAATTGTAGAGAATATTGTTAGCAGTGCAGGTGTTTCTGTGCAAAAAGCGCCGACAGATGTTTTTACGAAATATGCTAATAATTCAACAAATTCGCTAGCTACGCTTTTATGTGATCAACCTCAGGGTAAAACTTGGGGAAATACCATTCTATGTGGGTTTGGTGTAGGATTATCTTGGGGGGGGGGGAGCAATAAATCTGCGAGGTTTATATAATGGAGGTATATCAACTTATGTACCTCCTGCGAATCGCCCAACAAGAGAAGAACAAATTAACAATTGGATTAAATCTTTTAAAGGAGAAGAAAAATGACTAAAGATGAATTTTTAACTGAAATGGTTGAAGTTTTGCAAACAGAAGAAGAAATCAGCTTTGATACTGTTTTGGCAGATTTGGCCGAATGGGATTCATTATCTATTATGGCGACAATGGCGTTTTTGGATAAAGAATTTGGTGTAAAAACAACCATGAAAGACTATAAAGACATGAAGACCATTGGTGATATTGCCAAGAAAGCGGGTTTATAAGATGCTTAAAGGGTTACATCATATTGGCATTGCATCCAAAAGCATTGAAAAAGATGTCCAATTCTTTTCTTGCTTTGGTTATAGTCCTTTAGGAGGCATTCGCGAAGAACCTCAAACGGGCATACGTGTGTGCTTTTTGAAAAATACGCGGGGGGGGGTAAGTCCTGATTTAGAATTAGTCGCTAATTTGTCAGCAGATGGGCCTATAACGGCGCACCTTCAAGCCCGACGTAAAATTTATCATTTTGCTTATGTCAGTGATGATATCGTAAATGATGCCGAGCGTTTGATTGCTGAAAACAAAGGTATGTACCTTGTGCCGATGACTCACTTAGATGATAAAAACTGCGATATTGTAAATTGGTGTTATCTTGCCTTCCGCAATTCTATGATCATTGAATTGGTGGAGTTAAAAAAAGAAAATGATACAATTTGATAAATCTCAAATATTTATCGTGACAGGCGCAAGCTCAGGTATAGGCGAAGCGGTTGCCTTGCTTCTGAATAAACTTGGGGCGAGTGTGGTGGCGGTTGCGCGTCGTGAAAATAAACTTCATGAGTTGAGAGAAAAAGCAGAAATTCCTGAAAATATTTATATTGAACATAAAGATTTAACGGAGGATATTGAAGAGTTACCGGCTTATGTTAAGGCCTTAAGAGAGAAATACGGTAAATTTCAGGGCATGGCTTTTTGTGCGGGAGCAGGTGTCTTAGAGCCCTTGCGTCTTGCAAATTATGAGGCCTATCAAGCAATGTTTAACATTAATTATTTTGCGCCGATATTTATGCTCAAAGGTCTTGCAGATAAAAGAAACCATCAACCAAATGCTTCTGTTGTATGTATTGCTTCTATTGCAGGTGTCCATCCTACTCCTGGGCAGTCATGCTATGCGGGAACAAAAGCCGCGCTTATTAATTCCATGCATGCTGTTGCAGATGAATTGTCTTCTACGGGGTTGCGCGTAAATTGTGTTTCGCCAAGCTTAATTGAAACGGCCATGGCAGGCGAGCTTGAAAAACAATATGCCGAAGGGAAATATCCTTTCGGGATTGGGCATGTTGATGATGTTGCAAATATGGTTGTCTTTTTGCTTTCTGACAAAGCAAAATGGATAACAAAGCAAAATTATATTATAGATTGCGGTGCGTTCTAAAAGAGAGGGGAATAAAAATGGTTCAGTTTAATTCAAATCAGGTTTTTGTTGTAACGGGTGCAACTTCCGGCATAGGTGAAGCTGTTGCTATAGATATAAATGCTCGGGGGGGGGTAGTTGTTGGTATTGGTAGGAATAAAGAGGCTTTTGATGCGCTTATCAAAAAGTTAGAAGCGCCTGAGCGATTGTTTTTTGAGCAAAAGGATTTAACAGAAGATATGGCATCTTTACCGAAGTATATGGAACAGTTAAGTCAAAAATATGGAGCGTTGTTCGGGGTTGTTTGCAGTGCGGGCATAACCGAAACTTTGCCTTTGCGTGCTGTAAATTTTTCAGAAACAAAAAAGATTTTTGACATTAATTTCTTTGTTCCGTTGATGATGGCTAAAGGCTTTGTACAGAAAGGCGTTCATGCCGGCAAAGGTTCAAGTTTTGTTTCTGTTTCTTCCATAGCCTACCAAAATGCGGCGAAAGGCTTAATTTCTTACGGTGGATCTAAGGCGGCATTGGTTGCTTCAATGCAGGCTATTGCCAAAGAATATGCTGCTGAAGAAATCCGGTTTAATACAGTATCGCCAGGTGATATTGATACACCCATGACGCAAAATATTCCTGAAATCATGGACTTAATCAAATATAAATATCCCTTAGGCCTTGGAAAGCCGCAAGATGTGGCTAATGTTGTTTCTTTCTTATTATCAGATGAAGCCCAATGGATTACTGGGCAAAATTATGTCGTTAATTATACAAATTGTTAAAGGAAAATAAGGTGAAAACAGTTTTTGAACATATCAAAATTAAGGGTATAGCCGGTGTTGTGCCTGAAAGCTTTATTAATATTGATGATGAAATTGAATTTTTTAACAATGATATTAAGCTTTTGGAGCGTAATAAAAAGATTTTGGGGCTTGGAAAACGCCACACTGTTGATGATAAAACAACTTGCGCCGATTTGTGTGAAGCGGCTGCGCGTGATTTGATTTACAATTTGGATATTGATAAAGATACCATAGACAGTTTGATTGTAGCCTCAACCTCGCATGATTATTTTTGGCCGGCCACCTCGTGTGTTTTGCATGGTCGCTTAAATTTGAAAGAAGACTGCACTTGTTTTGATATGTCTGGTTTGGCTTGCTCTGCTCATGTGTATGGTTTGCAGAATGCTTTTTCTATGATTGCAAGTGGTTGTGCCAAAAGGGTTTTATTGCTGACAAGCGACCTTGCCAGCACGCATTCTGACCGGCGAAATCGCAATTCTAATATGTTGTTTGGTGATGCTGCAACAGCAACATTAATAGAAAAGACCGATGAAGAATGTTTGTCGTATTTTTGTACTGGTTCCCGCGGTAAAGGCTGGGATCAACTTATTGCGCCGGCAGGTGGTTCAGCGTTGCCTATTCGCGCAGATATTGCAGATCTTGAAGTTTTAGATAGTGCCGGTAATGTTTGGCATTTGTATGATGATTTAATGAAAGGGCTTGAAGTATTTAAATTTGCAACAGAAATTACCCCTCAAGTTATTCTGTCGGTTTTGGATATGGCGCATGTAAAATTGGAAGATGTAGATTATTTTGCGTTTCATCAAGCAAATAAACAAATTGTAGATTCTATTGCAAGATATGTCAAAATTCCTAAAACGGCTTATTCAACAGAGGTTTTTTCTCATTATGGCAACTGTGGTTCGGCAACGGTAAGTTTGGATATTTTGAACAAATTGTGCCAACAACCTTTAAAACTGGCTTGTTTAATTGCGTTTGGCGTTGGTTTTTCATGGGGGGGGGTATTGGTAGATTTACATGATACAAAAGCTTTTCCGATTAAGACATATAAAACACCTAAGGGTAAAATGTCACGGCAAGAAAAAATAGACTATTGGATTAATTATTTCAAGGCAGGTAATAATGCTTAAAGGGAAGACTGCATTTATCACTGGAACGAATCGGGGAATCGGGAAGGCGATTGTGGAAGAATTTGCTAAAAATGGGGCAAATATCATTGCACATGCACGCAAAGAAACGCCTGAATTTGTTGCGTTTTTGAAAGAAACTGCCGAAAAATATGGTGTTGATATCCGTCCGGCTTATTTTGATATAACCGATTATGATGCCATGAAGCAAAACATTCGGGCGCTAATTGCCTCAAAAATTCCTGTGCATATTTTGGTTAATAATGCCGGCATTGCTCATGGTGGTTATTTTCAAATGACCTCTATACAAAAAATCAGGGAAGTTTTTGAAATAAACTTTTTCGCACATTTGGAATTGACCCAACAGCTTTTACGTTGGATTATTCGCTGTGGTGGCGGTAGCATTATAAACATGTCTTCTATCTCGGGAATAGATATGTTGGAAGGAAATTGTGCTTATGGCGTTTCAAAAGCGGCCTTAATTGCGTTTACGCAAACTTTGGCTGCAGAATGCGGCACAAACGGCGTGAGGGTTAATGCCATTTGTCCGGGGTTAACGGATACGGATATGGGCGCCCAAATGAAACCTGAAAACGGAAATAAAATGATTGAAACATCAGCGATGAAGCGTAAAGCATATCCTCAAGAGATTGCTAAAGTTGCGGTGTTTTTGGCTTCAGACGAATCGTCCTTTATTAATGGACAACCTATCCGTGTTGATGGGGGGGGGTAAGATACGAGCGGGTTTCATAATAGAAGAAGGAACACCTGCTTTTTATGCACTAATGGAGATCATGATGAATATTGAACAAAAAGCACAAAACATTCGGAAAAGTATTATAGAAGCCGGACATGCCTGTGGTGTAAAAGGTGGGCATTTCGGTGGCTCGCTTTCCATGGCGGATCTGATGGCTGTTTTGTTTGGGAAAGTTATACATCTTAACCCTGAAAATGTTACTCAAATGGTGAGAGACAGATTCATTTTAAGCAAGGGACATTGCGCTCAAGCTCTGTATGCAACACTTTATGAATACGGCTTTATAACGCATGAACAATTGCTTTCCTTTAATGCAAACGGATCTGATTTTCCTTCTCATTGTGTTAAAAAAACGGAATTCGGCATAGATTTATCTAGTGGCAGTTTGGGACTTGGACTTTCTTTTGCTTTAGGGCAAGCGTTAGGCTATAAACAAAGCAATATTTATGTTATGGCTGGCAATGGCGAACTTAACGAGGGCTCTTTTTGGGAAGCGGCTATGTTTGCCGGACATAAAAATATTTGTTCTGTGTGCTTGATTGTTGATGATAATCAAATGCAATTAGATGGCTTGTCACAAGATATTATGCCGGTTGATGATTGGGCTCAGAAACTTAAAGCCTTTCATTGGGAGGTTGTTGAGATTGATGGGCATAATTTTGAAGATATTGAAACCGCTTTATCTCGGGAAAGGAATAAACCATTAGCCATTATTGCTCATACCGTTAAGGGTAAAGGTGTTTCTTTTATGGAAGGAAATCCTGAGTGGCATCATCATGTTTTAAATGATGAACAATATGCTTTAGCAATGAGTGAGTTGGAGTAAAACTATGATGTATGATATGCAAACAGTTCAGCATTTTTCCCGTATTTCATCCAGGGGTGTTTTTGGTTTGGCACTAACAGATATAGAGCAGAATATGCCCGATTTAAGAGTTGTCGTTGCTGATGTTATGGGCTCTGCCCGCTTAAAGGAATTTGCCGAAAAAGCACCGGAAAAATTTGTTAATGTGGGAATTGCCGAACAAAATATGATTGGAATTTCTGCTGGCTTGGCTTCAACAGGAAAAACTGTCTTTGCAACAACATTCGCGCCTTTTGCGACAATGCGCCCGTTTGAAATGCTACGAACCCAACTCGGATATATGAATTTGAATGTAAAAGTTGTCGGCCTCATGAGTGGTTTAGCCGGAGGTGTCGTCGGAAATACGCATTATGGCCTTGAAGATTTGGCTATTACTCGTGTTATTCCGAATATGACGGTTTTATCACCAGCTGACGGTGTTGAAACATATAAAACTATTTGTGTCGCCGCTTCTATGAAGGGTCCGTGCTACATTCGCTTAAGCGGGACAAACGGGGCAACACCTGTTTATAAAGAAGATTATGATTTTCAGATTGGAAAAGGTATTGTTTTAAGAGAGGGGACAGATGTCGCCATTGTAGCTACCGGCTCTATGGTTTCAGAAGCTTTGCGGGCGTCTAGAGCGTTGGCAAAAGAAAATATTTCAACAACAATTGTTGATATGCACACCATTAAACCTCTTGATACAAAACTGCTTCAAGCCTTGTTTGCAAAACATCGGCTGATTGTAACAATTGAAGAACACTTTGCCTTAGGTGGCTTGGGAAGTGCGGTTGCAGAATATAAAAGCTGTTTTGAAAACATGCCACCCCAATTAATTATTGGAATTCCGGATGTTTTTGAAAAAGCAGGCGATTATGCCTATATGCTTTCTCAGTGTGGTTTAACAGCCCCGCAGATAGTGGCAAAGATTATAGAAGCCTATAAAAACCTGCGGGGGGGGGGTAGAGAAAGCTAACCTTATAAGATTAAAGCAAGAGAAGAATCCGCTTTTTGCTCAAAGCGGATTCTTCTGTGTTTTAAACAACCCGAAATTTCATAAAATAAGTTCAGTTCGTCGGGAGGTTCTCCATGCTTAAAGGGAAGACTGCATTTATCACTGGAACGAATCGGGGAATCGGGAAGGCGATTGTGGAAGAATTTGCTAAAAATGGGGCAAATATCATTGCACATGCACGCAAAGAAACGCCTGAATTTGTTGCGTTTTTGAAAGAAACTGCCGAAAAATATGGTGTTGATATCCGTCCGGCTTATTTTGATATGGCAAATTATGAGAATATCAAACTTGAATTTCAAGCATTAATAAAAACTCAAAAAATTATTCACATTTTAGTAAATAATGCTGGTATATTTAAGGAATCTTTGGTACAAATGACTTTGATGGACGATGTTCAAAAAATGTTTAACATCAATTTTTTGGCACCGTTTTATCTTATGCAGTTGGTTAGTAAACTGATGGTACGCCAAAAAGAAGGCAGTATTATAAACATATCTTCTATCAGTGCCTTGGAAGGCATGGAAGGGCAGTCTGTTTACGGCGCGACAAAAGCGGCTTTGATAACGGTAACAAAGTCTTTGGCTAAAGAGTTGGGATCGTTTGGTATAAGGGCAAATTGTATTGCTCCAGGAGTCACGGAAACGTCGTTAATCAGGAATATGAAGCCTGAAGTGCTCTGTGCTGAAAAATCTAAGGTGTGTTTGAAAAGGTTGGGCATGCCTGAAGATGTGGCAAAAGTTGCATTATTTTTGGCTTCAGACGAATCTGAATATGTTACAGGTCAGGTTATTCGTGTTGATGGCGGCCGTAACTGAGTGAATATGGAGAAAATAAATGACAAATGAAGAAAAATATATAAACGCTTTTGTGCAGGCTTTTGAAATTGATACAGATAAGGCTAAAACACTTGAATTTCAAGCTATTCCGGCGTGGGATTCCGTTGGTCATATGGGTTTGATTGCACAATTAGAAGAAGCTTTTGACATTATGATGGAACCTGATGATATTGTGGACTTGTCAAGCTTTGAAAAAGGTAAGGAAATTCTGAAGAAATATAATGTGGAATTTTGAGAAATATCCTTATCACTTGGCCGTCATTGATGACAACGGTCAACAAACGACTTATGCCGAACTTCTAGCCTATACACAAGAGCTTGCCAAACATATTCCGCATCGTTGTTTGGTGTTTTGCTTGTGTCGGAATACGTTAGGTTCGCTTGTCGGTTATACCACATTTTTGCAAAACAAAATTGTACCGTTGATGCTTGATGCGCATATTGATGAAACCTTGCTCAAAAGGTTTTTGGAGCAGTATCAGCCTGATTACCTTTGGCTTCCGGCGGATTTAGCTAAAAAAGCGAAAGGGGAGGTTGTTTTTTCAAGTTGGGGGTATCATCTTTTGAAAACGGCCAATGAAAGAGTTTATCCGCTTCATCCTGATTTGGCTCTTTTGCTAACGACTTCGGGCTCTACGGGAAGTCCGAAGTTTGTGCGCCAAAGTTACCGCAATATTGAGAGCAATCTAGAGGCGATTGTGAGCTATTTGCACTTAAACTCGGCAGAACGTCCCATTACTGTGTTGCCGATGAATTACACGTTTGGGTTGTCGGTTATCAATACGCATTTGGCGGTTGGCGCAACGTTGCTTTTAACTGATAAAACCATTATGCAACGCGATTTTTGGAATTTTATGAACAAATATGAAGCCACCTCTTTCAGCGGTGTGCCTTATACTTATGAAATGCTTAATAAGCTAATGTTTTTTAGGCGCAATTTGCCGTATTTGCATACGCTGACGCAGGCGGGCGGAAAACTCTTGCCCGAATTGCACAAGAAATTTGCCGAGTATGCCAAAGAACAAGGAAAAGCGTTTGTGGTGATGTATGGTTCGGCGGAAGCAACGGCGCGTATGGGTTATCTCCCGCCTGAAATTTCGCTTGAAAAATGGGGCTGTATGGGCAAAGCCATTCCGGGTGGCAAATTTATGCTCGTTGATGAAAACGGTCAAGAAATTCATACGCCGGAAACGGTTGGCGAATTGGTTTATGAAGGCGAAAATGTGACCATGGGCTATGCACTTTGCGGGGAAGATTTGGCTAAAGGCGATGAAAATAACGGTCGCTTACTGACAGGCGATATGGCAAAGTTTGATGCCGATGGCTTTTATACGATTGTCGGACGCAAGAAACGGTTTTTGAAAATTTTTGGGAATCGTGTTGGGCTGGATGAAACGGAAAGGCTGATCAAATCGCGCTATAACGATATGGAATGTGCTTGCGCTGGTCATGATGATGAAATGCATGTTTATATTACCGAAAAAGAAAAATGTGCCGAAATCCGAAATTTTTTGGCCGAAAAAACAGGGTTGAACCAAACGGCGTTTGCCGTGATTGGTGTTGATGCGTTGCCGAAAAATAGCGCCGGTAAAACGCTTTATCAGGAATTGGAAAAAATGTATGCTTAGTTTTGATGAAATTTTAAATATTGCCTATAAGCTTTTGTTCTAGGAATTAAAGACATCTTTTTAAAAGAGGTAACTTATGACACTTGAAGAATTTTTTAATTTAAATCCGTATAGCTTAGATTGTCAGGCAAAAGAAAAAGCGCTTAAAGATAATCTGCTTGATTTAACTTGTTATCATTATGAAAAATGTCCGGAATATAAAAAAATTTTAGATAAACTTTGTTTTCAACCCTCAAAAATTAAATCTGTTTCTGATTTGCCGTTTATTCCCGCCAGATTGTTTAAAAATTATGAACTTCGCTCGGTGGAAAAGGAAAAAATTGTTAAAACGCTGACGTCTTCAGGTACATCAGGACAGGCGGTTTCCAAGATTTTTTTAGATGCAAATAATGTGAAAAATCAGACGAAAACCTTAAATGAAATTGTTTCCTCTTTTATCGGGAAACAGCGTCTGCCGTTACTTTTGCTTGATACAGAACTCATTAAAAAAGATCGCACAATGTACTCGGCAAGGGGCGCGGGGATTATCGGATTTTCTATTTTCGGGCGTGACAGTACTTATGCGCTTGATAATGAGATGAATATTGATGTTGATAAAGTGGTGCAATTTTTTGAAAAATACCACAATGAGCCGGTTTTAATGTTTGGCTACACATATATGATTTGGCAGTTTATTGTGCGTGTTTTGGAAGAAAAAGGCCTTAAATTTAATGCTCAAAACGCTGTGTTGTTTCATATTGGTGGCTGGAAAAAATTAAAAGATCAGGCTGTTGACGCTTTAGAGTTTAATCGACGAGTGCAAGGTGTTTTGGGCAATGTGAAAGTTTATAACTATTACGGCATGGTTGAACAACTTGGCTCGGTTTTTGTGGAATGTGAGCACGGGCATATGCATTGCTCTAATTATTCCGATGTCATTATCCGTCGTTCCAAAGATTTTTCTGAGGCGGCGATTGGCGAAAGGGGGCTTATTGAGGTGGCTTCCGTTTTGCCGACAAGTTACCCAGGGCATCTTATTTTAACCGAAGATGAAGGTGCTGTGTTGGGTGTTGATGATTGTCCTTGCGGCAGAAAAGGAAAGTATTTTAAGATTTTTGGACGGATTAAAAATGCAGAAATCAGGGGGTGTAGTGATACCTATGAAAAACGTTAATTTTATTTTTGGCTCTGAAAACATTGACTCTTCGCCCATGCAACCATTTGATGAAAATGTTTGTGCTTTTGTGTCCGAATTGTCTTCTGCTTTGCTTCAATTACCCCCCCCCATGCTCCGCACAATGTCTGATTTGTCGGCTTTGGCATTTTGGAGCAGAAAGGCGAATTTGCAAAAGATGAAAAACCTTTATTCAGATATAAATGAACGTATCGGACGTGGGTTGTGCTTTCATATTGCTCCGTCAAATATCCCGATTAATTTTGCGTTTTCTTATCTGTTTTCATTGCTTGCCGGCAATGCTAATATTGTTCGGCTTCCGAGTAAGCTCTTCCCGCAAATTGATACTTTTTGCGAAGTATTCAAAAAAGTTGTTGCAAAATATCCGGAAATTGGGAAACGAACGGCATTTGTGCGTTATCCGCGCGATAATGAGATAACGGCAGCGTTTTCTAAAAAGGCCGATGTCCGTATGATTTGGGGCGGCGATGAAACGATTGCGCTGGTTAAGGCTATGCCGGCATTGCCGCATTGCGTGGATGTTAGCTTTGCGGATAGATATTCGTTGGCGCTGATTTCTGCTAAGTCTGTTCTTGCCGCCTCAGCGACAGAGCTCAAAAAATTGGCTGAAAACTTTTATAATGATACATATTTGATGGATCAAAATGCTTGCTCTTCGCCACAGCTGATTTTATGGGAAAATGATAACCCAAAAGCAAGAGAAATTTTCTGGCATGCGGTTTATGACGTGGCAATGCAAAAATATTCTCTGCAAGACGCCGTTGCTGTTGATAAATATACTTTATTGTGCGAAGAAAGTATTTCAAATGAAAATATTTTACAAATTGCACGGTATGATAATTTGTTGTATCGGGCAGAGTTGAAAAGCCTTAATCCTGAAATTGTTTTTCATCGGGGTAAGGGTGGCTTTTTCTATGAATATGCCCTTAAAGATATTTCAGAACTTGTTGATGTGATGACGGAAAAATATCAGACATTAACATATTTTGGCGTTGATGCTCAGGCATTGCGCTCAAAGTTTATGGCTTGCCATGTCCGCGGTATTGATCGGATTGTTCCGGTTGGACAGGCGATGAATATTGATATTGTTTGGGACGGCCATGACCTTCTGAGAGAATTGTCAAGAATTATAAGGGCATTTTGAGTTAAAAAAGATTGACTTTATTCTAGTTGAATTGTAAATTCATTATGGTTGCTTAAAAATGTTTTAATGTCTTGATTTTAGGAGTTTTTGATGGAAAACAAAATAAATTTTAATTTCGGGGGGGGGTAAATTAATTATTATTGGTTGTGGAGGCCATGCCCGAAGTGTCGCTTCTGTTGTGTTGCAAAACTTTCCTGATGCAAAAATTATATTTGTAGATGAAAATGCTCAAGATAATGAGCGAATTTTTAATTTTCCGGTCGTTAGAACACTTCCTCAAGATGCTCAAAATATATTTGTGGCGATTGGTGATAATGCTAAAAGGCGTCAGATTTCTTCTAAGAAAAAACTTGTTTCTGTTATATCTGCTAGAGCCAATGTATTTAAAAATGCTGTAATAGAAAGTGGTTGCTTTATTGGTGATGGAGCTTACATTGGACCCTTTGTCCATGTGGGGAAGGGCAGTATTATTAATACAAACGCTGTTGTTGAACATGAGGTTAAAATAGGGGAGTTTTGTCATCTTGCTCCTAATTCTACAGTATGCGGAAGAACAATGATTGGTCATGATGCGTTTGTTGGTGCAGGTGTAACAATTAAAGATAGCGTTAGTATTTGTGCAAATGTTACCATTGGCTCAGGAGGGGTTGTTATTAACAATGTGGAAGAGTCAGGCGTTTATGTGGGCGTCCCCGTGCGTAAAATCAAATAAGCGTGTGAATATTGGTTAAAAATTTGTGTACAAATTGATTGCAATCCAATACATTATTGCTAATAATGCTTTTTGTATGGAGTAAAATTGATGAAAATTGCAGTGCTTCATTGTAATGGTTCCGTTGGTTCTTGGCGATGGGTTGGTAGTGTTTTCGGCTCAATAAAGAAATATTATCCCAAAACGGAAATTAAGGTTTTTTATAAGTCAAGTGGGACATTGCCCCGTGATACATTAGCTAGATTTTCTTCTATGGGTTTACAGTTGGTTGATTGTGAAGGTTTATTTAAGCCTAAAAAGAAAAGAATTACAAATATCGGGCTTATTGATAGTTTTATGTACTGGATTAGAAGAATTAATGGATATTTTATTTCTAAAAAATTAATTAAAAAAATTTCATCAAATGATGCTGTTTTTGATGCATGGTGCTTCGGGTCAAAAGCATTTAATTTTGGTACTAAGTGTTTTTTTATACCACATGATTTCATTTTTACACACTTTTTCGGTTTGCATTGTGGAAATAATTATAATCGTGATTTTTTTGAAAAGACTAAGAAAGATATTGCTGAATTTTTGGATTATGGATATGTCCCGTGTGTGACATCAAATTATATTGCGGAGGAATTGAGAAAAACTTATCCGGGTTATGCAGGAAAAATTCATAAAATTCAGGTAATTACAGAAAGTAATATGGGTCAATTAGATGAAATAAAATGTAATGATGTTTTGAAAAAATATGGCATTTTTTACGATTATGTTTTATTAGCAACAAATAATATGCACCATAAAAATATGGAGGAAGCTTTAACGGCATATTATTTGGTTAAACAAAAATATCCTACACTAAAGATGATTATTGTCGGTTATGGAACAGAAGGAATTTGCGTACAAATGAATACTCCTTTTTATGCTGATCATGTTGGGGAAGGTGAAGATTATGATATAAAAAGTTTGGGCCTTGTTTCTGATGATGAACTGAATGTTTTATTGCTCAAAGCTAAAATAGTGCTCAATGTTTCGTTGTGTGAAGCGGGTTGTGGCTCGGGTTTGGATGCTTGGTCACTTGGTGTGCCAACTGTGATCTCTGATATTCCATCATATAGAGAGCAGGTTGAAACTTTGGGCGTAAAGACAGAGTTTTGTAATCCTAAAAATTCTGAAGATATCGCCGCGGCTATGCTTCGTTTGTTAGATGATCCGAAATTGGCAGAAAATAATGCCAAAGTTTCTTTAGAGGCATTTGGAAAGGTTCATGATACAAGAGAAACAGCTGATGCTTATATGAAGGTTTTTGAACAATATGTTCATAATGATCAACTGATTACCCCCCCCTATTAGTATTTTCCGCGGCAGGTAAAGCTTGTCATCTCTGTTATCATCTTAATTTAAGCCCTAAAATTTATAAAATAAATTTTAGGGTGTTTTTGCATATTGTTTTTGGGAGCATTTTTTCAGCAACCAAACAACAGGAGATGTTGTTATGGGCTTAAAAAAAGATGCAAAAAAAGTTATTAAAAGTTTAATTGTATTTAAAAATAAATTAAAGCTTTGTAAATTTCTTAAAAGAAATAATATATTTTTTCAGAACATTGAGTATAAAATAGGCTTTTTTACACCTTTACCACCAGCTCCGACAGGTACAGGATTATATGCCATTAAAACATATTCATCTTTGCTTGAAGAGCTTGATTTTGTTTCTGAAATTTATACGCAAGACAATTATATTAAAACTTTAGAATGTGTTGATATAAAATATAACAATCATATTGTACCGTTATTCTTTTTTGAAAAAATGAAAAGAAATTACAAATATAGCATTTTAAATTTAGGTAATTCTGGTTTTCATGTCCCTTATTTAGAATATGGTATTAAAACAAAAGGGTTGCCGCAAAGGTATATTTCTTTATGTGAAACACAAATATGTGGCTTGCTTGTGTCGTGGTGTCAAAAAAATCATATTAATTTCATTGATATGATTCAAAAATATTATCCTGAAAAACATGATATTCAAGAAAATGATTTATATTCAGATTTTTTAGGAACTTTGCAGAAAGAATATATTTGTGGTATACGTGTTTTGGTTGGTTTAACTGGTATTAAGCACTTTATTGTATATAGAAAAACAGGAAGAGACTTATTGTTAAAGGATTTAAAAGGATCCTGCTTTGAAAAAGAAGTTAAAGTTTCTCTTTTACCAATGGGCTTTGATGAAATTTCTCCTTTGCCACAGAAAATTATTTTTGAAAATAAGGCTTATAATGTGGGATCTTTTGGCATTGCTTCAGATATGAAACAAACGGATAAAATTATAAATGCAGTGAATCTTTTAAATTTACAAGGAAATAAGGTTGTATTATGGTTAGTAGGGCTTTCTGTAAAAGATTATGTGTCTAAGTTTGACTTAACAAATGTGCGTATCATAGAAAATGCTAGTTATGATAAGTTGTTATCATACATGTATTCAATGGATTTATCTGTACAACTTCGTAAATTTTCAATAGGAGAAGGTTCAGGATGTATTTCAGAACTTGTAACCTTAAATAAGAATTTTATTGCGGCAGAAAATTTATTTGAGCCTTATTATAAAAAAGCAGGGGTTTCAGTTCCTACGGATTGTTCTGTTAAAGAACTGGCATCAATTATATGGCGGGAACTTCAAGCACAGACTGCAAGAAATAATCGTGATATTCTTAAAAAATATACTTTTAAAAAAACAGCGCAAAGTTTAAAAAGTATTTTAAAATAAATATTTTTTACTTATTTATCTGCTTTAAATATTGTTTTACCGAATAAAATCAGGTATTTTTCTTTATGTCCAAATCTGAACTGGCATATTTTTTTGCGTAATTTGGAAATATTCTTGATATACCCAGCTAATTTAAGTTTCATTAACTTAATTTTAAGTAAGTATTTTACCTTATTGTGATTGTTATTTATAATTGTGAGCAAATCTTCAGCTAGTTTGATGTATGTTTCTCTGTGGTAGTGCGTCACGACATCGGTTGTATCTGAAGGCTCTTTAACATATTTTCTAACATCAACAAGAAAGCAATTTTCATGCGTGTTAACAAATTTATCTAAGATTTTGTTATATTTTACAAATCTTTTATAGCATGCAACATCATCATTTGGTCTTAAAACTTCCGGTCCATTAAGAAATATGATGGGCTTATGAACATGCTCAACTAACCAATTTAAGTTTTTTTCAAACTCTTTTTCTGTCATAAACCGCTCATTTATTAAATTTCTTTGCATCTTTAGGACATCAGATTTAGAAAAATTAATAATATTATTTTCTTTGAATAATTTTAAAATGATATCTACAGGTGCCGTAAATATATTATATTTATAGCTCGTCGTTGGTGTCAGTATAATATGTGATAGCTTATCCTGATATGTTGGCACCATATAGTCATTTAAAACTGAAAAGGCTAATATATCATAATTGTCTTTAAATGCCCTATTTTCAAACGATTTTGCACAAATCCACTTGTGTGTTTTTATAAGAGAATCTTTTTGTTTATCAGAAAGAGAGAGCGCATTTTTCATTTTCCATACACTGTCATATCGGATTTGCATGTGTGTTTCGGGATTAATATCAACATAAAAATCTACCTCTATATTATTTGCCGTTCCTGTCGCATAATGTGAAATTGACTGCATATCACAGTTTCCCAAGAGCAAAACTTTTGTTTTTATCTTTTTGTTGTTCTTTGTTTTTAGGTTGTAATCTTTATTAATAAAATCAGGTCGTTCATAATTATTTAATTGGGTTGATACGGGTTCAACAATTTTTATTTTTGGAAAATTTAATTTGGCATAAATAAATTGCTCAACCTTTAAGTTCATAATGCGGCATGAAAAAATAAAATGTTCTAAGGTCTTGTTTTTTTTATTCAGGCAATAATAGCCACAAATACCGTAATCGCCATATTTATCGCTAACGTTTATCAATTTATTTTCATAATTTTGATTTTTGAGTAAAGATTTTAACTTTGTATTATCAATTCTTTTTTTGGTAAAATTAAGTTGATTTGTTCTTAAAATGAGTTCTATCGTTCGTTCAATTTTATCATCTGAAACATCAGAAAAAGTTACTTTGATTTGAGATGCTTTTAAAAATTCGGTATTATCATTATATTTTTGGGCTTCTGCCTGTTTTGTTTCAAGAATTTTATACTGCTTTAAGCGTGTATGATCTTTGTCGTTCTTCCCCCCCCCCTTGGATTGCAGGCAGTTTAAGCATATTTTCAAAAATATCCGGCGTAGCAATTTTAATACTTGGGCAATAATATTGAGCTTCAGCCAAGTTAGAAGGATTATCGTCTATAAAAAGCACATTTTCATCGCGTAAATGAGCATCTTTAATGAGCTTCGCAATTTGTGCGCCTTTGGGGTTCCAGTTGATACTAGGAAAGATAAAATTATCCCAAACTTTGAGTTCAATCAATTTCTTTTTAGCCGTTTCAAAGTCGTTTTTTGAAGAAATTGAACACATAATGCCATTATCTACCAAGGTTTTAACAAGCTTGATGGCAGAGGGTTTTGGCTGAATACTTTCTTCAGAGCTTAAAACACCGTTCCAAAATGTTTCATCTAAATCAAAAATTACAAGTTTTATTTTGTCGGTTGGTTTCAGATTATTCATTCAGTTTTCTCCTGCAATGTTGCAAAAAAACGTACCTTTTTTTTCATAATAAATCAAGAAAAAAACTCAAGAGAATTCAAGCTGTTGAAAACTTAAAAAATATTGAAAAAAAAGGTACGTTTTTTTGCAAGTACCGGGAAATGCGTGGAAAGTTTTGGTTTCTGTGGATAAAAGGGCATTTTGGGGATGACTAAATATGCTGATAATTTTCGGTTCTGTTTGAAAAACTAATAGTCAAACTTTAGGAGACTTATAAATGAATATAGCCTTGGTTGGTGATGAAAATTATGCCATATATTTGTATGTTGCAATAGCCTCAACCCTTGATACGAAAAATAAGGACGATAAGTTAAGTTTTTTTGTGTTTAGTCCGGATTTGTCCGATAAATCTAAAAAAGAAATTTTAAAACTTAAAGAAAAATACAGCTTTGATATTGAATTTGTGAAAATTGACAAACATAGTGAATTGATAGATTTTCCTTATGAAAGGATAACTTACTACCGGTTTAATATTCCTCTTTATATGCATAAAAAAGGAATTAGAAAATATTTATTTTCGGATTGTGACATTATTGTTCGAGAATCGCTTTCAGAACTTTATAATACTGATTTAGAAGGAAATTCTTTAGGCCTGGTTCCGTGTGGCTGGGGTGATGAAGAAAGAGAATTTATTCCAAAACTTGGATTAAAGAAAAATCATAAATATACCTATGCAGGCTTAATGTTGGTAGATGTTGAAAAGTATATTGATGAGCAAAAATTTGAACAATTTCGCAACCTTGCCAAAGCAAAGGGGAAAATTCTTCATTGGCAAGATATGGATGTTTTGAATTTGGTTTGTGATGGTAATAAATATAAAGAATTGCCGCCCAGATATTCAATTAATCCAGGTTTTGGTGAACGATTAACAAAAGAAAACTTTTTGAAAACGTATAAAGGTATTTTTCCAGATCAGATGATACTTGAAGCCTTGGAACACCCTGTTATTTGGCAATTGGCAGGCGGTGCAAAGCCGTCTTCAGAAATTGCCTTACCGAAAGTGAAGCAAATATTTTATAATTATACAAAAGGTACTGTTTTTGAAAAAAAGGCAAAAAGTTGGCTTTCCAAAACTAAAGCTCGCAAATTTATAAAAACGGTTAAAAATTTTTTCTACAAAAGAAAGAGAATCAGATATTGTGATTATGTCGTAAAAAAATATAAAATTTGTGGCTTGATGGTTTATAAAAAAATTAGGAATAAACCTGTAGAATTTTCTTATATTTCTTTAAAAAAAGAAGACAGATGTCTTTGCATTTGCCCGCACCCAGATGATGAAATTATTGGCCTTGGTGGGCTTTTGTTGAAAAATGCACATAATTTTGACGTTCTGTGCCTCAATTCAGCAGGTGTTGCAACGCGTGAGCTTACCGCCAAAGAAAGAAGCGATGTACGCATATCTGAGTTTGAAAAAGTGATGAAAAGGCTTGGCGTTAGGAAGCATTTTATTTATGAAGGTTACGATATTCCGCCTATGTTTAAGCGCATAGATTCACATATGCAAGATTATTTGCAAGCCGTCAACCTTAAGGAGTATGATTATATATTTGTTCCATACATTAGAGATCATCATCCAGAGCATCAATACGCTACAAGCAATGTTTTTGTACGTATGGCTAAAAAACAACATCTTAAACGAGATGCAAAAATTGTGATGTACGAGGTTTGGACGCCAATGGAATCGCCAAATTGTATGCTGGATATTGAAGATGTCATAGACGAGAAGATTGATGTTTTGAAAATGTATAAATCTCAAATTGGCGATGGTTGGGATTATGATCGGTGGACTAAGGCCTTAAATGAATATCGCAGTATGCAAGTGATGGGATTTGTTCAAACAAAATATGCAGAAGTTTACCAAATGTATTCTGCAAGAAATTTTCTATTAACTTATAAGGAGCTTAAGTATGGTCAGGCTTATTAGAAAACTCAAGGCAAGGCTATTTTATAAAAATCTTAACTGGTGTGAGAAATATATAAATCAGCAGTACTCTGAATTTAAAAAAATCCAAAGGTATAATCCGGTTTTGAAGGTTAAGGAATCGCCAGATAGAATTTATATTGAAAAATTTATTGAAGATAATCGGAAATATATTAAGGGGCAGGTTCTAGAATTTAGAGGCACAGAAAATTATGCCGAAAAGTATGTCCCTCAAGAAAATGTTACATATTGCGCTGGTTTAAAGTTTAAACACAACTATAAGCCAGAGGATAATATTAAATTTTTCTTTGATTTTGAAGATATTAACACCTTCCCTAAGGCCAGCTTTGATTGTATTATCTTTACGCAATGTTTGGTTTATACGCTTGATCCGCTTTTGGTTTTATCAAATATGCAGAAATTGCTTAAGCCGGATGGGGTGATGCTTGTCTCAACCGATTCATATGGTCCTCAGATGAAAGATGGACCCTTTATGTTATCATTGAGCCAATCGGGACTAAAAAAATGCTTTGAGCGGCTTAAAGATAAATTCAAGACCTTGTCCTTAAAAACCTACGGGGGGGGGATTGGCTCTGTTATCTGCAGATTAATCAATATCAACAGAAATGTGTGTGAGAAATTTGCCGATGATGTAGAAAGTTATCCGATTTTAATTACAGCCGTTGTTCAAAAAATTTGATTATTTATGGAGGGAAAAATGGAAGGCGAAAGTTACGTTTTTAAATGGAATGAAGAAGAAATTTCAACATTCGTTTATGGCAAGTTGATGGTGGAAGAAACCATTGAGGGCATAAAACTTGCCCATCGGGCAAAATTGGAGTTGGGGCGTCAACCTAAAATATTAGAAGCCGGTAGCGGTAATGGTTGCGTTGTCATTTTGTTTAATAGGTTAGGCTTTGATGGTATTAAAGGCGTAGAAATAAATAACGATATAGTTAAAGTTCTTCATAAAAAATATCCAGAATATTCATTTACGCATGGTTCAATAACAAATTTGCCTCCGGAGCTTAAAAATAATGATGTTGTTTTAAGCTTAGGTGTTGTAGAACATTTTATTGATGGCTTAGATAAACCAATTAAAGCTATGTTTGATGCTACTCGTCCGGGTGGATATGCTTTAATTTCTGTCCCATGCTTAAATACAACGCGTAAATTCAAAAAACTTTATCAGCAGATTTTTCATAAAGGTGTTGCAGAAGAAAAAAGAAAATATGAAGAAAAAAATCATATGAAGTTTAAATATTGGCCAAGGTTTTTAGATGGTGATTTTTTTGAATATCATTTGTCAACAAAACAATTTAGAAAAGAATTGGAAAAAGCTGGGTTTGAAGTTTTGTCTCATGTCGCCGGAGAAGATGAACTTGGCCTTAGAGAAGCTTTTAACCGTAAAAATAAAAGAAAACTTATTTGGGAAGAACCTAAAGCTATTGAGTTCTTTAAATCTCGCGGGGGGGGGTATTTGCTGCGATTTGCAAAGGCTTTTCCGTTTTTTGCAAGCCATTTTCAAATTTGTATATGCAGAAGACCTGTTGAGTAACTGAAACTGTGGTAAATGTGATGAAATATATTATAAAAATTTTATGCTGTTTTATTCCGAAAAGTTCGTGGAGAAAAACGGCTCGCAAAAAATTATATTGTGGTTATGAAAAGCTTTGCGATAGGTGTTTGTATCTTTTAAGCTTGATTATGCCACTAAAATGGAAATTGTTCTTTGCCGGCAATTTTAAGATGTATTTTAGTGTTTCTGATTATGAAAAAATACAAAAAACTTATCCAAAAATTCTTAATAGACTGAGAACGAAAGTTAAAAATGGTCAAAAGATAAGAGTTGGGTTTATTATGCACGCTTTGGAATCTTGGACGGCTGAAGCGGTATTGTTAAAAATGATTGCGAATCCAAGTTTTGAAGTGTCGGTTGTTGTCGTTCCAAGCTTGGTACACACTCCGGAAAAGGAAATTGAGTTATATCATAAAACCTTACAAGCAGTTTTGGAAAAATATGCGCATAAAATAAAAGTTTATCAAGGACTTGAAAAAATTACTATGGGGGGGGTATTAAAATTGCGGATTATAACAAGTGTTTTGACATCGTTTTTGTTCCCTCAAATGATGAAAATATAGAATATAAACCCTACAAAATATATAATATAATTCGTCAAGGCGTCTTGGCTTGTTATGTTAGTTATGCTTATTCTTCTGCAAAAGATAAGTCCATCCTTTCAGACACTTATAATATGTGTTGGATTGCTTTTGTGGAAAATGAATTAAATTTAGAAGATTTAAAAGAAAGACAACCTATTCATGGAAAAAATGCTTTTGTTTCTGGTTATCCTAAGGCCGATGCTTTTGAGGGCTTAGTTAAAACAAAGCACAAACGTAAAAAAGTTATTATTGCTCCACATCATTCAATCCATGGAATAGGTTTGCAAGGGCAATTTTTAAAGTTTAGCGATTTGTATTTGTCGTTGCCTCAGAAATATCCTCAAATTGATTTTATATTTAGACCACATCCACTTTTATATTATACACTTATTCAAGATAAATATTGGGGTGAGGAAAAAACAAAAGAATATTATCAGAAAATGGATTCTTTTGAAAACTGTGTCTATGATACAAGTTCAAACTATTATCAAACTTTTGTGGATTCAGACGGCATCATTCATGACTGTGGGTCATTTTTACCGGAGTATCTTTATACAGAAAATCCGGCTTGTTATTCACTAAGAGATAAAAAGGTAATTAATGAGTATTTTGGAACTTTTGGTAAGGGTTGTTTAGATTGTTATTATAAGGCTTATAATGAAAAAGATATCATTAATTACATAGAAAATGTTGTGTTAAAGGGTAATGATATCTTGAAAGAAAAACGGGACAAATTCCGCTACAGTTTTGTCAAATATAATTATCCTCATGCATCAAAAACAATTATAAAATATTTGAATGGAGAGTTGATTGATGGAAAATAATATAGCTGTTATCTTGGGGGGGGGTAAAGGTACTAGATTTCAAGAAAAAAAACAATTCATAAAATTTATGGGAAAAGCATTATGGGAGCACGTTTATGATAAAGCTTTAAAAATTTTGCCAAAAGAAAACATTGTAGTCGTTGGCGTTGATGTAGAAGGGGGTAAAACTCGTTCTTATTCCGTTATAAATGGACTTAACTATTTTAAAATAAAAAATAGAGATTATAAAAAAGTAATTATTTTGGAGGTGGCAAGACCTCTAGTTCGTACTGAACAAATTGAATTTTTGCTTAAAAATACCCAAAAGTCATCTACATATATTATGCCACTTGTAAATACAATAATTAAACGTGATGGTACTTATTGTAACAGAAATGAATATTACGATTTACTAACGCCACAATGTTTTGATTTTCAACTACTTTATGATGCTTATAATAAGAATATTGATTGGGATATGACTGATGAAACACGATTAATGTATGAAACCTATGGGATTAAACCTGAGTTTTTTTTAGGTGGAGAAAACTTGGTAAAATTGACTTATAAAAAAGATTTACCAGTTATAGAAAACATTTATAAAATGATAGAGGATAATATAATATGATAAAGGTGTTAATTACTGGTGGCAATGGAGATATAGCCAAAGCTATTGCTAGAATATTAGAGAAAAATTTACAGTACAAAGTTCTTTTGCCAAGCAAAGAAGAGTTAGACGTTACTGATATTGATAAAGTAAAGTCGTATATGATGAAAGAAAAGCCTGACATATTAATCAATAATGCAGGTGCAATCTTAATTGATGGTATAGCAAATAATAACATAAATAAACATAAAAATATTATAGATGTAAATTTAACAGGAGTATTTGCCTGTACAGGTGCATTGTTAAAAATTAATCCAAAAGCAAAAATTATAAATATTGGTTCATCTGCAGGAACTAAAATACATGCAAATTGGAGCTCGTATTGTGCTACAAAAGCTGCCGTTATTATGGCAACAAAATGTTGGGCAGAAGAAGGTGTAGATGCAATTTGCCTCTCTCCAGGAAGAACTTTAACTAAAATGAGAAAATCTATGTATCCAAATGAAAATCCAAATTCACTTATGAAAGTTGACGATTTTGCAATTGTTGTGAAAAAGGCTATTGAAAACGAATATCCTAAAGGTGCGAATCTAGATATAAATATTGACAATATAAGGGAGTATATCCATGCATAATGAAATGAAAGAAATAATAATTAAAACAGAAAAACAATTTACAAAATTAAATGATTTAATAGAAGATTTTATTAAAAATAAAAAAGGTATTGGTCTTGTAAATGTTTTTACCTTGCATACAACTTGCGCCGTAAAAATTATAGAAGGAGAAACTTTACTTCTTGCTGATATAAATAATTTTCTTGATACGTTAATTCCAAAAAATGGAAATTACATGCATGATAAAATTGAAATCAGAGATGTTCCTGTAAATGAGCGAATAAATGCTCATGCTCATTTGAGACAATTATTTTTGCCCACATCAGAAGTAATACCTGTAGAAAATGGAAAACTCATTTTAGGAAAGTGGCAATCGGTTTATTTGGTGGAACTTGATCCAATTAGAGATAGAAAAGTTATTCTTTCCTATATAGGCTAATTAATCTAAACAGGAGGTTTGAAGATGCAGATTATAGATGACAATAAACTTGAATTATTTGATGAAAAAACACCTTTAAATATTAGATACACACGTTTAGTTTGTCCGGTTGGTATTTCACGATGTGAACCACAGTATACCGTTTTTTTAAATCTAGATAAAGATGAAGATGTTATATTTAAAGGCTTTCAAAGCTCAGCAAAGCACCATATAAATCAATGTATAAAAAAGGATAATCCTATAATTGAGTTTATTGAAAACCCTGATCAAAAGTTGATTGAAGAATTTTTAGTGAAATTCAAAGAATTCGCCGAAGATAAGGATTCTGATATTATGCGAAGTGTTATCGGAGGTGTTGAAAAAGGTGTTAATTTATGGAAAAAGCATAAAATTTTAGTTTTTTCTTCTATTTATTCTTCTGATTATCCAAATTATAAAATTTACCATGCTCATCAAATTAATCCGGATAATAAAAGTGTTCGCATGATGTGTTCTATTTCAAGTTTTAGACATCTAGAGCCTGAAGTTAAAAATATGATTGGTCGTTTAAATCGGTTACTACATTATAAAGATTTTTTAAAATTTAAGGAATTGGGCTACAAAACCTATGATATGGGCGGTGTATCTATTCAACCCGATTCTGGTGAATGTAACAGTATTTCGCGGTTTAAAATGACTTTATTAGACACAATGAAAAAATATTATTACGTTGATTTTGTTTCCGATTGCTACCAAAACTATAAAAAACAAGTGAATCTCATCTCCAATAATCAAGAAGAATATAATATTGCTTTAAATATTGTTAATCAGCTTTCTGATAAATATTTGTTTTATATAAACAATTCTTCAATGGGGGGGGGAGCTATACCCATGATCTAAGCAAAAAAGAAATTCCTTTTTTAGATTATTTATACGATCCCTGTTCATTTTATTACATGCATCAAAGAGTTGAGAAATTAAAAATAGGCAAATTTGAAGAATTAAAAGAACTTTCTCATACCGTTGATGAGTTACGCCAAAATTTAAACCTGTATGATGTTGTTATATGTTCTCATGAAAAAGATGCCGTTTTATCTATAGCTTGTGGCTGTTTTGTTATAACATCTCTTCATAACGAAACAATGCAAAATATTATAAAAAACAAAGTTAATGGCATCATATTTGATCCTGCAGAAGAAGAGGAAGTCCGGGCGTATTGTGTGAATCAAATTCAAAATATTCGCAATAATGCTTTTTCTAATGCTAAAGATATGATGAATAGATATTCTTTTTTATCTGCGGCCAAACTTATAAATGAGTTTTATATTCAAAAATTTAAAATTATTAAGAGAAAACAAAAATTAGCAAAATTTTTTGATTTTCAAAAAGATAAGACCAAAACAACAATTAAATTTTTAGGAATTAGAATTAGATTTAAAAATTAATTTAAAACCTAAAGTAAATAAATGGGTTGTAGGTTGCGTTGGCGATGATGGAGAGGCTGATAATAAAAAGAAACATCAGCCAAATGTTGACAAGGCTTCTTAAAATTTTGTGCTTGTAAGGAATGTCCAACATTTTATGAAAAATCGGCGTGGCGCAGACAAGAGCAACCACTAAAACCACGCCTGATTGCACATCTAAGCCGTTTATGTGTTGTAATTTTGCTATTTTTGTTAAGCCAAACATATTTTGAATGTAATGAAAGGCATATGTCATATTTTCAGCGCGGAACATTACCCAACCAATGATAAAAACGAAAGAGGCGTAAAGGTGTTTAAGGCAAAGATGAAAAATGTTTTTTGTTTCCATTTTATGCCAACCGGTTATTTTTTCCAAAACAATGAAAAAACCGTGCCATAAGCCCCAAACAATAAAATTCCATGCGGCGCCATGCCAAAAACCTGTTGCTAAAAAGACAATCAGCAAATTTAGATAGGTTCGGTTTTTGGAAACGCGATTGCCACCCAAAGGTATATAAAGATATTCCTTGAACCATGTTGAAAGTGAAATATGCCAACGCCGCCAAAATTCGGTTATAGATTTAGATATATACGGATAATTAAAGTTTTCCAGAAATTTGAAACCGAATATTGAGCCTAAACCGATAGCCATATCAGAATAACCGCTGAAATCATAAAACAGTTGTAAACTATATGTTATTGCCCCGAGCCAAGCTGTTGGTGTGTCTAAAGATTGGGCGGGCGCAGAAAAAATCTGGTCTGCAACAACGCCTAAAGTATTTGCGATAATCATCTTTTTGGAAAGCCCGATAATAAACCGCTTAATACCGTAAGAAACTTTTTCAAAAGTGCTGTCGCGGTTTGATATTTGTTCTTCAACGTCATGATATTTAACAATCGGGCCGGCAATCAGCTGTGGAAAAAGCGTGATATAAAGCGCCAAATTGTAAATGCTTTTTTGCGCTTTAACATCACATCTGTAAACGTCAATCAAGTACGACATGGCTTGGAAGGTGTAAAACGAAATGCCAATCGGCATCACAACATCTATAAAATGCAAATTTAAATGAGTTATGTTATTCAAATTCTCAATAAAAAAGTTAAAATATTTGAAGTAAAACAAACAACCTAAATCAGCTATAATGGATAAAACTAAAAGAATTTTGCGATGCTGGTCATTTTTGCTTCGGCTGATGTAATTTGCGCCGACATAATTGATTAAAATGGTAAGTAACATAATTAGCAAATATCGCGGTTCTCCCCAAGCATAGAAAAATAAACTCGCCAAAAGCAAGAGATTGTTTCTGATTTCTTTGCGGGCTAAAAGATAAGTCGCGCTGACAATCGGCAAAAATAAGAAAATAAATGTTGTAGATGAAAAAAGCATGTTCTATTCTTTCGGGAATTTAAGCGTAGTTAATGTTGGAACAAGGCGTTCAACTTGTTCTAAAATAATGATATCGGCGTTGTTTTTTATCTTTTTTAAGTCAGATCTCGTAATATTGTAGCGCCAGTTGTAATCAACAAATTTGAAAGTATTATTCAAATAAGGTTTTAAAAAATCTGTAAAAGAATCTCTTAGCATAAAGACTCGTAACTTTCCTAAGTGATTAATGCAATTTATTTCTTTCTCTTCGCCGGTGCATTTTGATAAATCTTGAACCGAAGGGACAAGATAAGTCGTTTCATTGTCCTCTTTAGGTGTAGAAAACATTTTGGACAAGTCACCCAAAGGATGTTTTTCTTCATCTAATTTGCTATATTTAAAAATTTTGAGCTTGTGTTTTTTCTTAATACTTTTCATAAGCTCCTGATAGGCTATGTAAGCGCCAAAAAGGTTCCAATGCGTATCATTTTTATAATAAAGTAAGCCTTGCGATTTGGCTTGATGCAATGCATCATAGGGGTAAATCACTTCAATGTCTGTATTTTCTCTTAAATAATTAACCACTTGTTGCGCACGACTTTGAGAATCGGGATAAACTTTTTCGTGAAATTGATAAAATTCGCCGTAAATTTTGTTTTTATCCGGACAGATTAAATAATAAAAACTTTTGCCGTTTTTCTTTGTCCATTGCTGAATATTTTTCAAATAAGTCGCTAAATTTTTAAGTTCTTCTTGTGAAAATAAATCCAGATTTGCAAAATTTCTTTCGCTCTTATCAGCTTTATAAAAAAGCCAATTATCTTTGCCAATTAAAACACGTTTATTGCCTTTTAAAAATAACGGATCATTTAAAAATTCGTATAATTTTACAAAATCTTTCCGTAAGTAAAAATGATCATTAAACCAAAGTTCAAAATTTTTGCCATATTTATCTGATTTATAAAGGTCTGTCAAACTTGGCTTTTGAGCTAAGTTTCTGTTTTCTTGTATTGAATTTGCTTCTGTGGAGATGTTGCTCATTGGCAGAAAAATTAAAACATAAAAAACAGCCACAAAAACAATGTCTATGCGCGAAGAAGAATCTTTAATTTTAAAAACCGATAGATATTGAACAATTTTATATGAAATCAAAAAATAAATAAAAGCTAAAATTAAAAAAAAGTGAATGTTAAAAGAGTGTTTTCCTTTGAAAGAAATATTGTTGATTGTGATGAAAGCATCTGTCGGCGAAGGCGCGATTGTGATAAAATTGTTGTCGTCCTGTACCTTTGCAGAGCCTTCAATATTAAAAGAATCAAAGCTAATAAAAACTAAATTTTTCTTTCCAGATAGCTTGAAATTAGAAAGTGTTATTTCATCAATAGGATGTATGATTTTTAAGCACAATCTGTTGATTTTGCTTGCATAAATCTTTACTTTAACTTCATTCCCCCCCCCCTCCAATGGGATAAGGGTTGTATTGCTTTCATTTTTGAAACAGGAATCATTAAAAGATGTTTGTAAAGAAAAGTCCTGATTTGTTTTAGCCTGAAAGGTCAATGTTACTTTCTTGGGTGCCCAAATATCATTTGATGCTATCATCAAAAGTATACATAATAAAAAGGATAAAATATAAGTTCTTTTCATTAGTCTTTCTTTTCCACAATCTTAAGGGCGGATTCAAGGGTCATTTCTTTATCGCGCAGATTTTTGGGGATAGCAAAGTTTGTTTTGCCGCACTTTAAATAAGGTCCATATTTGCCACTCAAAAGTTTAATTTCCTCGCCTTTGGCGTTTTTGCCCAAAACTTTTTCAGGGGCTTTTTCGGGTGCGCCTTTCAAAATTTCGGCGGCGCGTTCAGCGGTAATGTTAAACACCGTATCATTGCCGCGTAATGATCGTGACGCCGTGCCTTTTTTGATGTAAGGGCCAAACTTGCCGATGTTGACTTCAATGCCATTGCCTAAATCTTTGGGCAGGCTGATAAGCGTGACAGCTTGCTCAAACGTGATGTCTTCAGGGTTCAAACCTCTCGGTAAGCCCATGCGTTTGGGCTTTTCGGTGGTGGCAGTGGCATCTTCGCCCCATTGCACATACCAGCCGTAAGGACCTTTTTTAAGCCACACTTTCAAGGTTTTGTATTCGCCCAAAAGCTTATCTTCCGGACGTTCGGCTTTAGGTGTGTTTTCGCTTTGGACTTCTTCTTCCTTAATATCGGTTAAGGGCTTGGTGTACTTACAATCCGGATAATCAGAGCAACCCAAAAACGCGCCAAATTTGCCCAACTTCACGCTTAAATGCCCCTTGTGGCATTGCGGACAAAGCCTTGGATCAGAGCCGTCTTCGCGCGGTGGAAACAAGTGATGCGCCAAAACTTCATCAATCTTTTCAATCACGTCCTTAACCTGCAAAGGCTGAACGGCGTCCACCGTTTTAATAAACTTTGCCCAAAAGCCTGTTAAAAGTTTTTTCCAATCCATTTCGCCGGCGGAAACGTCATCTAAAAATTCTTCCAACTGCGCGGTGAAGTCATATTCCACATATTTTTTGAACCAGTTTTCCAAAAACACCGTGACAATGCGTCCGCGGTCTTCCGGAATAAAGCGCAGTTTTTCAACCCGAACATATTTGCGCTCCTGCAAAACCGCGATAATTGTGGCATACGTTGACGGACGCCCAATGCCCAATTCTTCCAGTTTTTTCACAAGGCTTGCTTCCGTAAACCTTGGCGGCGGCGTTGTGAAGTGTTGCTCGGTCTTAACTTCGCCCTTATCCAAAGCCTGCCCGATTTCCACATTCGGCAAAATGCGGTTTTCGTCATCATCCTCATTATCATCATGACTTTCCTGATACAGCTTCAAAAAGCCGTCAAACGCCACAACTTGCCCGTTGGCGCGAAGCAAAATTTGCTTATCTGTTGATAACGCGTCAATCGTTACACGGTCCATAACAGCCGGATTCATCTGACAAGCCACCGTGCGTTTCCAAATCAGCTCATAAAGTTTGTGCGCGTCCGATTCAAGCTTTGTCTGCATTTTTTTAGGCGTGTTCATCACATCAGACGGACGGATTGCCTCGTGCGCTTCTTGCGCATTTTTAGACTTTGTTTTATAAATTTTCGGAGCTTTGGGCAAATAGCTTTCGCCAAAATATTGCGTAATAGCGGCGCGGCATGCGGCAATTGCCTCATTGCTCAGGTTGACGGCATCGGTACGCATATAGGTAATAAAACCGTCTTCATAAAGTTTTTGCGCCACTTGCATGGTCTTTTTAGCGGAAAACCGAAGTTTGCGTGCGGCCTCCTGTTGCAAGGTAGATGTTGTAAACGGTGGCGCCGGATAACGGTTTTGTTGCTTTCGCTCCACATTATCCACCTTGAAATCAGCCGCCTCAATCAGGTTTTTGGCATTGGCGGCTTTTTCAGCATTATTAATGTCAAACTTATCAAGTTTTTTACCGTTTAAGTTAATCAGATGTGTGGGAATCAGGGCTTTTTTATCGGTTAATAAATCAGCGTCAACCGTCCAATATTCTTCGGGTTTGAACTTCTCAATTTCCGTTTCGCGCTCGCAAATCAGCCTTAAAGCGACTGACTGCACGCGTCCGGCAGATTTTGAACCGGGCAACTTGCGCCACAACACGGGCGAAAGCGTGAAACCCACCAAGTAATCAAGCGCGCGCCGCGCCATATAAGCTGAAACCAGATTATCATCAATTTGCCGCGGATTTTTAATTGCCTCCGTGACGGCGGATTTTGTAATTTCATGAAACACCACGCGTTCAATTTTTTTACCCGCAATTTTTTTGCGCGCGGTTAATTCTTCCAAAATATGCCATGCAATAGCCTCTCCTTCTCTATCCGGGTCGGAGGCAAGGATAAGCGTGTCGGCATCTTTGAGCGCGGTTATAATGTCATTTAAGCGCTTTTTGCCGCCCGCGCTTAATTCCCAAGACATTTCAAAATCTTTATCCGGATTAACCGAGCCGTCTTTACTTGGTAAATCGCGAATATGACCAAAACTTGCCAGAACTTTATAGTCCGAACCTAAATATTTGTTAATGGTTTTGGCTTTTGCCGGAGATTCCACAATCACTAATTTCATTGTCTTTTCCTGTTCTGTTTAAGGGCGGGCAAAATAAGGCTTCCTTTTCGCATAATCAGCCCGTCTAATTCAAGTTCGGTTAATTTCATCAACACTTCTTGCGCCGATTGTTTGCTTTGGCGGATAAGCTCGTCCGTTTCAATGCCCTCGGGGCTTATCAAATTGATGAGCGGCTCTGAAGAGGGTGTTGATTTTTGCATAGGAATATCGGCAGATTTTTGAACTTTGTCAAGAGGCTTTGTGTATAAATTTTGTGCCTGCGGTTTTATGACGCGAGTTTGATGAAAGCGCAAAACCTCTAAAATATCCTCCGCGCTTTCCGCTAAATTTGCGCCTTCACGAATTAAATTATTGCAACCAGCGCCGCGGCCTTCTGTGGGCGAACACGGCACGGCAAAAACTTCTTTGCCTTGCTCCAAAGCAAGCCTTGCCGTAATCAGCGAGCCCGAGTTCAAAGAGGCCTCCACCACTAATGTGCCGGCACTTAAACCCGCCACAAGCCTGTTGCGCCGCGGAAAATAGGTGCTTTGCGGTTCCGTGCCAATTAAAAATTCTGAAAGGATAACGCCTTGTGCGCAAATTTGCTCATAAACGGCGGTGTTTTCTTTGGGATAAACCACATCTACGCCACAACCCAAAACGGCAATGGTCGGGCCTTGTTGATTTTTGGCGTACATCGCGCCTAAATGTGCTGCGGTGTCTATGCCACGCGCCATGCCTGAAACCACAACAATATCATTTTGCGTTAAATCAAACGCAATGCGCGAGGCCGTTTTGCGCCCGTTGACAGAGGCATTCCGCGCCCCTACAATTGAAACCATATTCGGCGCATTTAAAATATCTAAGCGACCTTTGGCATAAAGCACTGGCGGCGCATCGTGCAGATTTAAAAGCGCTTTGGGGTATGCCGCGTCACATTGGCACAAAACTGTTATGCCAAGCTTACGGGCTTTTTCAAGCTCATATTCGGCATCTCTGCGGCTAAATAATTTTTCTTGCGGCAAGGTTTTAAGTGCGGCAGCCGCTGAGCCGTATTTCTTAAGATAATTCGCAAAAGAGACCGCGCCGATGTTTTCGGTGTTGATGAGCTGAATCCAATCTATGCGTTCTTGTTCGGTCACGGTTACTTCTTCTTTTTAAAACTGATTTTGCTCTCTTTTCCTTTGAAAAGACGTGTGATGTTGGCGTGGTGTTTTAATATAACAATAAGAGCCATCATTGAGTAAAAAGCGGTGTAAACAGGCGGCAGTTCAAAAAACGCCACAAAGGGCAAAGAAACGGCCGCGGTTAAAGCCGCCAAAGAGGAATAACGGAAAATAAAGGCCATCACGAGCCAAACAACCAAAGCAGTTAAAGCTATTGGATATGACATCACGAGAATCCAACCAAACGCAGAAGATACGCCCTTGCCGCCTTTGAACTTGAGCCACACGGGAAACATATGCCCAAACACACCGCAAGCGCCCGCTAACAAAGCCCCGAAGACGTTTATCGTGGTGCTGAACCCGAAAATATAAAACTCATTAAAGGGAAGAACTTTAAGCGCAATATATGCGGCAATGCCGGCCTTAAAGGCATCTAGCAAAACTGTTAAAAGAGCCAAAGTTTTGTTGCCTGTGCGCAAAACATTGGTCGCGCCAATGTTGCCCGAGCCAATTTTTCGGATGTCTCCATAACCGGCAAGCCATGTCAAGACAAGCCCGAAAGGAATTGAACCTAAAAGATAACCGCCTAACGCGCATGCGGCAAAAATCAGCTCTAAAGACATTTTATAAACTCCATCGTTTGGGTTTTAATTGCCGCTACTATAACGACAAACTTTTTTAAATTCAATCTTTTTATCATAAACTTGTGAACCTGATGCAAAAATATAGTGACAAACAAGAATATTCCGTTAATATACGAGTATTATGTGAAAAAAGCGAGGTATTGATGCGCGCTAAATATAAAAGAGTTTTAATTAAGCTTTCGGGCGAGGGGCTTATGGGCGACAAGCCTTTTGGCATGAGCGCGGAAGTTATTGGCGCTTTGGCGCAACAAATTGCCGATGTCCAAAAAATGGGAACGCAAGTTTGTATTGTGGTTGGCGGTGGCAATATTTTTCGTGGCGCTAAAGAGGCTTCGGAAGGTATTGATCGCAGTGTTGCCGATCAGGTTGGCATGTTGGCAACAATTATGAACGCGCTTTATTTGCAAAACGCTATGGAAAAAATAGGGCTTGATGTACGTGTGATGAGTGGTTTAAACGTGCCTCAAGTGTGCGAGCCTTATATGTATCGTAAGGCTTTGCATCATTTGGAAAAAGGACGCGTGATTATTTTTGCCGGCGGTACAGGCAACCCTTATTTTACAACTGATACCGGCGCGGCTTTGCGCGCGGCTGAAATGAAGTGCGACGCTCTTTTGAAAGCCACGCAAGCCGACGGCGTTTATGATGCCGACCCAAGGAAAAATCCTAAGGCTAAGCGTTATCAAAGCGTGAGTTATAAAGAAGTTTTGGATAAAAAGCTTCAGGTCATGGATTTAACGGCTGTCACACTTGCAGAAGAAAGCCAGATACCAATTGTAGTTTTTGCCCAAAAAGGCAAAAATGCCTTGGTTGACGCTGTTGCAGGAAAAGGAAATTTTACAATTATCAAATAAAACGAGGAAAACATGTCTGATTTTAATGAAATAAAAAATGATGCCCAAAATCGTATGGATAAAACTTTAGAATCGCTTCGCGCTGATTTTGGCGGGCTTCGCGCCGGGCGCGCGCACACAAGCCTTTTGGACGGGATTATGGTGGAGGCTTATGGAAATATGGTTCCTGTTTCGCAAGTCGGGACAGTCGGTGTGCCTGATCCGCGCACGCTTTCTGTGAGCGTTTGGGATAAGAGTTTGGCTAAAAATGTTGAAAAAGCCCTGCGCGAAAGCGACTTGGGGCTGAATCCTGTTTCTGACGGCACGCTTATCCGTATTCCGATACCGCCTTTGAGCGAAGAGCGCCGCGCCGAACTTTCAAAAATTGCCGGTAAATATGCCGAGCAAAACAAGGTGGCTGTGCGGAATATTCGCCGCGATGCTTTAGACGGCGTGAAAAAATTGAAAAAAGACAATCTGATTTCAGAAGATGAGGAAAAGCGTTTTGAAAATGAAATTCAAAAAATTACCGATGACGCTGTGAAAAAAATTGACGAGATGCTTGCCACTAAAGAAAAAGACATTATGCAGGTCTAAACGCATGGGGACGACGAACAATCAGTTAAGGCATATTGCTCTTATTATGGACGGCAACGGACGTTGGGCGCAAAAGAAAGGCTTGCCCCGCAACGCAGGGCATCAGAAGGGGGCTGAAGTTGTTTTGGAAATTGCCAAAGCGGCTAAAGAAATGGGCGTTCAATATTTGACAATTTATGCTTTTTCAACGGAAAATTGGAAACGAAGTTCGGAAGAAGTTGAGGGCTTGATGAACCTTTTAAGGACATATCTTGGGCGCAATTTTAAGGAATTGGCTGAAAATGATGTCCGAATCCGCTTTATTGGCGAGCGTCAAAGGCTTGATGATGACATTCAGGCGCAAATGACGCGTTTGGAACAAGAAACCAAAAACAATAAAAGCGCAACGCTTTTGGTTGCTCTAAGTTATGGTGCGCGGCAAGAAATTGTGCAAGCCGCCCGACTTTTGGCGGAAAAAGTAAAATCTGGCGATATCTTATCAAAAGATATTGATGAACAAACTTTTTCTGATATGCTTTATACCGCTGATGTGCCTGAGCCTGATTTGCTCATTCGCACCAGCGGTGAACAACGTTTAAGTAATTTCTTGTTGTGGCAATTGGCTTATACGGAGTTTTATTTTACAAAAACACTCTGGCCTGATTTTACAAAAGAAGAGCTTAAAGATATTATCAATCAATTTCAACAAAGGGAGAGAAGATATGGCAAAGTCTAGCGTTAAAAAAACAAACAACAGTTGGCTCAAACGTGTTGCCGCATCGCTTGTGATGTTGCCGGTTGCCGTTGGGGCTTTGTGGTTTGGGTATCCGTTTGTAGATGTCTTGGCTCTTTTTGTAGGTACGTTGCTATGCTTTGAATGGGCAAGTATGGTTCAGGGACGCAACTTTGGCACTTATATGGGCGCTTATTTGTTTGCGTTGGCGGTTTGTCTTTTTGTTTTTGATGTTGTGATAGATTTGAGCGTTCTTGTCGCTGTGTCAGCATTTGTGTGGTTTAAGGCGAAAGGCGAGGAACACCGTTATTTAATAACTCTTGGCGTGCCTTATATTTCTGTTGGAATTGCTTCGCTTTTGTGGCTTTATCACGATGTCTTTTCTTACCCGCCTTATAACTTTTATATGACATTATGGTTTTTCGTGATGGTTTGGGCCATGGATATTGGCGGCTTGTTCGTTGGAACAACAGTTAAAGGTCCTAAGCTTGCGCCTAAAATTAGCCCGAACAAAACATGGTCAGGCTTGTTTGGCGGTCTTTTGTTAGCGGCTGCGGCAAGTTTTGCCTATTTTTGGGCGTTTTCGCGGATTGGCATTATGCAAACAGATTTTTCAGTTCAATGCTTCTTTGCTATTTTGGGTGTGATTATTGCCTTTATTTCTCAAATTGGCGATTTAGTAGAATCTGCAATTAAACGCCGTTTAGGGCTTAAAGATTCTAGTCATATTATTCCGGGGCACGGCGGCGTGTTTGACCGCATTGACGGGCTGATTTTTGCCGGACCGTTTGTTTATTGGCTTTTTAAGTATGGCATTTGGTATTTATAGGGTGTAAAAGGTTTTTCAAATGGATATTGTTGTTAATATTTGGCACTATGTTATCCCTTTTATTGTCCTTTTAGGCGTTTTGGTTTTTGTGCATGAGTTCGGGCATTTTATTATTGCCCGACTTTTGGGCGTTGAGGTTAGCGCTTTTTCCATCGGCTTTGGCAAGGAGCTTTGGGGACGGATGGATAAGCACGGGACTTATTGGAAAATCTGCGCCGTTCCTTTGGGCGGTTATTGCCAGTTTTTGGGCGATGATGACGCGTCATCTTCCACATCTGGCAAAAGTAAGCTGAGCAAGGCTCAACAAAAAAGAGCGTTTGCTTTTCAAAATCCTTTTAAAAAACTTGCAATTGTGTTGGCTGGTCCAGGGTTCAACTATTTGTTTGCTGTTTTAATTTATGCCGCATTGTTTATGACGCTTGGCAAATTTAGCTTTCCGCCGATTGTGGGCGAGGCTGTGCCTGAGGGTGCGGCGGCTGCCGCTGGCATTGTTAAAGGCGATCGCATTTTAAGTATTAATGGCGTTGCCGTTTCTGATTTTTCAGATATCACGCGCGAGGTGGCGCTAGCGGCGAATCGGGAAGTAAAGCTAGAAATTTTGCGCGAGGGCGAAAACCTTGTATTTGAATTTCCATTAACAGAAATTGAAATGGAACAACGCGACGGCACGATTCAAAAACAGTTTATGCTTGGCATTAAATCGGAAACAACGATTGAAACGCATGGCGAAAGAGTGGGCTTTTTCAGTGCGTTTGCTTTAGCTAGCGAAGAAGTTTGGGAAATGAGTGTCGCCACTCTTCGGGGTGTTGGTCAGATGATAAGTGGTCAACGCGGCACAGAAGATGTGGGCGGTATTATTCGCATTGCCGAAATGTCGGGTGATATCAGCCGTTCGCAAAGCGCTTTGGACTTTTTGGTGTTTATGGCGCTTCTTTCGGTCAACTTGGGGCTGATTAATCTTTTCCCAATACCTGTTTTAGACGGTGGACATGTTGTCATTTTTGTGTTAGAGATTATGACACGACGTCCAATAAGTGAAAAAGTTAAAGAATATCTTTTTAAGGCTGGCTTTTTCTTGCTGGTGCTTTTAATGATTTTGGCGACTTGGAACGATATTGTCCATTTAGGGCATCGGTGGTTTAACTAACTCATAGAGGTGTAAAATGAAAAAAACTTGTTTGATTGCAGTTTTAAGCTTTTTCTTTTTAAGCTTTGATGCTTTGGCGGCTGATTATAGGGTCAACGCTATAGAAGTTGAAGGCTTGCAACGCGTGGAACGCGAAACTGTTATTTCTTATTTGGACATTGCGCCACAAAGTCAGGTTTCGCAATCCGAATTGGATCAGGCTTTTAAGAATTTGTATGCAACAGGCTTGTTCTCAGATGTTAAAATTACACCTGCCGCAAATGGTGTGTTAAAAGTGAGCGTGATGGAAAATCCCATTATCGGCGAACGCGCCTTTGACGGTAACAAAAAGCTTGATGATAAAATCTTGGAAGGCGAAGTTCAAAGTGCGCCAAACACTTTGTATAGCAAAAATAAAATTCAGCAAGATGTTAAGCGAATCCTGAATTTATATAAGCGCGCTGGTCGCTATGATGTGAAAGTGGAGCCCAAAATTATTGATCGCGACCAAAATCGTGTGGATTTGATTTTTGAAATTGATGAAGGCACGGAAGCTGAAATTAGCCGTATTAACTTTTTGGGCAATACGCATTACTCGGCGTCTGATTTGAAAGATGTACTGATGAGCAAAGAAAGCCGTTGGTATCGCATTTTCTCAAGCGCTGATAAGTATGATGCCGAACGTATGAATTATGATAAGGAATTGCTTGCGCAGTTTTATCGTCAACATGGTTATGCCGATTTTAGGGTTGTTTCAGCCGTGGCTGAGCTAACACCGGATAAAAAGTCGTTCATTTTGACGTTTTCATTAGATGAAGGCCCGCGTTATTTGGTCAGAAGCGTTGATGTTTATTCGCCAATTGCCGATGTGCCGGTTGAAGATTTGTATGAAGAAGTGGAAATTGAAGCGGGCGAATGGTACAATGCTGATTTGATTGAAAAATCTGTTTCAGCTATGACAGAAGAACTTGGGCAAAAAGGCTTTGTGTTTATTGAAGTTGAGCCGCAATTAATACGTCATACGGTTTCTAAAGAAATTGATGTTGACTTTGTTGTGAAGCAAGGTCCTCGTACCTTTGTCAACCGCATTAATATTCATGGCAATACCCGCACGCATGACGATGTGATTCGCCGTGAGTTCCGCCTTGATGAAGGCGATGCTTTTAATGTGACGAAAATTAAAGATTCTCGCCGCAATATTGAAAATCTGAACTATTTCAGCAAAGTTGATATTCAAACTGTGCCGGTTGATGCTAATAAAGCCGATATTGATGTGAATGTGGAAGAAAAATCTACGGGTTACTTTAATGTAGGTGTTGGTTATTCAACGGTCAACGGTGCTTTGGTGCAAGCCGGCATTACGGAAAATAACTTCCAAGGCAGAGGTCAACAGGTAAGTTTGGATGCTAGTGTTTCACAGCGTTCTAACGATTATAGCTTGAGCTTTACCGAGCCTTATTTCTTGGGTAGGCGTTTAAGCGTTGGTACAGATTTGTTTTATAGTGATGAAGATTATCAGGACGAAAGCTCGTATGATAACTCTTCCGTTGGTGCTCGTTTGCGCTTAGGGTGGAATTATACGGATGATTTTTATCAATTGCTCCGTTATACCATTCGTCAAGACGAGGTTAAAAACGTTTCTAACGATGCCTCTATTTATATTAAAGATGAAGAGGGCAAAAGCGTTGGTTCGGTTATTGGGCAGACGTTGGTTTATGATAAGCGTGATAATATGATGCGTCCCCGCGAAGGATATTATTTGTCATTCGGCAATGATGTCGCGGGTTTGGGTGGCGATGAAAAATATTTCAAATTTGACGCGCGCGCATACCAATTCTATACGTTAGCTGACTACTGGACATTTAAGTTCTTTGCCAACGGTGGTTACATTGTGGGCTATGGTGGTGAAGATGTGCGGTTATCACAGCGTTATTATTTAGGTGGTAACACGTTGCGTGGCTTTGAGTTTGGTGGTATTGGCGCTCGTGATAAATATACCGACGACTCTTTGGGTGGTAACTGGGTTCTTTACGGTGGTTCTGAACTTTCATTCCCGATTGGGCTTGAAGAAGTTGGCGTTCGTGGTCGTACATTTATTGATATTGGTGCTATCGGTAAGCCGGATAATATTGATTCGCGCTATGTGGAATATTCCTCAAAGCCCCGCGCTTCGGTCGGTTTTGGCTTTGAGTGGTATTCGCCCATGGGCAAAATTGATATTGACTTCGGTTTCCCTGTCATGAAAGAAGATTACGACCAAAAAGAAGTCTTTCGTTTGAACTTTGGCACAAGCCTCTAAAGGAGACGTTTATGGTTGATACAGCGTTTTATCAAAATAAGGGGCCGTTCTGCTTAAACTATATCTGCAAGCTGACCGGCGCCGTGATGTCGCCTGATGCTGATAATACGGTTAAAATCCGCGATATCGCGCCTATGGAAACAGCGGTAGAGGGCGAAATTTGCTTCTTTTATGATAAAAAAGCCAAGGCAAAAGCCTCTGAAATGAAGGCAAGCGCCTGTGTGACGACCGAAGAACTCAAAAACTTTGTGCCGGCGGGCGTGGTTGTTTTGGTTCATCCGGACCCGAAAACCGCGTTTCTTACCTTAAATCAGGCATTTTATGCCGAATATGCCCCTCAAGCGGGCGTTGCGGCAAGCGCCAAAATTCATCCGAGTGCCAAAATCGGGCAGGGATGCTTTGTTGGCGAAAATGTTGTTGTGGAAGAAAATGCCGTTGTTGGTGACGGTTGCCGCTTAGAGGCCGGATGTTATATCGGGCGCGGGTGTGTCTTGGGCAACAACTGCCGAATCGGCGTCAATGCTTATGTGAGCTATACCAAAATGGGCGATAATTGCTTTATTTTTAGCGGCGCGCGTTTGGGTACAGATGGCTTTGGCTTTCAGCTTGTGAATGGGCAACATGTGCGCATTCCGCAAGTCGGACTTTTGCTCTTGGGCAATGATGTTGAAGTTGGGGCTAATACCTGTATTGATCGTGGCGCGCTTGGAAACACCATTATCGGCGATGGTTGCCGCATTGATAATTTGGTGCAAATTGCGCATAACGATAAGATGGGGCGTGGTTGCGTGATTGTTTCGCAAACCGGTATTGCCGGCAGTTGCACGTTTGGCGATTATGTTGTGACAGGCGGTCAAGCCGGCATTGCCGACCATATTCATATCGGTAGTGGCGCGCAAGTGGCGGCGCAATCGGGCATTATGCGCGATATTGAGCCGCAAACCGTGGTGATGGGTTCGCCGGCTGTGCCGTTCAAAGATTATATGCGTCAAGTGGCGTTTTTACAAAAAAACAGTAAAAAGTAGAGGAAAAAATGAAAGAATATCGTATTGAAGAAATTATGAAAATGCTCCCGCATCGCTATCCGTTTTTGCTTGTAGATCGTCTGCAAGTGGAAGTTCCGGGCGAAAAAGGCGTTGGCATTAAAAATGTGACCATGAATGAAGAATTTTTCCAAGGGCATTTTCCCGGCAATCCCGTTATGCCCGGCGTTTTGCAAATTGAGGCGATGGCACAAACAGCCGGCGCGATTGTTGTTTCGCAAGATGAAAATTATGCCGATACAAAGCGCAATGTTCTTTTTATGTCTATAGACGGCGTTAAATTCCGCAAGCCCGTGAAGCCTGGCGATCAGCTCCAAATGCATGTAGAAAAAATCCACGCGCGTCGCAATGTTTTTGTTTTCCGCGGTCAGGCGATGGTGGAGGGGGCTGTAGTTTCAGAAGCCGAATTCACCGCCATGATATTAGAATAAAGGCGTATAGCGGCACATCTAAAGCCGTTTTTTCGGGTCTCGGGAAATTCATGTACCTCTTTTGTACACTAGAATTTTGTCTTGCTCGTAAGCTCTGCTCTTTGAGCAATCGCTAACTCGCTTCGGTCACTTGCTTTATAAAACCTGCCGCGGTCGCTATCGCTCCCTAGCAGTTTTAACAAAGCTACGCCGCTTGCGGTAAAAACAACCCGTCGGGGTTGTTTTTATCCTCGCGCGCCCTTAAAACGACTTTATCTGTACCACTCTCCACATTTCTTTGGCTAGAACGAGAGAGGAAAAATTTTCCAAAAACGTCACTCTGACACCCGAAGGGTGGAAGAGTCTAGGACAACAATATAGCTTTATTTTCCACCTGGATTCTTCGGCGGTAAACCGCCTCAGAATGACGCAAATGTTATAAGCAAAATCAACGATTTATCAATAAAATGTGTGCAAAAAAACGTACCTTTAAATGTGCATTTTGTCAAGCAAATAATGCATTGTTTTTCCAAATATTTTTTCGCTAGATAATTTGAACATTTAAACGTACGTTTTTTTGAGAGAGGAAAAATCTCTCTCAAACGTCATTCCAAACTCGTTTTGGGAGCTCATAAAAAGAGATGCTGAAACAAGTTCAGCATGACTTTTGGAGGAGATGCTGAAACAAGTTCAGCATGACAATTTGGAGGAGATGCTGAAACAAGTTCAGCATGACGTTTAGGGCGTTCAGGATGACGTTTGGGGGGCGATTCGGGATGACGATTCGGATGCTTTTGTTATCCTGGATTCTTCGGCGGTAAACCGCCTCAGAATGACGATTTTTGAGGGGCTCGGGATGACGCTTTGGGGCGATTCGGGGTGACGATTCGGATGGGAGACTTTATAATTAAGGAGGAAAAAATGAAGTATATTTTATTTTTCATAGCAATTTTATTTTCAAATCAGGCGGTAGCGCTAGATTGTAGCAAACAACCAACTTGTGCAGAGTTAAATTATTCCAAAGAAGATAATCCAAAATGTGATAAAAATGGTTATATTTTTTGCCCTTACGACCAATCATATAAAAAGTGTGTTCAGTACAGTTGTGAGGCGTTAGGCTTTACACAATCAGATAAATCAGATTGGTGCGCGGATATCGCGCATTGCAAAACGGATAACACTTATACAGCCTGTCAATCGCCTTGTTTTGCCACCAATGCTGAGGAGCTTAGTGACCTTGCAAGCTCGGGCAAATGCAAAATTGTCACGATGCGTAACAATATCACCATGACAGATGTTTCTAATTTTTGGGTGTACGGTCATACAACGATTGACGGTGCTAATCATACGCTGACTATTCCTGGAGCTAAAAAATTTTATCTGACTTCGCAAACGAAACTTCAAAATCTTTCTCTTGTTACAAAAGGCGAAGGGATGGAGTCTGTAACTCTAATTAATGCAAATAGCGGCAATGAAGCAGAAGTCAATAATTTGACCATAACTGAGCAACTAGGCAGTCATAATGCCGGTATTTTTAGCGGGGAAGGTGTCTTGACCTTATCTGGAAATATGCAATTTACGCTTAACGGTTATCAATTGGCGTATTATGCTCACGATCTTCGGTTTAAAGATGCTCAAGTCACAATATCTACTTCAAAAGATTTGATAGGCGATTCCACCGTTTTGGTTGAGAACTCAAGATTAAATATAACAACCACTCGCGTTCTGATGAAACGTTCACATCTCACGCTTCGACATTCCGAGTTAACTTTCAGCACACCAAGCACCGTTTTCTATGGTAATGTGGACAATGCAGAAAGTACGTTGACCGTTGGTGAAGGTTCAAGAGTTGTGTTGGATGCTAAAAGTGGTGTGAATATGGATGGTAAAAAAGTAACTTTCATTTTAAAGGGGACTTCCGCCGCGCCGGCATATTTGGAGATTAAGAAGTTGGGTGGAGCTAACATATATGTTACAGCTCAAAATACAACCGACACCTTGGTCTTGGAGGGCAAAACATATCACCCAACAAACCCCGCCACAACGCTTTTATCAGATGTGGAAAAATCGCAAAATTGGCAAAGTGAACCGTAAAAAGCTTCCAAGCTTTTCTATTATTTAGGCGCATTCCCTCAAATAAGCTTCCGCATCAACCAACTTATCGCGGATAGCTTTTCGTCTGGCTTCGGCAACCGGCTCTTTGCCCCAATTGCGGGCTTGAAAAAGCTCTTCCATTTCTGAAAGTTCAAACGCTTGTTTGGCGTCAATTTTACCTTTAACAAGCGCCAAAGCCAACAAAACAGAATGCATATCAAGAGCGGCTGTATAAAATACAGTCATTTCTTTATCGCTAAAAGAACTGATATAGTTTTTAAAATCTTTTAAGAAATCTTTACTGACTTGCGGAACATCAAGCGATGTTGTCGGCTTAAAATCAGTATTCACGGTCGCATTAACCCAATTAACAACCGGTAGCCATTTTTCTTTTTGTTGTTCTAAAAGCTTTTTATCGGTGCTTAAAAAAAGCATAACATCCGTTCTTGCAAAGTCTGTTAAGCGTTCAGTTAATTCCGCCCGATGTAAAGCAATTTCTTTTTCTAATTTTTCCCAGTTTTGTTGCATTTATTTTTTCTTTCCTGTTAGCATGTTAAAAAAGCCTTTGGCGGTATCGGTTATCATATTCACACCGCCGCTAATTGCATCTGTTGCGCCCTGATAAACGTTTTGCCCTTTTGCCTGAACACCTTTTGGCGCTGGAAACATCTTTTCATACGATGTGCCTTTAAGTGCTGTGTAGCAGGGCGATTCATCTGCATCAAACAAAAGCTCTGAGCTCAAAAACGCCGGACCGGCCGCGGCAATCCCAACCACATTTTTAATAACAGCCGAATTATCCAACGTCAAGCGCGGATTTTGAACTGTCCCCTCAACCTTCAAAAGCGAAGAAATGGCTTGCACAACGTTTGTATCTGTAATTTTGCCGTTAAAGGGCTTGATGGTTAGGTTCAGATTGTCGTTTTTCAAATTAAGCGTGCCGTCGCTCACAACTGTTAAGCTCTTGGCATGAAAAACAATCCCTTTCGGAAATTTAACCAAGCCCTTTTGAATATCCGCACGCACCACGCCGCATTTTAAGGTCATATGCGGCTCTTTTGTTCGGACATTAAGCGTTTTTAAGATAGATGTGAGCAAATAGCCTTGAAGATATTTCAGCGAGCCGGTTTGGATTTGAGAGCGATCAACAATCAAAATGACTTGCCCGTCCAAATTTTCAACAATCTTGCGCAAATCGCTCCCTTGAGAATTAAGCTTTAAGCGCAAATCTGTCACGCCGCCCTCTGTTATTCCAAAAGCTCCTGGTTGGGGATGCGATAAATAAGGCAACATTTTTTGCAAAACAATGTTTTTGCCGGTTAAGTCGGCAACGAAAATCTTTTGCTGACTGTTGACGCTTGCATTGCCCGTAACTTGACCGCCACCAAGCTCAAGGCTTAAGGGATTCAAGCTTAAAACACCTTTGTTTAACTTGGCTGTTAAAGCCACATTGTTTAAGCTTAAGTCTTGATTCACCACAAGTTGAGAGATGTTTATTTTGGCATCAGCGTTTAAAATGTTGAGCGCGCTCAAGTCAAGCGGTGTCGCTGGCACAAAGCTTGCCGCCTCGGCGGTGGACACAAGGTTTATGCTTGCTTTTTTAACCGGCGCGGAAAACTTTGCCACATCAATTTTGGGGCTTTTAAGAACCGCGTTTATATAAGGCTTTGCACCGCTTAAATCAGCCTTAACTGTTCCTGTGATTATATTGCCGTTGACATTTAATTTTTGAATTTGCGCCACAATATTTGTAAAATTGCCACTTAAAGCCGTTTGCACATTCATATCAGGCGCGCCAAAATTACCCGCCGGATTGTGCGCATTGACATCGCCTGTAAAGGAAATGTTACCGCTTAAAAGTCCGGAAAGCTTCAAATCTGCGTCAGCCGTCGCGCCATAAGCTTTGACTTTGGCATGAACCGGAAAATCAGGCTCATCGCGCAAAAGTGTCTGAATGGAACCCGTGGTGGCGCTTAACGCGATTTTTTCGCCGTTAAACAACAAATCGGTCACAATATCAACATCGCTGGTCATATCTTCTGCCGTTAAATCAAAAGACTGAACGCGAACATCAGTTTTTGCGCCACTTTTTAAGTCGTGATAAATGACAATACCGTCCGTGATATCAACCTCTTTAGCCACCAAATTCAGCGGGGCGGAAACCTCTGGCACGGCATCGGTTGCGCTTTCTGGTTCTGCTTGCGCAAGTTTGACCCCTGGTTTTTCAAATGTCCAGTTGTTTTGCCCCGTTTTGCTCACATACAAATAAACCTCAGGTTCTACAAGCTTGACGGTATCAATCACAATTTCTTTATCTAAAAGAGGCAAAACGGAAAGAGAAACTTCAACCGATTTTGCCTTGACCATATCAGGCGTTGGCGTCCATGAAGGGTTGCTCAAGCTCACGTCATTCAAAACCGCTGTTGGCATAAGCGATATTTTGAGCCATGCGTCGCCGTTTAAGGAAAGTTTGCGCCCTGTTTGCTCATAAACCACGCGTTCGGCGTACGATTTATACTTGTTCAAATCAAACGTTTTGATAAACACAAAAATCCCGATTGCGGCAACAAGCACAATCAAAAAAATTGTCCAAAAGACAAACTTTATAAATTTTATCATTAGGCAAACTCCTTCATATTAAGCCCCAACGCGGTGGCATCTTCTATAAAATAGTCAGGCAGAGGCGCTTTGACAACTGTTTTTTTGGAACTGACGGCCGATAAATCTATTTCAAAGGCATGCAAATGTAATTTACGGGATAAACCCGAGGCTTTGGAATGCTCATTGCCATCATATTTTGTATCGCCAACAAGCGGACAACCAATATATTCAAAATGCGCCCTGATTTGATGCGTCCGCCCTGTTAAAGGCTCCGCCTCAACAAGCGCAAACTTTTCGCCTAAAGAATCAATGACGCGATAAGCGGTTTCGGCCTTTTTGCCTTGCTCGGAAACACGCATTCTTTCGCCCATTTTTTCTAACGGGGCGCGAATAATATCTTGCGTTTTGGGCGGGCAATGATAACACAAAAGCGCATATTTTTTGCCCATTTGATGCTCGCGGAAAGCCTTTGTTAAAATTTCGGCATAATTGCGGTTGCGCGCCAAAACCAACACGCCGCTTGTGTCTTTATCAATCCGATGAACCAAACGAGGACGTTCCGAAAGCTCAAACATGAGCGCGTCTAACATGCCGTCTAAGTGGCGTGAAATGCCACTCCCGCCTTGTACCGCCAAACCTGAGGGCTTGTTTAAGACCAAAATGTTTGCGTCTTTATAAATGACCAAACTTTGCGCAAAGGAAAAATCTTCCTTTGAAAGTGAACGTTCTTTCGGCGCGGCCTTTTCCCGATCAAGTGGCGGTAGGCGTAATTCCTGCCCTGCGGTAAGGCGCGTGTTGGCTTCCGCTCGTTTGCCGTCAACCTTGATTTGCTTGGTGCGCAAAAGTTTTTGAAGCCGCCCCAAAGAAAGCGCCGGATATTCACGCAAAAACCAGCGGTTTAAGCGAATACCGTCATCTTCTTTTTTAATCAAAACCGTGGTAACGCCCGCCATTTATTTTTCCTCTTTTTTCTTATTTTTATTTTTTTCGCGGCGCAAATTATCAAAATATTCTATCCGCTTTTTAATCTCGCGTTCAAAACCACGCTCCACAGGCTCATAAAGCTTTTGGCGCTGAATGCCGTCCGGAAAATAATTTTGGCCTGAAAAGCCGTCTTCCAAATTTTGATCATAAATATAGCCGTCGCTATAACCCAAATTTTTCATGAGTTTTGTCGGCGCGTTCAAAATGTGCTTCGGTGGCATGAGCGAGCCTGTCTTTTTGGCAAGTGCAAAGGCCTTATCCATCGCCTTATAAACGGCGGCGGATTTTGGCGCTGTGGCTAAATAGGCAGCAAGTTGCATCACCGCTAAATCGCCCTCGGGCGAGCCCAAGCGTTCATAAACTTCCGCGCAATGCACGGCTTGCACCACCGCATTCGGATCAGCAAGCGAAACATCTTCTATAGAAAAACGAATAAGCCGCCGCAACAAATAACGCGGATCCTCCCCCGATGAAAGCATACGCGCCACCCAATAAAGCGCGGCATCAACATCTGATCCGCGGAGCGATTTATGCACGGCGGAAATCAGGTTATAATGCCCGTCACGCCCCTTGTCATAAACCGGCGCGCGCGAACGAATGATGTTGACAATGTTGTCTTTGTTAAAAGTTTCGCCCTCTTTGGCATAAGCCCATACGCTTTCCGCTAAATTTAAGATGTAACGTCCGTCGCCATCGGCAATTTCTTTCATGAAACTGCGCGCTTCATCATCAACGGGAAGTTTGCGCCCTGTTTCTTTTTCGGCGCGCTCTAAAAGTACTTCAAAATCATCTGTGGTGAGGCGGTTCAAAACAAAAACCTGACACCGCGAGAGCAAAGCGGCGTTTAGCTCAAAAGAGGGGTTTTCCGTGGTGGCACCGACCAAAATGACCGTGCCGTCTTCCACATAAGGCAAAAAGCCGTCCTGTTGCGACTTGTTAAACCGATGAATTTCATCCACAAACAAAAGCGTGCCTTTGCCTTGATTTGCACGGCGCTCTTGGGCATATTGAAACACGCGTTTTAAATCCGCTACGCCCGAAAAAACCGCGGAAATCTGCTCAAAATAAAGGTTGGTATGCTCCGCCATCAGGCGCGCGATGGTCGTTTTACCGCACCCCGGTGGTCCCCATAAAATAAATGACGAGATTTTGCCACTCGCAAGCATACGCCCTAAAGGCGCGTTTGCCCCAACCAAATGGTCTTGCCCGACAACCTCGTTCAAATTTTGCGGGCGGAGTCTATCGGCAAGAGGTCTTTTAACCTGATTTGAAAAAAGCGTTTCTTCCATTTTTAAGCAAAAATCTGTTTTTTAATTTAAATATGTTCGGATTTTAGCAAAATTTTTAGAAATCACAAGAATTTTTAGCACTTTTTAACCACGTTCGCGTTGTCCACGTGAACGGGCATAAGCATATATCTCGCGGGCGGTTTCTTGGGCTCGTTTATCATTTTCGCGATATTTCTCGCGCGATTCTTTAATTTTGTTTTCTTTTTCAGCTTTTTGCGCGCGTTCAAAAGCCTCATAATCTGTAATATCAATAGTTTTGTTCTCTTTAAAATCTTGCGATTCACGTTCTTTTTCTTGCCGTTCTTGAACAACACGCGCAATTTCTTGCTTATGTTTTTTTATGGCGTCTTCATCTGTTAAATTAAGCGATTGGCGGAATTGAGCCATAATTTCATGATCTTCAAGCTCAGGTTTTGTGATAACGAAGTTATAAAGCCTTTTCCCCATTTTCAAAAGCGCCGCAACCGTAATGCCAGGGTGTTTTGTTAAATCTAATACGCCAAACGTGCCTCTTGAATCAAAAAAGCTTGAGAAATCTATGCCATAACTTCTTTTACGCCGTTTTTTGGGCGCCATAATTTGTTTGAGCTCTTTTGGTGTTGCCGGACGTCCAAGTGCTTGCGCAATTTGCTCGGGTGTGATGTTTGTTTCGCTTAAATCAAGCTCCCAAATGTTTACGCCTGTAAAATTGACGCCGGTTAAATCAACACCCCGTAAGTCTAGCGCGCGCAAGTCAATTTTAGAAAGGTCAAGCAATGCCAAATTAAGCCGTTTTAAGTTTAGTTTGTGCGGATAAAAAATCGCCAACCATTCCACCAAAGCTTGAAGCTCGTCAAGAGCAATCCTGTCCATTTCAATATCAAGCAAAATAGCGTCTTGAATGTCGGCGCCTTCCAAAATAACGCCCTTCATCTTAGCGCCTCTAAAGTCGGCATTGCGCAAAACGGCATTTGAAAAAACAGCACCGTTTAAGTTTGCCTCGCGCAAATTAGCGCCCGATAAATCAGCGCTTGTAAAGTTTGCGCCTTCTAAATTTGCCTTTGAAAAATTTGCCTCACGCAAGTTTGCCGCTGTGAAATCGGCTTTTGATAAGTCTTGTCCAGCGTAATTTTCACCGCATAAAATTTTGCCACTTAAATTTTCGGATTCCAAAACATCGTCGTCTGACGCTTTACCTGAAACAGCGCGCCACGGAACACTTTTTTTAAAAAGTTTGTTTTCGTCAAAGTCAGACATTTGTTTTGCCTTTCATGTGTGATTTATGATAGCGCGATTTATTTTGTTTTTCAACCAAAATTTGCTCATTTTCGGTTATCATCAGCCATTTAACAATCATAATTCCGGGAATGCTGAAAGCCGCCGCAATAGCAAAGAAAATCGGCCAGTTCACATATTCCGCTAAAATGCCGCTCGTTGAGGCGAAAACATCGCGCGCGACACTCATAATTGAGGATAATAAAGCATATTGCGTTGCTGTATAAAGCACATTACAAAGTGAAGATATATAAGCCACGAGCGCGGTTGTTGCCATGCCTGATGAAAAATTTTCCAAGGAAATCACAAGCGTCAAAAGCCATAAATTGTGCCCAGATAAAGCTTGCCATGAAAACATTAGTGTTGTTAAACCTTGCGTAAAGCCGCAAATATACAGGCCTTTCAAAATGCCGACTTTTTTGAGCAAAAGACCACCAAAAAGACCGCCGATAATGGTTGCCGCCATGCCATAAATTTTGATAATGTAAGCGATTTCAAATTTTGAAAAACCCATATCATCGTAAAACGGAAAAGACATTGGTCCAAAATAAGCGTCACTCATGCGGTAAATGAAAATCAGTGCCAAAATGACAGGCCATTGCCGATGTTTGGCAAAATCGGTAAAAGGGGCAATGATTGAACCTTTCCAAAAGGCTTTTAACCGCTCTTGGCAAGATTTTTTTTCTGAATTGGCGTATTTAAAAGCCGTGTTTGGCTCGCCCGCTGATAAAAGTGTTATAAAACCAATGAGCGTGCCAAAAGCCATAATTAAATAAACCGTGTGCCAAGAAACAAAAGTCGCTAAAGTTAACGCGCCTGCTCCTGAAAATACAAGCCCGATACGATAGCCCAAAACAAAAACTGCCGAGCCAGAAGCTTGCTCTTCAGGGCGATTAGCAAAGCTTTCAACACGGTAGGCATCTAAAACAATGTCTAAACAAGCCGATGCTGTACAGATAAAGCCGGCGCATATCCAAACCAAAGCGTGATTTTGTTCCGGATGAACGGCAGACATTGCTAAAATGCCCCCAAATAAAAGCAGTTGCAACGCCAAGCCCCAACTGCGCCTTCGTCCCATGCGCCATAAAAATGGAAATTTGACTTTATCTAAAAAAGGCGAGACGAGCCATTTGAGAGCATATGGAAGTTTAACCAATGAAAACGCGCCAATAGCGGCATAAGTCCACGAGGCTTCTTTAAGCCATAAGCTTAATGTGCTAAATACCAACAAAAAAGGAAAACCACTGGCAAATCCAAGCCCGAGCATTGTTGCCATTTTTTTGTTAAAATATGTTGTTATGACTGTATTTTGAAACAAAGTTCCGCTCCTTTTGATACATTTACGGCGCAGTTTAACATCAAAAAGTTTCTAAGGCATTAAAAAACCCCTCTCATGAGGGGTTAATTTTTATTCAGCCGCTAATTTTAGATTAGAGCTGTTATTTTGTTCTAAAAAACCCAGGCGACGTTCAACCTCCCAAATAACTCTTAAGGCATTGAGCGCACTTTCACCGTTAATACGGGGTGTGGCTTTGCCACGCACGCAATCGGCAAAATGTGAAAGCTCAGCCGCCAAAGGTTGATTGGTCGGAATAAAGAGTTGCTCCACCGAGCCTTTCAAGCCATAATTCATCCAATCAGGAATATCTTCTTGATTGATATAAGGCATACGCCCTTGCGCGTGAACGTTAATGCTTTGATTGATAAAGTCCATATCAATATAGTTTGTATCTGTTGTGACTGTTAAAGTGCGCACGCGTGCTTGTGTGATGCGACTCGCCGTTAAGTTTGCGGTTGCACCGTTTTCAAATTCCAAAATCGCGGTAATGTAGTCTTTGCCCTCGGGTTTATCAGGTGTTTTGACAGAGCATGCTTGCACATTGACAACAGGCGATTTAACAAGCGAAAGAATCACTTCCACATCGTGAATCATCAAATCCATTGCCACGTCAACATCAGTAATGCGTCCGCTTGCGGCAGACATACGTTGCGCGGTTAAAGAGCGGATTTTGGAAGTGTCAGATAAAATTTTAGCCATTTGTTCCACCGCCGGATTAAAGCGCTCAATATGCCCGACCAAAAGCGTTACATTATTCTTTTGGGCGGCGTTAATTAACCGATAACATTCGTCTTCCGTGGTGGCAAGAGGTTTTTCAATCAGGCAATGAATGCCGTGTTTTAAGAAAAATTCGCCAACATCGGCATGCGTGACAGAAGTTGTTACAACGCTGACAGCGTCAACGCTTGCGGCAACTTCTTCCATGCTTGAAAAAGCCTTAATACCAAATGTTTCAGCCGCGGCTTTTGCCGCCTCAGGAAAAATATCGTACACCCCGACGAGTTCAATGCCTGGCAACGATTTATAAGTTTTCAGATGGTTTTTACCCATCATTCCTGCACCAATGACTGCTACTTTAACGGTATCTGTCATAAAAAAACCTCTTAAAATGTTAAGAAACTAGGCTATATATATCACATTTTTAGTTCAAATGCTTGTAAATTCTTGTTACATATTGTTACAATCTATTTTTTGTCGTTAAAACAATATGTTAAGTTCTGTTTTTATGTGAGAAAAATCACAAAATGATAAAATTTCATAAGTCGCAACAAAAAAGTGTTTGCCTTGCATTTGAAGAAAAGTTTTTATATCTTATAGTTATGAGGGAAGTTTGTCTTAAAATTAAAGGGCGCGTGCAAGGCATTGGGTATCGGCGTTGGGCGGAGCGCAAGGCTCTGGAAATTGGCGGCATTTCCGGTTGGGTTTTAAATATGCCCGACGGCAGTGTTGAAATTTTGATGAAAGGCGAAGAGCCTCAAGTTGAAGCTATGATTGCCGCTTGCTATCAAGGCCCTTGGGCGGCACGTGTTGATTCCATAGATTTTTTACCTCGTCCAAGCAGTGGTTTTTTGCCACCGATTGAAGACGGTGTTTTTGAGCACATTTAAAACTTTAATCAAGCTTGTATTTATATAAAAGGCGCTTATTTTCTCCTGCAAAGGAGGAAAAATGCGCGTTGAAAAAACTCAAGAAAATATATCGCTTTGTTTGTGCTTGCGTTGTCCGTCTTATTCGCCGGTTTGTCGCATCAAAAATGCATTACAGAATAAAAATCAGCAAACACCTGATTTAGCGGTTCGGACGCATTATGAAAAAATGTTTTGCGCCTTTCAAAAAAGCAACTGCATTCATATAGACAGGGGCTGTTTGTGCGCGCAATGCGCCGTTTTTCAAAAATATGCCTTGAATCGTGAAGAATTTTGCCTTCATGCCGGCGGCAAACAAACCGAAGAAAGGCTTTATCAATGAAAAACTTAAAAGAAAAGCCTTTTCATTCTGATACAGATTTGCTCAAAATTTATCGTATGGCCTCGGAAAGGGTTAAATATTTGCGCGATATTGACGATAAGCTTTTAGCTTATAATGAGGTCATTAGTTACTGCGCTGATTCAAAGCTTTGCATTAAGGACGAAACAGTCAAGCGCAACCAGATTTTATTTTGGACATATAGCAACATCGGCGATATGTTCATTGAACGCAACACGCATACGCCGCAAGCAGATAATTATATTTATGCGGTTCAATATTATGAAAACGCTCTTGAATTTAGTCGCTCAGAGGCAGAAAAACGCGCCACATTAGAAAAATTGGCGCATGTTTATGGCGAACTTCAAGATGAAAAAAGTTGGCGCAAGACAGTGGAACAAATAGCGCTTTCTCAAGACAATCTGTATAAAAGGCAAGCTTTTGTGGAGCTTGCCGACACAACTGATGACATTCGTTTGCAAGCAAAATATTTGGAATATGCGCTTGATTTTATCACGGCGGAAAACATCTCTATTTTGGAAAAATGCCAAAACACACTTTCCATTTGCGCGCGCCTTTTAGAAATTTATGCGGCGGCAAAAAGCAAAACCAACTATGAACGCGTTAAAGAACTTCAGAAAAAAACTTTGGAATTGCTTAATTAATTTTTTCTAAGGTTTTTGCGCAATCATTTGAAGTTTATAAACTAAAGTGGCAAAAAAGCCATTGCCTGCCCAAAGTCAACAATATTTTGAGCTTTTGTTTGTTTTATATTTTGAACAGCCAAATTGAGCAAAAAACGATTATAATTTTGAGCCAAAAGCATTGTTTGAAGGTTATCTTCGCCGCGATATTCCATTATTTTATCCTCAAATATGCCTGCCGACGGTTTTCTTTTCGGGCGGAGGCAATGCTATCTAAAATAAACCCGACAACCAAAGAGACAAATCCGCAAATGCCAAACCCAATAACCAAAACAGCCGTTGGCAATTTGGGCACAAGGCCACTTTTCAAAAACTCAAGCAAAACCGGAAAGCCAAAGACAATGCCCAGCAAGAAGAACATCAAAGCAAACAGGCTGAAAAATAAAAGCGGGCGTTCTTCTTTCACAAACATGACAATGGTGCGCAAAATACGTATGCCGTCACGATACGTTGAAAGTTTGCTATATGATCCAGCTGGTCGCGCAAAATAATCTGTTTCCACCTCTTTTATAGGTAAGCGCGAAGAAAGTGCATAAACTGTGAGTTCCGTTTCAATTTCAAAACCATAGGAAGAAGCCGGAAATGTTTTAACAAAGCGTTTGGAAAAAACCCGAAAGCCTGAAAGCATATCCATCAACTGATGATGAAAAAACAATTCAACAAGTTTTGTTAAAACCAAATTCCCCGAGCGATGCCCTAACCGATAACAAGCTAAATCAACTTCTTTTCGTGCCCCGGTAACCATATCCAAATTTTCATCTTGCAAAGTTTTGATTAAATCGGGTGTGCGTTTAATGTCATACGTTTCATCACCGTCTGACATTACGTAAATATCGGCATCAACATCGGCAAACATGCGTCTGACCACATTTCCCTTGCCTTGCATGGGTTCAAACCGAACAATTGCGCCGCATTTTTTTGCAATTTCAACCGTTTTATCGGTGGAGTTATTATCATAAACATAAATCTTAGCTCTGGGCAGATATTTTTGAAAATCTTTAATTACCTTGGCAATGGCTTTTTCTTCATTGAAACAAGGAATTAAAACGGCAACTTGATCAGTCATCAGTATCTCCTAAAATTTGAGTTTTCAATTCTTTCGGCACACAAATATGCCACCTCGTCGGATAAATATTATTTTTGAGCAACCGACAATAATAATCATCTTTCATTTCTTCACGCAGGGCTTCGCGAATGATATGAAAATTACCGTCATCTAAACAATTAATGACACGATGTTCAGTCTGAAATATATGCTCGGCCATTTTATAGCATGCGTCTAAGTTTTTATCATACACTTCCAAAGATGTTGGAAATATATCAGAATTATAATAAACAATAATTTTGTTTTTATACTCCTTTTCAATTTGGTCGCGTATTCCTCTGAATTTTCCACGTTCTGCAAAATCGGAGCCTTTCATATATTTAATATTCCATTGCGAATAGCCCGCCGCGCGCAAAGTCGGATTATTTTTATACAACTCAGGAATAACCGCCGCCGTCGGGAAGTTATAAAGTTTAACGAGTGTATTCTCTGGCAAGCGGATTGGCTCTACAAATATAAATTTTTCTTCTCTGTCAATTTTGTAAGATTGAAGAAATTTGAAAGATTGACCGATTAAAGCATATAAGAAAACAATAACAAATGAAGCGTAAATAACCCGAAAAACAAGACGACGCGGCAGAAAATGCTTTAAAACCGCCAACAGCATAACCGAGCCTAAACACTCATAGACAACCGAATAACGATAAATGCTGAATATATTAAGCCACAGAATATAACCCAAAAGCATAAACACAAAAAATGCCGTTTCCATCGGACGGTTTTTAAGCCACCATTTGAAGCGAGATTTTACCATTAAATAAAGCGGAAAGCTCCAAAGCAAAATATAATATATTGTGAGCCGATAATCATTACCCCTGCTTTCATGACTGAAGTATAATTGGAACGGATAGATAAGCGCGGTTAAAAAATTGGTTGGCAAAAAGCGCGCGTCACGATAATTAAAGGCATCAAAATATTCTGATTTAAAAATACCGTTCAAAAACGGAAAAAACGGGTTTTGATATAAGCGCCAAAGAACAAGCATCCACCAGCCGTTAACCACTAAATATCCCATTAAACCGCCCATAGCAAAAAGCATAATGCTTCGCACGGGCTTTTGCAGATATTTAAAACAAAACATCAACATCAAGCCACTTGCCATGCACCAGGTGATGCAAGTGGGCTTTAAGCCCAAAGCCACGCCCATCATAAGGCCAGCAATTAAAAATTTGTACCAAACCTGAAGTTTGGGAAATTTGATGATTTTTAATAAAATATAAAGCCCTGATAAGATCAAAAAGGCGATGCTTATTTCATTAGTAGAAGTCCCGATTTGTATAAACGTGGCCTTGCCGCTAATTGATACGATAACTGCCAGCAAAATAAGACAGACATTTGTGAGCTTATCAGGTGTAAAAAAGAGTGAAAAAATCTTATATAAAGCAAACATCATCAAGCCAAAGCTCACGCCCTGCAAGGCATAAATCAGTTTAGGAAACTCATTCAAATGCGTTATGGCAAAATATAAAGGCATTTCAATCAGTGGATTAAAAAACGTGTTAACCGATGCCGGCACAATGTCAAAATTGAGCCGATGATGCATGAAAGCAAAGGCGTTATAATAATGATAATTGGCAAAATCCCAATTCATTTCAAACGAACAACAGATGCTTAAGGTCATACCAAGAATAAGCATCACAAACAAAACACACATATTGGTTTGGAAAAATTTTAAAATTTTTTGAGCAAAATCATCAGCAATACGCATTTTATTAACCGTTTTGTGTTAGAATATCAAAACAATATAACAGATTAAGGCATTTAAGATGAAATTGAAGAGTTTTTTAGCGTTTTTAACAACAATTTATTCAGCCCCTGTTATCTGATAAATCAGGTAAAATTTATTTTCAAAAACTTTTTGCCGCGGATAACTTACCGTTATATCCGAAACAACCTTTTCTTGCGCATTTTTCTTGATTAAGACATAATCGCCTTTTTCTACTTTATCAATCAAAATAAGGTCATCTTCTTCCTCAGGGAACAGAAAGTCATCGGACGGCTCAAATTTAATTTTAACATTTTGTTTTAAAAAATCATTTTGAAAAGCACGATAAAAAGCTTTGACATAAGCAAGCTCAAATTTTCTGCCGCCTAACACATACGACGCTGAGGAATCTACGATGAGATTTGTATCATGCAATTTTTTTACAAATTCAGACATTTCAAGGTTAAATTGTCCCTGATGGTGTTTAAAAATTTCTTTATTGATTAAAAGGACGGCAAAAAGACTCAAACTTATCCAAAAATAAAAAACAAAATTTTTCTTAACACAGCCTAAGCCCATCAAAATAAACGCTATTGGGACATAAACATAATATGTTATGCCGTACATATAATCAACGCTGATTAACCTTAAGATAAATAAAATAAAGAATACACTTAAGACATGAGCCATCAAAATTAATTTATTAAAAAGCGAAACTTCTTTTTGGGAAAAAACACAAAACAGGCTGATAACCGTCAGCGTTAATTCAAATTTATACAAACAAATAATTTCCAAAAAATTCGCTTGTCTATCTAAAAGATACGAATTGGTCGTAAAATCAAGACAAACGAAAATATATTGTATAAACCAAAATAACAAAGACAGCCCAAGCAAAAATTCCAAAGGCATTTTTTGTATGCTTCGCACGGGGTGCAAAAAAGACGCCAGCACAATATCGTTTTGATAAATGCGCCATAATATCAGGCAAATAAAAAGCATCACATAAAACAAAAAGCATGTTTCCTTCACATAACAAGCGACATTCGCCCAAAACAAAAAGCCCAACACACTTTGAAAGCGGTGCGTTTTAAGAAAATTTTTAAAACAAAGCAAGCTTAATAAAATTTCAATCAGCATCCACCTTTCGGTAAAATTGATTGGAAGTGTCCATAAAGTGGAGGGTAAAACCGAGAAAAGCCCAAGCAATATTAAACGTTTTTGCGGCTTAATGAAGTCAAAAAACTTATATAAGAGCCAAAGTTCCAAAGCATGTACACATAAGATATAGAAGTTAAGCACAACCGGATGATGTGTAATGCCAAACAAAAAGGTCAGATCTAAAAACACCAACGGATTAAAGCGTCTTTCAAACCCGTATTGTTGCCATGTGCCTTGGCCAAACGAGAAAAACATGGTATCAAAGTTTGAAAAAGTACCGATGTTCGTTTGCCACAAAATAAAGATGTAAACAAGTTGCGTTAAGGCTAAAATAAATAAGCTTGGTAAATAAGATTTTTGCTGGGGGGGGTAAGGAAGAGCCTGATTCTTGCGTATTTTCAAGCATATTTTCACTTGTTGTCAAATAAGGGCGCAGAACCCTCGCCAACACATAAAGCGTGAGCAAAATAAGCGCAAAAATCGGCAAAAAAATATCCGAACAGGCGTAAGTTTTCAGGCGGTCAAAAATATTTGTTAAAATGTGGTCTTCAAAAAGCGGCATAAATGAATTATCCTCTCCATACTTTATTAACCGTTTTGTGTTAAAATATCAAAACAATATAACAGATTAAGGCATTTGAAATGAAATTGAAGAGTTTTTTAGCGTTTTTAACAACAATTTGCATGGCTTGTTTTTTAAGCTTTGCCACGGTTGCCGCACCTGTTTCCGCAACAAAGGCCAAAGATTTTATCAACCAGACGGGGTACCGCCTGATTGAGGCGTTAGGTAACCAAAACTTGCAAGAAAAATACGCCGTTTTAGATGATATGTTTCAAAAAAACGTTGATATGCCTTATCTGGCACGCTTTGTGATGGGGAAATATTTTAAGCAAATGACCGAGGAACAAAAGCAAACTTACCTTGCGTTGTTTCCGCGTTATGTGATTGGCGTTTACAAAAGCTATCCGCTGAATTTTGGCACAGAAGGCTTAAGTTTTGAAATTCTTTCCACACTCCAAAACGGCAATTTTACCGATGTTTTATGCCGTATCAATCTGCCCGAAAGCCTTAAAACCGAGCAAGTTCAAAGTATTGACGTTTCCTTTAAGCTTGAAGAAGTTGAAAATCAGCCCAGAATTGTAGACCTCAAAATTGGCGAAAGTTCGCTTTTGGTGAGCTATCGCAAGCGCTTTTATGAGATGATTATGAAAGCCGATGAAGATATGTCGTGGTTTTTGGAAGACTTTGCCGCCTTAACGGAATCGGCTGAAAGAAACGCCGAAGAAAAGCTTTTAAGGCAATAACTTATTTTTTCGTTGAAATTTAAAATGAAATCTTTATGATGTGGCTCAAGAAAAAGGAATATAAAATGAACACATTAAAAGTCAGGTTTGCCCCGAGCCCTACGGGACACATGCACATCGGTAACACGCGCACCGCGCTGTTTAACTGGTTATGGGCAAAAAAAATGGGCGGCAAATTTTTGCTCCGTATTGATGATACGGACTTTGTGCGCTCTAAAAAAGAATATGAAGATTCTTTGCGTGAAAGCCTTATTTGGCTCGGTCTTACTTGGGATGAAGAAGCCCGCCAATCCGCGCGTTTTGCCCGCTATGATGAAGTTGTGGCTGATTTGAAGGCAAAAGGTCGGGTTTATGCCTGCTATGAAACGCCCGAAGAGCTTGAATTTAAGCGCAAGCGCGCTTTGTCAAAGGGGTTACCGCCCATTTATGACCGTCAGGCGCTTTCCTATACGGCTCAAGACATTGCTCGTTTTGAGGCGGAAGGGCGCAAGCCGCATTATCGTTTTAAGCTTTTAAAAGGCAAGATTGAATGGACAGACGCTGTCCGTGGTCATGTTTCGTATGATGCCGAAAATTTGGGCGATCCGGTCATTATCCGCGCCGATGGCACTTATCTTTATCACTTGCCGTCCGTGATTGATGACCACGATTTCGGCATTACCCACATCGTCCGTGGCGAAGATCATGTGACTAACACCGCCGCGCAAATTCAGATGTTTGAGGCTTTGGGCGGCACCCCGCCCGTGTTTGCGCACTTGCCGCTTTTAACCGGCACAGAAGGCAAGCTTTCCAAGCGTTTGGGAAGTTTGGGCGTGCGCGAACTCCGCGCCGAGGGCGTTGAGAATATGGCCATCTGCTCTTATTTGGCAAAACTCGGCACTTCGGAAAGCATTGAACCGTTTTACCGGCTGGAAGACTTGGCGCAATCGCTTGATTTTGCGAAAATCGGGCGGGCGCAACCCAAGTTTGATGAGAACGATCTCAAGCGTTTTAACACGCATTATATTCATCAGCTTCCGTTTGAAAATGTGGCGGACAGGCTTCAGATGAACACCGCGTTTTGGGCGGAAATCCGTCAAAATCTGGAAAAAGTTTCAGACGCCGAATTATGGAATACCATTTGCAATGGCGCGATTGAACCTAAAATTGAAGACCCCGATTTCACGCTGAAAGCCGCCGAGCTTTTACCGCCGGAGCCTTGGAATAATGACACGTTTGGCGCTTGGACGTCAGCCTTAAAAGCCGCCACAAATCGTAAAGGGCGTGAGCTTTTTCATCCTTTGCGCTTGGCGTTAACAGGGCTTGAAAATGGTCCCGAGCTCAAAACGCTTTTGCCGTTTATCGGGCGCGCCAAAGCTTTTGAACGTTTGCAAGGCAAAAAGGCTTAAATCATGACTCAAATTTATCTCAACAACACCTTAAAACAAAAGAAAGTTCCCTTTGAACCAATTGATTCTTCTAATGTGCGCATGTATGTTTGTGGCCCGACGGTTTATGACCGCGCGCACTTGGGCAATGCCAAAACTTCGGTTGTTTTTGATGTTTTGTATCGCGTTTTGTGCGCGGTTTATGGCAAAAATCACGTGACGTATGTTTCAAACATCACGGATGTTGATGATAAAATTTTAAACAAGCACAAAGAAACAGGCAAGCCTATCCGTGAAATTACGGAGCAAACGCTGAACTGGTATCTGGAAGATATGGCAAAGCTTAATGTTTTAGCGCCAAATTATCGCCCTCGCGCGACAGAATATATTGAGGAAATGATTGAGCTTGTTAAGCGCTTGCTTGAAAACAAACACGCTTATTTGTCGCAAGGACATGTCCTTTTTGACGTGGAGTCTATGCCCGGGTATGGTTTTCTTTCCGGTCGCTCCATGAAAGAAATGCTTGCCGGTGCGCGCATTGAAGTGGCAGATTATAAGAAAAATCCGGCTGACTTTGTGCTATGGAAGCCCTCAGATCCTGATCAACCTGGGTGGAACAGTCCTTGGGGTTATGGTCGCCCCGGTTGGCATTTAGAGTGTTCGGCCATGAGTAGCAAGCTTTTAGGCACGGATTTTGATATTCACGGCGGTGGCTCTGATTTGATATTTCCGCACCATGAAAATGAGTGTGCGCAATCGCTCTCGGCTTTTGAGGGCAGTCACTTCGCGCATTATTGGGTGCATGCCGGCATGTTGATGGTGGACGGTGTGAAGATGTCAAAATCTTTGGGCAACTTTCACACGGTTCAAGAAATTGTTTCAAAATATCCGCCTGAGGCGTTGCGTTTGTTGTTTTTAACCACGCATTATCATCAGCCGTTTAACTTTACATTTGCAGGTCTGGAGCAGTCTAAAGCGATTTTGGACAAGTTTTATAATGCGCTTTTGAAAACGGCAGATTGCCCAAAAGTTCAGGCCGAGCCCAATCAAAAAGTTTTAGATGCTTTGGCTGATGACTTAAATACGCCGCTTGCTCTAAGCATTTTGCACGAGCTTTTGACAGCGCTCAACAAAGCCGAAACTACCGAGGAAAAAGCGCGTCTTCGTGCCGAGTTTTTAGCTTCCGCAACGCTCATGGGGCTTTTGTATCAAGAGCCTGAATCTTGGTTTAAGGGCGCAAGCGCCACCAATGAAGATGCTGAAATTGAGGCGCAAATTGCCGCGCGTCAAGAAGCCAAAAAAGCCAAAAATTTTGCCCTTGCCGATCAAATCCGCGACGAATTAAAGCAAAAGGGGATTATATTAGAAGATAGTCCCTCGGGCACAACCTGGAAACGGATGTAGGTGGGGAACGCGTATAGCGGCACATCTAGCGCGGTTTTTGCGTCAAAAGTTTCCTCATGTACCTTTATGGTCTTACTCGTAAGTTTTGCGATTAACGCAAAACTAACTCGCTTCGGTCACCGCTCTGTAACGCTTGCATCGGCGCCTGTCGGCACCTCGCAAGCTAACACTCGCGTTATCTCGCCTAAAAAACAACAATTACTTTTGTTGTTTTTTAGGCTCTACTTGCTTTGTAAAAGTTGTATCGGTCGTTGTCACTTCCTCACAACTTTAACAAAGCTACGCCGCTTGTGGTAAAAACAACCCGTCGGGGTTGTTTTTATCCTCGCGCGCTGCGGTACTTTTGCCACAAAAATTGCGCTATCTGTACCACTCTCCGCATTCCCGAGGACTATGAGGAAATAAGGATTTTATCTAAACGGTTCTCCGCCTTTCCTTGGCTTGGGAATGCGTCTAATGGGCGCCTAATCGTTCAAAAAGAGGATTTGAAATTCACGTACTTCTATGTACGCTAGAATTCCAAACCTTCTTTTTTTGCTTCTATTCGCCTCATTATCCGCGTTCCTTCGGACAATGAGAATAATAAGGATTTGTTTATTGGTGGTGCGGCTGCCACCGTCCGTCATTCCGAGCTTTGACGCGATAGCGTCATTCGCGAGGAATCCAGGAAAAAACGAATCAAATTGTCATGCTGTAGAGCCTATAAAAACAACAAAAGTAATTGTTGTTTTTTAGGCGATATAA
>CANPYS010000003.1 GCA_947588655.1 uncultured Alphaproteobacteria bacterium | reverse complement strand
TTTTAAACGTACCTTTTTTTGCAAGATAAATCATAAAAAGGAACGATAGATGAAAAAATTTGTTGTAAGATTAATGGCTTGTTTCATTCCCCTTAAAAAATGGAGAAAAAAGTTCAGACATTATTTTTTATATGTTGATTTTGGCGAAATTGTTATACATAATCTCAAACATCCACAAAACGCCGTTCATTATAAGCCAAGCAAAACACAAGAAGCTGTGGAACCTTTTTCCATTGGCATCACAACGTATAATAAAAGGTTTGATAAATATTTTAAGCCCTTAATTAAACAAATAAGGCGCAAGTTTAAGGGCGATATTATCGTTTGTATCAACGCAAATCATCAAGAAGAATTTGATCAAAATTATCGTCAAAAAATGCTTGAATTCCTGAGTGATTATGATCGGGTTTATCCTATGTTTTTTACAGATTTTAGAAGTCTGGCAAAACTTTGGAATAATTGCCTTATCAATTCGCCTACGAATCATTTATTACTTTTAAATGATGATGTCTCCATAAAAGATGAATTTTTTACGCATTTACCAAATGCTATTGTTCAAAACAACTATCAATCATTTAAAATTAACGGAAGTTGGTGTTTTGTATTTCTTAACAGAGAAGAAGTTGCCAATGTTGGCTGGTTTGATGAAAGATTTTTGGGCATTGGTTATGAAGATGTTGATTTTGAAGCAAGATGGTTCATAAAATATAAGCAATTTTTTCCACAAATTGTAAATATTCCCGGAATACAATCTTATTCAGATGATAAAGAAGTCATTGTCAACCAAAGAAAAGCAGAAAAATATAGTCTATTCAACAGCGAGTTTTTCTTTCAAAAGTTTAAGATAATAAAAAAAGACAAACCCTATGGATTTAAAATAAAAGACCAGCCCCAATATCCTTATGAACAATTTTACTGGAGTAAAAAGAATGAGCTCTAAAGTATTAATAACTGGCATCGCCGGTTTGCTCGGAAGTAATTTTTCAAGATACCTCTTAACGCAAGGATATGAGGTTATTGGTATTGATGATTTTTCGGGCGGATATAAAGAAAATTTAGCCAAAGGTGTTCACTGTGAAAACATTAATCTTGCAAATTTGGGAGCTGTAGATCATTTTTTTAGAACAGAAAAGCCGGATTATGTTTATCATTTTGCGGCATATGCGGCAGAAGGTTTGTCGCCCTTTATTCGGCAATATAATTACACAAATAATCTCATTTGTTCAACAAACCTCATAACCTCCTCCATTAAATATGATGTTAAGAAATTTATTTTTACATCATCCATGGCTGTCTATGGGCGTGAAAATCCCCCCCCCTTTGTTGAAACAATGCAACCACATCCTTTAGATCCTTACGGAGTTGCTAAATATGCGGTTGAAATGGATTTGAAATTGGCTCACGAACAGTTTGGGCTTCATTATACAATCATTCGTCCGCATAACATTGTAGGATGTTATCAAAACATTTGGGATAGGTATAGAAATGTTATTGGTATTTGGATTAGAAAATCAATAAACCGCGAACCTTTATGCATTTATGGCGACGGCTTGCAAACAAGAGCCTTTTCTGACGTTCAATATTACTTCAAACCATTTGAAAAAGTTATGTTTGAAGGCGATGGTGAAATTTTTAATTTAGGCGCGGATCAAGAGCGTACTTTATTATCTGCGGCGCAGTTGGTTCAAAAATGCGCCAAAAATTTTGGCTTTAATCCTGATATTATACATTTAGAACCTCGTCATGAGGCTAAATTTGCTTTTTGCAACCATGACAAAGCTAAAAAAATGTTAGAATTCAAAGATAATACGGATTTGGAAGTTACAATTAACAAAATGTTTGAATGGGCTTTAACCCAACCGAATCGTGAAGTTAAAACCATAGAGTATGAACTCACAAAAAACATTTATTCATTTTGGAAATAATATAAAATCTCACTGTATGTACATACTTTTCTTTTGCGATTTTTAGCTTGCTTTGGCGACGCCCCTCTCATAACGTCACTCTGAGCGTGGAGCCTATAAAAACAATAATTACTTTTATTGTTTTTATAGGCTCTACAGCATGACATTGGGGTGGTTTGGGGATGACAAAAAACAATTAAAATCAACAACTTATCAACAAAACATGTGCAAAAAAAGGTACCTTTAAATGCGCATTTTGTCAAGCAAATAATGCATTGTTTTTCTAAATATTTTTTCACTAGATAATTTGAACATTTAAACGTACGTTTTTTTGAGAAGATTCTCAAAGGTCATCCTGAACTCGTTTCAGGATCTCATAAAAAGAGATGCTGAAACAAGTTCAGCATGACATTTGGAGGGGATGCTGAAACAAGTTCAGCATGACGTTTGGAAAGGTTGTTTGTCCTGGACTCTTCGCTAGAGCTCAGAGTGACGACGGCGGAGTCTATAATTAAGGAGTAAAAAATGAAGTACGTTTTATTTTTAGTTATGTTTTTGTTTTCAACACAAGCGGTGGCATTAGATTGTAGCAAACAACCAACTTGTGCAGAGTTAAATTATTCCACAGAAGATAATCCAAAATGTGATAAAAATGGTTATATTCTTTGCCCTTACGACCAATCATATAAAAAATGTGTTCAGTACAGTTGTGAGGCGTTAGGTTTTACACAATCAGACAAATCAGATTGGTGCGCGGATATTGCCACCTGCAAAGGCGATAAAAGTTACACTCTTTGCCAAAAGCCTTGTATTGCTTGGGATTATGAAACACTTTCAAGCCTTGCCGAATCGGGAAAATGCAAAATTATCACAATGAAAAAAGACATCACAATTCCGCTCAATCAAGGCATAACTTTGGCAGAAAACACTCTTATTGACGGTAGCGGGCATACATTGAAATCAACTGGTAATCGGGATAACTTAACGATTTTTTCCATGAATGATAAAACTGGTATGAAAAACATAAAACTTCAGCACACACAAACAGAAACACAAACAAACGTCAGGCTTTTAAAAACTTTAGAAAAGCAAAACGCTGTTTCTCTTAAAGACATGGAAATTTTTGTTTCGTTTGATGCTAGCACAAGTTGGACAACCGTTATAGAAAGTGGCGTTTATAATATCAGTGGAAAATTTATGCTTGAAATGAATAAGAAATCAGAGGGTCAAATGGCCGGTTTTTGGGGAGGTACATATAATTTTACAGATGCTCAAGTTTCTATAAATAAGAGTGGTGGCGCAAATATATTTGATATATGTCAAGTTACTGTTACAAACTCTACATTTCAAGCTGATACTTCTAATTATCTTTTTGTACGTACAAGTGCCGCAACATTTAAGAACAGTGAAGCAAGTTTGAAGGGGGGAGCTCTTTTTTCTGCACCGGAGATGGGTAGTAAACTTGATTTGGTCTTGGAAGGAAAATCTGTTTTAGAGTTAGAACTTAAAAAAGAAACAGGTAAGGACAGAACCACTATTCAAGCGACCGACACAACGGGTACACTTATTTTAGACGGCGTTACATATCGCCCGATAAAAGAGGGGACAACAAAGCTTTCAGAAATTGAAACATCTGCAGATTGGCAAAAGCAAAATTAGTTAGTTTGCCTTTGTGGTTTAGTCTTTTTGTTCGGCGTTGCGGCGGCGTTCTTGGAGCTTGTTTAGCTTTTCACTCACAATGCCCGTGTCGCGCCCTGTCTTTGCCAAGCGCTCATACATGCGGCTGATTTCTTTTTCCAAATACGCCGTTTCAACCTCGTTTTTTAAGTTTTGTTTTTGTGCTTCTGTGCCGTTTTGATAAATCTGTTCCATTTCGGCAATAATATCTTCCACATAAATTTCAGGCGAGGTCTTTTTCTTGATAAAATAAGGCAACTCATAAACCAATTGTCGCGCGTTTTGATACGCTTCTTGCACGGTTTCGCATTTGCTGTAACGGAGCTTTAACAGACGAAACGCAATTTTGAGTTCCTCGTGATTATCCACCACAATAAACGGCACAGGTTCGGCAAATTCTTGCGCGTTAATGGTTTTTAAAAACTCTAGCAGATGATGAAAATAACCGTTGATGTTATAAATCAGAAAAGGCTTAACAGGAATAAGCCCGTCTTGCATCGCCACACAATCAAACGCCAATTCATCAAGTGTGCCAACGCCACCAGGCAGAAACACCACAAAATCGGCGCTTAAAAGTTTGCGCTTGCGCTCTTCCAAAGACGAGGCAATAACAACTTCCGTTTTAGATAATAAATCAGTGTCGGTTTCATAAAGTTTGTAATATGTTTCAGTCGTGATGGCATGCACAGGCAAACCCTGAATAGAGCATTGCTTCTGATTCCAAGTGTCTAAAACACCGCGCGCCACCGCACCCATTAGCCCTTTGTTGGAAAGCCCAAAGTCTAGCTTAAATTCCATTTGTATGATTTGCTTGCCTAAATCGTAAGCGGCTTTTTCATAAACAGGATTACTCCCCGAACGTGAGCCACCGGCTACAAATACACGAATACCCTCTTTTTTGTTTTCTTCCAAAAAAGAATCTACAACTTTTTCCTGATTGGTGCAATCAAGTGTCATGTTAAAGCTCCTTAATATCGCCTTTGTTTTGGTTTTCATAAAAATCTTTTACAAAAATTTCAAGCGTGTCTGTTTCAAGCGCCGTGCGTAAACCTTGCATTAAGCGCTGATAATAACGGATGTTGTGCCATGTTAAAAGCATAACCGCCAAAATCTCGTTTGCTTTTTGCAGATGATGTAAATATGCTCGGGAATAATGCGTGCAAAGCGGACAATCGCATCCTTCTTCCAAGGGGCGCGGATCTTCACGATGCCGCGCGTTTCTGATGTTAATGACGCCAAAGCGCGTGAAAGCTTGCGCCGTGCGTCCTGAGCGCGTGGGCATCACGCAATCAAACATATCAACGCCTCGCAAAACCGCGCCGACAATATCGTCCGGCCGTCCAACGCCCATTAAGTAACGCGGCTTATCGGCGGGGAACATTTGCGGTGCCGTATCTAACATCTCAAACATTTTTTCTTGCCCTTCGCCAACGGCTAAACCACCAATAGCGTAACCGTCAAAGCCAATTTCTTTTAGTTTTTCAGCGGATTCTTGGCGCAAATCTTGAAAAACACTTCCTTGCTGAATGCCAAAAAGTCCGTAACCCTCGCGCTCAACAAATGCCTCTTTGCAACGCTTTGCCCAGCGCATGGACATCTGCATGGATTTTTTGGCCTCGTCATACGTTGCCGGAAACGGCGTGCATTCGTCTAGGCACATCGTGATGTTTGAATCTAATTTGTGCTGAATGTGAACAGACTCTTCAGGACTTAAAAAATATGTTTTGCCGTCCACATGCGATTTGAACGTCACGCCCTCTTCTTTGAGCTTGCGCAAAGAATTAAGACTCATCACTTGAAAACCGCCCGAATCGGTTAAAATGGGCTTGTTCCAGTTCATAAACTGATGCAAGCCGCCCATTTTTTCAACCAAATCTGCCCCTGGACGAAGCATCAGGTGATAGGTGTTGCCGAGCAAAATTTCCGCGCCTGTCGCCGCCACGGATTCAGGCATCATTGCCTTGACTGTGCCGCATGTGCCGACGGGCATAAACGCCGGCGTGTTTACCACACCATGCTTGGTATAAAGTTTGCCGCGACGGCTTTTGCCGTTTGTTTTCAAAATTTCAAATTTTAAGCTCATTGTGTGTTCTTTTCATTGGTGGTTTCAAAAATTTTACTTTCAGCGGGAATTTCATTTTGAACGCCTTTTTCAAGGTGCTTTTTCAAAACAAAACCCATTTGTCCGTCATCAAGCATCACGCGCGCCCATAATTTATCAACGGTGTAGCCCGTTATGCGCACCGTGTGTCCTTTTTTAAGCTCGGTCATCACATCAAATTTTTCAGACGGCCCATACATAATTTTTTGCGCCGATGTTAAATGATACAACATGGTTGTGTCTTTTGTATCAGCCGGAATGTTAAAAATTTTGGCGGTTACCATATCATCAACCGTTTCAGAACCGCTATTAAAGCGCACTTTTTGATAATAAGCGGTTTTTTCAGGTTCGCCTTTCGTATAGTGTGTTGACGCAAAGTACGCGCCGCCGGCAATAAGAATAAGGCTCAAAATGCCAAGCAAAGCATATAAAAATTTGAGCTGAATTTTTTGAAGATATTTGAAATTCCAAGGCTTGAGCGTCACTTTTTCAAAGCGGCATTTTGCTAAAAACAATTCCAAAATGCGGCGTTGCTGTGTCGTTGTGGCGTATTCCAAAGCCTGATAAGCCGAAAGACAAGCGTTTGGAATTTTGTTTTCATTCAAAAAAGCGGCGGCATTATGCGCCAAAAGTTTATAATTATCTGTTGTGTTGGCATTTATGCCCTGATAATTTTGCTTTAAGGCAAAAATATTTTGCTTGAAAGCTTGCGGTGTCCACCAACCTTTAAGCCAGTTATGCGCCGTGATTTTTGAAATAAAGCTTATGGCGTCAGTAAATGTTCCGATGAGCTTTTGAACTTTCAGCTTAAAGCCAACCATTTTATATAAATTAAACACACGCAGATAAGGCGTTTCTTCGCCTTTGGCAGAGCAATAAATCTTGAGGGCTTTCATATCCGGAAAGTCGGACGTTTCGTAAACGGTTGCTAAAATATCGTACACCATTTTTGACTGCGGATTTTTCAAAATCTCGTATGCTACCGCCAATTTTTGAAAATTTTCCATCGCCTCGGGCGATTTATTATGATCAGGGTGCCAAAATTTTGCCTTTTCCCGATAGCTGATTTTTAGACCGGTCTCATCAAAATTGAGCGGTAAATCAAGTAAAGCATAATAACCTAAAGGATCTATCATCAGTTTTTTCCTTTCATAAAACAGCTGAGAGTTTTTGTATTTGTCGCGCGCTTTCGCAGTCTGGATAGCGGCTTAAAAAAATTGCGCCACTCTCAACAGATTCTCGTATTCGGGAATCGCGGCAAATGCTACCTTTTTCCGTTACGTTAAGTCCAATCAACGTCGCCGCCGACTTGATGATTGTCTTAAAAATCTCTTGTCCTTCGTTGACCGAATTTACCTGATTTATCACAACGCCCGTGTTTTTAAGCTCTAAATTAAAAAGTGTTTGCATTTTTTGATAATTGGCGGTAAGGCTTGCCGAATCTGGGTTTGTGACAAGCAAAACCTCGGCGCAATGTTTTAAGAACAAGTTTTCTACAAGCGGATTTTTACAACCGCAATCAATGATGACCACGTCATAAAAATTTGAAAAACAGCACAAATCTTGCGCCAAAAGTTGCAAACGTCCAAACGGCGCTTGAAAAAGTTTTTCTTCGCCACTTGGGGCAGTAATCAAATCAAAACCCAAGTCAGGCAAGCGGTTTAAGGCGTTGTTGAGGGTGAGTGCGCCACTTAAAAGTGCGGCATAAGACGGCGTTTTTCCTAAGCTTAATTGAGCAGTTGCATTGTTTAAGCCACAATCGGCATCAAAAAACAAAACTTTTTTGCCTTGTTGTGTGAGGGCTTTGCACAAAGATAACCCAAGCCACGTTTTGCCCACAGAAGAACCTCCCGAACAAATGCCAATTATGCGGGATTGATAAGCTTTTGTATGTTGCGTTTGTGCGTTATTCATCTCTTTTGTTTTTATTTTGAACCATTGCGTAAAAATTTTAAACAATTAAATCCTTTTTAACACAATTTAGTTAGAATCTTCTTAATGGATTTTATAAAAAGGTTTTTTTGATGAAAAAATTAATCCTTTTGCTTTTGTTGTGTTTGAGCTTTTTATGCCGTGCGTCTGTGGCACAATATTCGGTAACCTCTGAGGTTGAGCATAAAAAAACAACGCTAAAATATGCCCTTGTGCCAAATTATCCGCCTATTTCATATGTTTCGGATAGGGGCGACACGCTTTCAGTGTTTGATAAAGCCCTTGACGGCTTTGCGAGGGCCGGCAACTATGAACTTGAACAAAAAAAAGCTTCTGATTATAAAAATCTTTTGCAGCTTATTCGGCGTGGCAACGTTGATATTGTTGTTGGCGATTATTTTGACGCTGAAAGAGAATTTTATGAAGCATTTATTTATCCGGCAGTGTTGAATAACCCAATTCATGTTTTGGCGTTACCTCAAAATATTGATAAAATCCAAACGCTGGACGATTTGAAAAATTTGCGTGGCGTGTATGCTCAAACCGAATTTTTAAGCAATTATATGATTAATAACTTTAAGCGTTACGGCATTAAATCTGTTGAAACACCCTTAAAAGCCTATGAAATGCTTTTTGTTGGCGAGGCTGATTATGTGATTGGTAGCTACTATTATAATTATATTCAAACATTGCTTTCGGGGCTTAAAAATAGTATTGCCTTTTCAAAAGGGGCTTTGTGGAATATGCCGTTGTTTATTGGCGTTTCCAAGGCATCGTTAAATGCCAAAAGAATTAAGGGGCATCTGGAAAAATATGTGGTAAGAGATATTTTTAAAAATGACTTGGAGCAAGCGCTGAAAGAATATGTGTCGCAAATTGAAGTTCAATCTCAGAGCATTGTTCCGCCAATGTTTGTGAAATCTCAGGGCGCGGACGACATCACGCCTGCTGATGAAAAGGGCTTGAAATAATGGTTTTGCTTGTTCATCATAGTTTATCGCCTTTCAGCCGCAAAGCACGCCTAATGATGGCTGAAAAAAAGATGCTCTTTGTCTTAAAAGAAGCCGAGCCGTGGAAAAAAGATTCCGAATTTTATAAAATTAATCCTTCGGGGCAGTTGCCGGTTTTGATTTTTGACGGACAGATGATTGTTGGAAATTATGCCGTGACTGAATATTTGGAAGAAAGCAATAAAGAAAATCCGCTTTTAATGGGCGATACTTTGAAACGCGCGCAAATCAGAAGCCTTTGCAGTTGGTTTGATGAAAAATTTTATAAAGAGGTTTATCGCTATATTGTTGGCGAAAAAGCCCTTAAACGCTACGAAACGGGCGAGCCGCCCAATTCTAAAATCTTAAAAGCGGGGCAACATAATTTATCTTTCCATTTAGAATATGTGGATTGGCTTGCCGAGCGTAACAATTATTTGGCTGGACAAGACATTACTCTTGCTGATTTGACCGCGGCGGCGCATCTTTCCGTTGTGGATTATCTGGGCGATATAGATTGGGAAAATTATAAAAACGCAAAGCTTTGGTATTCTAAACTCAAATCACGCCCCAGCTTTAAAGAAATTTTAAATGATACCCTTAAAGGTATTCCTCCGTCAAAACATTATCGTAATTTGGATTTTTAACATGAGAAAAATTTGTTTTACTTTTTTGGCCTTATTTTTAACAATGTCCTGCACTTGGCTTAGTGGCGGTAAAGGGCAAGTTATTTACCATTGGCAACGCCCGAACACGGGGGTGCAGAAGTTTTCGCGCGATCACTCTGAATGTATGCGCGAGGCGGAAGATTTTAAGCTCTTGCCTGATTTCAAAAACTGGTTTTATTCCGAAGAAGTGCGCTATGATATCCGCGCCGATTGGCACTCTGAAAAAGGCATTTGGGCAAGCTATGTGCCTTATGAGGGCGCGCAACCCGTGATGGTTAATTCCATTCGTGACGATTCAGGCTCTAGCCCGCGCAAATATCGTCGGTGTATGGAAAAGCGCGGCTATACAAGACGGACGGATAATTTGCCCTCCACGACAAATATCTTTATTTATAAACCACAAGATGTGAACCAAGACGTTCCTTTTGAAAAGTATTATCGTTGATGACTGAAAATCAAAACATAAGCGTTTGGAAATTTGTTTGGAAATATGTTTCTAAAGCCAAGTTTTTGGCATTGAGCCTGGTTTTGATGTTTGTGCTTACTATGGTTTTGCGCCGCTCGCAAGATTATGTGATGTCACAAATGATTGGCGTTTTGGGTGCGGCTTCACAATATCCGAATTTGGCGCAAATGCTTATTAGCTGGCTTATTGCTTTTGCCGTGGCAGGCTTGTGCATCAGTGCCGGCGACGGTTATCGGCGCGTGTTAGAGGCGCGCTTTGTGCCTTATTTCACAGGTATTGCCGCCAAAGATATGTTTGCGATGGTGCATAAGCACGCCATGCGCTATTTTGAAGAGGAAATGGCAGGTAACATTGCCGGCAAAGTGCGCAATATCTTAAACAATTTAGAGCATTTTTGCGGTACTGTTTTGTTTGGTATTTTGCAACCGCTTATCAGTATTTTTGTAAGCCTTGGCTTTATTTTGGTGATGAATGTTTGGCTCGGGCTTATTTTGGGTGGCATTAATTTATTTTTTATGGGCTTAACCATATGGTTCCGGCGACAAATCACGCCTTTTGCTGTGGTGCGTTATAAAACGCTTTCGGCGATGAGCGGCGTTTTTGTGGATGGTGTCACGAACAGCAGTTTGGTTAAAAGTTTTGCCAACTATTTTTATGAAAAACATTTTTATTTTAACGCTGTGCGTGCCGCCTCGCATGCCAGGCGCGAACAAATGATGAAAGATGCCTTTATCAACTGGGCTTCAAAATCTATTTTTGATGTGATGATGATTATCTCCTACGCGCTGATTTTTTATTTTTGGTACATACAAGAACTGACTCTTGCCAATGTGGTGCTTGCCACGCTTTTAATCGGCTCTTTTGTAGACGGCATTAAAAACATCGGCTTTTTTGCTTCGTCTTTTGCGGAGTTTTACGGTGGCATTCAAGACGGTTTGAACCTTTTGTGCAAACCTTATGAGGTTTTGGATAAGCCCAACGCCAAAAACTTAAAAATCAGGCATAACGACGTTTGTTTTGAAAATGTCAAGTTCCGCTATAAGCCCGATAAGCCTTTGTTTGAGAAATTTCAGCTTGATATTCGCCCTTGTGAAAAAGTTGGGCTTGTGGGATATTCGGGGAGCGGAAAATCTACGCTTGTAAAGCTTTTGCTCCGTTATTACGATATTCAAGGCGGGCAAATTTTGATTGACGGGCAAAACATTGCCGATGTGCGCCAAGAATCTTTGCGCCGGCATATTGCCTTTATTCCCCAAGAAAGCACGCTTTTTAACCGCTCCATTATGGAAAATATTCGTTACGGCAACCCCAAAGCAACCGATAAGCAAGTGATTGCCGCCGCCAAAAAAGCCTATATTCATAACTTTATTATGACTTTGCCCGATCAATATAACAGCAAAGTCGGCGAGCGCGGCGTGATGCTCTCGGGTGGCGAAAGGCAACGTATTGCGATTGCGCGCGCTATCTTAAAAGACGCGCCTATTCTCATTTTAGACGAGGCAACCTCTGCCCTTGACAGCGAATCGGAGCAATATATCCAAAAATCGCTTCAGACATTGATGAAAAATAAAACCGTGATTGCAATTGCGCACCGCCTTTCCACCTTAAAAGCTATGGACAGGCTGATTGTTTTAAGAAAAGGCAAAATCGCCGAGCAAGGTACGTCTGATTTTCTGTTGCAAAAAGGCGGCATTTACAAAAAGTTTTACGATATGCAGTCGCAAGGGTTTATCGGACATTTGTGAGCCTGTTTACACCTTAGCTTATTTTGCTTGCAAATTAAACGAAATCTTTTATAGTTCTTTGAGATGAAAATATTTTAAGGAGAAGAAAATGCCTTTGATTTCTATGCGCCAACTTTTGGATCACGCCGCTGAAAACGGTTATGGCGTGCCGGCGTTTAATATTAATGATATGGAACAAATTATTGCCGTTTTACAAGCGGCGCGCAAGGTTAATGCCCCTGTGATTTTGCAAACATCTACAGGCGCGCGCAAGTTTGCCGGCGATCCGATGATTCGCCATATGGTGGCGGCAGGGATTGAGATGTTCCCGGAACTCCCGATTTGTTTGCACCAAGATCATGGCTCATCGGTGGATATTTGCCAGTCGGCGCTTGTGAACGGCTATTCTTCCGTGATGATGGACGGCTCGTTGGAATCTGACGGCAAAACGCCTTCTTCGTATGAATATAATGTTCGCGTGACCAAAGAAGTTGTGGCGCGCGCGCATGCCGTTGGAGCGTCCGTTGAGGGCGAGCTTGGCGTGATTGGCTCGTTAGAAACCGGCAAGGCCGATAAAGAAGACGGTCATGGCGCGGAAGGCTTGATTGATAAAAAGCGCCTTGTAACTGATCCGGACGAGGCGGCGCGTTTTGTGGCGGAAACAAATGTTGATGCCTTGGCGGTGGCGGTTGGAACATCGCACGGCGCATATAAATTTACGCGTAAGCCCGACGGCGATATTTTGGCGATTGATGTGATTGAAAAAATCCACCAAAAACTTCCCAATACGCACATGGTGATGCACGGCTCTTCTTCCGTTCCGCAGGAATTGCAAGACTTGATTAATGCATACGGTGGCGCCATTCCGCAAACTTACGGCGTGCCTGTGGAAGAGATTGTGCGCGGCATTCGTTCAGGTGTGCGCAAAGTGAATGTGGACACAGACTCCCGCATGGCCATCACCGGCGCTATTCGTCGTCTTTTTGCCGAGAATCCCAAAGAATTTGATCCGCGCAAATATCTCAAACCCGCTATAGAAGAAATGCAAAAAGTTTGTGAGGCGCGTTACATCGCCTTTGGAGCGGCGGGGAATGCAGATAAAATTAAGCCCCTTCCTTTGGCTTTGATGGCGCAAAAGTACTAGCTCCCGTGAGGGAATGCGTATAGCGGCGCATCTAAAGCCGTTTTTGCGGGTCTCGGGAAATTCATGTACCTCTTTTGTACACTAGAATTTCCCTCGCCCTTAAAACGACTTTATCTGCACCACTCTCCGCATTCCCTTGGTTTGGATGCAAAATAAGGATTTGTTTATTGGCGTTGCGGCTGCCTAGGGACGTCATGCTGAGCTTTGCCCGAAGGGCATTCGCGAAGCATCCAGGACAAATAATATAGCTAATTTATTGTCCTGGACTCTTCGCTTTTGCTCGTAAGCTCTGCTCTATGAGCAAGAAGGAGGGGTGCTTATTGAACCCGTGTCCAATTTTGCGAATTTTCAATTTCTGATAAAAGCGTTGTGCCGATTTGTGTTGGCTTATAAGTCACACCATTTATGACAAGAACATCCGTAAGGTTTTTGGTTATAATTTGAATCTGATTTTGAAAAATTGTGTCGTCACCCTCTAAAATGAGCTTGGCGGGGTTCTTATCCGTTCCATTTAAGATAATCTGCGGGCTATGAGGATGAGCATGCTGGGCAGAAGGTTTTTTAAATGTAATTTCAGAACCTTCATTCAATGTAATTTTTGGTGTATTTTCTGGAATATCCGCATAAAATAATGAATTTTCAAAAACAATTTGTGAATTTGTAAATTCTAAAGTTGCGCCACTCAACGTTAACGCTCCCTCTTGACTAAGCCGTCCATGACTGTTTTCAAAGTTTGCATGATAAAAAGCATCAGAGCTTACCCCTTTTAAATCTACATCCAACTCGGCATTTTTAAATTGTACCATTCCATGTGCAAAAAGAATCCAATGCCAATGTGCATCTAAATCAATTTTAAATAACCCACTAATAACATTTGGCGCTCCCCAAAGATAAGTATAATGATTTTCTGTATAATCTGATTTTACATGACAAGTTACATCATGCAAAAAATAAATATTTTCAGAATATATTATACGATAAGATTGAGTTTCTGTTTGATGATGCTCTATCGTAAGGTTTTTAAAAGTGCAATTTTCTTTTATATAAAAAAGTTGTCCGGCTTTGTTAGCAGAGGTGAACAACGTATGCCCGCCGCCGTCAATCGTGGTATTTGCGGCAAGGGTAATGCTTTGGTTTTGAGGGACTGTAATATCATGACGCACGGTTACCACTTTGCATTTGCCCGATTTAGCAAGATTGCTAAGTTCCTCATAAGTGGTTGCAAAACACGGTTTTTGACAAAGCGTCATTTTTTCATTGCCCTTGCATTTGATGAGGTCAGCACACCACGATGTTTTGTCCGATTCGGTAAAACCTAAAGCTTCACAGTTATATTGCACACACTTTTTATATGATTGGTCATAAGGGCAAAGAATATAACCATTTTTATCACATTTCGGATTATCTTCTTTGGAATAATTTAACTCTGCACAAGTTGGTTGTTTGCTACAATCTAGCGCCACCGCCTGATTTGAAAATAAAACCATCATCAAAATTAAAACGTACTTCATTCTTTGCTCCTTAATTACAAAGTTTCCCATCCGAATCGTCATGCTGAACGCCCCAAATGTCATGCTGAACTTGTTTCAGCATCTCTTTTTATGAGATCCTGAAACGAGTTCAGGATGACCTTTGAGAATCTTCTCAAAAAAACGTACGTTTAAATGTTCAAATTATCTAGTGAAAAAATATTTAGAAAAACAATGCATTATTTGCTTGACAAAATGCGCATTTAAAGGTACCTTTTTTTGTGCGTATTTAGATGATAAGTTATTGATTTTAATGAGAATATTTATGTCATTCTGAGGCGTAGAGCCCAAAAAACACCAAAAGTAATTGGTGTTTTTTGGGCGAGATAACGCGAGTGTTAGCTTGCGAGACGCCGACAGGCGCCAAAGCAAGCGTTACAGAGCGGTGACCGAAGCGAGTTTGTTTTGCAATTAACGCAACACTTACGAGCAAGAAGCCGAAGAATCCAGGTGAAACAAATTAGCTATATTTTAATTTTTTGAGTTGATAATGCGTTTTAAAGAGGTTTGAAATGCAAAGACTAGAATTGTCCTATTGTGATGAACGCGCGGGCGAAATTGATATGCTCGTTATTCATTGTTTGGCGTTTGATGTTGATGACGCACTCAAAAGTTTTCATGAGGCGAAAGTGAGCGCGCATTATCTGATTGCCCCTAACGGGCGTCTTATTTCCCTTGTGCCGGAGCATAAACGTGCCTGGCATGCCGGCAAAAGTTTTTGGCGGGGCAGAGAGGGGCTGAATAATTTTTCAATCGGGATTGAAATTTGCTCCAACACTTTGGGACAAGAAGCTTATGATAAGCGACAAATCAGCGCGCTCATCAGGCTTTGTCATCGGCTGATGAGGAAGTATCACATCAAGCCCGAAAACATTGTAGGGCATTCGGATATCGCGCCCACGCGCAAGCCCGACCCTGGCAAGGCTTTCCCTTGGGCTTATTTGGCGCGTCACGGCATCGGGAAATGGTATCGGCTCAAAAATGCCGCGCGCGTTGAAGAAAATGATGTTGCCAAACTTTTGGCGCAAATCGGCTATGATACCTCTGATTTGCCGGCGGCGGAAACGGCATTTTGTCGGCGCTATCTGCCGCAACTTGTGCCGACCGATTGTGATATTTATCATCTTTTAGAGAATCCGTTTGATTCGCAATTTAATCCTCAGAAAGATGAAATGTTTTTGCAAGTCTTAAAAGCCGTTGCGCAATCGTTAGCTTAAAAATCTAAAAATACGCGCACGTACTTTGGGCTATTTTTATAATGGAGTCCGAAATTGCAATTATCCATAGCCATCGTCCATTCTGCTGTACTCAGCTGTTCCGTGGTGGAAACAGACCAAGAATTAGCCCAAGTTAACTGAGCTGCTTGTGCGCCTTTTTCTGCCAGCTTTTTCAGTGTGGCATTGACCGTATGACGTGGCTCGCAAAAATCTGACCAGTTCCCAATTGCAGGTAAATACCATTTTCCTTGGCCTGTGAGCGGATTTCCAGGCGAGGTGAGTGGCGGATAAAACGCGAGCGCGGCTTTGGCGGCGGTGGCTTGACAATACTTGGCATAATCGGGCGTGTTTGTTTGATAATTACCGTTCAAACAGCTACCATCCTTAGGTTCTGTTTGCGCCAAAACCGCAGTTAAACGTTTGCCCTCGTACATATCAGATGAGCGATTTTCAAGTTCTTGTTTTAATTTATCCTTGTCCCAATAAGGATGATTCTCAATTTCGGGAACATCTGTATTATGAAGACCATAAGGAATCATTTTTAAATCAGAATCATATGGAGAATCGGGGTTAAAAACATACGTCTCGCTGTCAATGGATAAATCTTTGAGGTTGATGACTGTCCCGTGGCGACCTTCGTCTGTTGTATAAAACACCACGCCGACAGGGGTTTTAGTGTTGTCATAATCATCAACATACCCGCAGGTGCCGTTGTCATAATAAACATCGCCAACTTCACATAGGGCTTTGCAAAGCGTGAATGTGTTATCTGTTGGGCATTTTGAAATTTTGCCACACCAAGAGGATTTATCCGATTGTGTAAAGCCTAAAGTTTCACAATTATATTGCACACACTTTTTATATGATTGGTCGTAAGGGCAAAGAATATAACCGTTTTTATCACATTTCGGATTATCTTCTTTGGAATAATTTAATTCTTCACAGGTCGGTTGTTTGCTACAATCTAATGCCACCGCTTGATTTGAAAACAAAATTGCTATCAAAAATAAAACATACTTCATTATCTGCTCCTTAATTATTAGTCCCCATCCGAATCGTTATTCTGAAACGCCCCCAAATGTCATGCTGAACTTGTTTCAGCATCTCTTTTTATGAGATCCTGAAACGAGTTCAGGATGACCTTTGAGAATCTTCTCAAAAAAAGGTACGTTTAAATGCGCAAATCGTCAAAGAAATTTATATTTGAAAAAACAATGCATTATTTGCTTGACAAATTGCACATTTAAACGTACCTTTTTTTGCACACGTTTTGTTGATAAGTTGTTGATTTTAATGAGAATATTTATGTCATTCTGAGGCGTAGAGCCCAAAAAACACCAATTACTTTTGTTGTTTTGAAAACTCTACTTGCTCGTAAGTTTTGCGTTTAGCGCAAAACTAACTCGCTTCGGTCACCGCTCTGTAACGCTTGCTTTGGCGTCTGTCGCCGCCTCGCAAGCTAACAATCGCGTTATCTCGCCTAAAAAACAACAATTACTTTTGTTGTTTTTTAGGCTCTACCCTACGGTCGTCAGAGTGACGGACGGAGAAGTTGGGAATGCGGATAATGAGGCAAATAGAAGTGAGAAAAGAGGATTTGGAATTTTAGCGCGCGAGGATAAAAACAACCCCAACGGGTTGTTTTTACCACAAGCGGCGTAGCTTTGTTAAAACTGCTAGGGAGCGGTAGCGACCGTGGCAGGTTTTACAAAGCAAGTGACCGAAACGAGTTAGGGTTGCCATTTCTGGCAACCCTTATGAGTAAGACCTAGAAGTACGTGAATTTCAAATCCTCTTTTTGAACGATTAGGCGCCCATTAGACGCGTTCCCTCTCGTTAGATGTCTAGGTTGACGACGTTTAACGCATTCTCTTGAATGAACTCTTTTCTCGGCTCCACCACATCGCCCATAAGGGTTGAGAAGACTTCGTCGGCTTCTTCCATGTGGTCAATCTTGACTTGCAGGAGGGAGCGCGCCTCGGGGTCAAGGGTTGTTTCCCAAAGTTGTTCGGGGTTCATTTCGCCAAGGCCTTTGTAGCGTTGGAGTGTAATGCCTTTTTTGCCGGCACCCATGACCACATCAACCAAATTAACAGGGCCGTTAATGCGTTTTTCCTCACCTGATTTTGAAATCAGCTTAGAGGGTTTTTCAAAGTTTTCATGCAAGAAAGCGCGCATTTCGTTCAAGACTTTTGCCTCGGCGCTGTCTAAGACGTTTGCGCCAACGATGTGTTCTTCTTTCACGCCGCGAAGTGTGCGGTTAAAGGAGATTGAACCGTCCGGCAAAAGCTCGGCTTGCCAACCTCTGTCATATTCCGCCTCAGCAGAATCAAGCTTTTGCGCCACGGTTTGAATGGTGGTGGCAAGCGTGGTTTTATCGGCAAGCGCTTGCGGGTCAAACAAGCCGTAAATAGCAAGCTGTTCCACAATTTTTTCAGGCGCTTTAATGCTTAAAGCCGTAATAAGCGAGCGTGCTTTCATGGTTTTTTCAACAAAACTGATGAGGTCTTGTCCCAAAATTTTCTCGCCGCCGGCTTGCTCCAAAACGGTATCTTCACAACCGCCACGAATCAGATAATCTTCCATTTCATGGTCGTCTTTGAGGTAAATAATGGAGTTTCCACGCTTTGCTTTATAAAGCGGTGGTTGCGCAATATAGACATAGCCGCGTTCAATCAGCTCCGGCATTTGACGATAGAAAAACGTTAAAAGCAACGTGCGAATATGCGCGCCGTCAACATCGGCATCGGTCATAATCACAATTTTATGATAACGGCATTTATCCGCGTTGAAGTCATCGCGTCCGATACCTGTGCCTAAAGCCGTGATAATTGTGCCGATTTCCGCCGAATTAAGCATTTTATCAAAGCGAGCGCGTTCCACGTTTAAGATTTTACCACGCAAAGGCATAATCGCCTGATTTTTACGGTCGCGCCCTTGCTTGGCGGAACCACCAGCCGAATCGCCCTCCACGATAAACACTTCTGAAAGCGCCGGATCTTTTTCGGAGCAATCCGCTAACTTGCCCGGCAATGTTGAAATGTCTAAAACGCCTTTGCGACGGGTTAGCTCACGCGCCTTGCGCGCCGCCTCGCGGGCGGTTGCCGCCTCTACGATTTTGCCGACAATAATTTTTGCCTCGGCGGGGTGCTCGTCCAACCATTCCTTGAGCTTGTCGCCAACCACACCTTCTACCACGGGGCGAACTTCGGAAGAAACAAGCTTGTCTTTGGTTTGAGATGAAAACTTCGGATCAGGCGCCTTCACGGATAAAACACAGGTTAAACCCTCGCGCATATCCTCGCCCATGATAATGCTTTTTTCTTTCTTGAGCAGGCCGTTTTCTGTGATGTAATTGTTAATGGAACGTGTGAGCGCCCCTCTAAAGCCCGCCAAGTGCGTGCCACCGTCTTTTTGTGGAATGTTGTTTGTGAAACAAAGCATACTTTCATTATAAGCATTGGTCCATTGCATTGCCACTTCAACAGAAATGTTGTTATCTTCGCCCGAAAAGGCAATAATATTTTCATGCAAGGGAGCTTTGGATTTGTTCAAATGCGTCACAAATGCCGACAAACCGCCCTCATAGTGAAAATCTTCCTCTTTTGGCTCTGCGCCGCGGTTATCAATCAGCTTTAAATAAACGCCCGAATTTAAGAAAGCTTTTTCACGAATCGCGCGTTCCAAAGTTTCAAAGCTAAACTCTGTTTGCGTAAACGTTTTGGGCGAGGGCAAAAACGAAACTTCCGTGCCGTGGCGCCCCGGGGCATCAGCCACAACTTCAACATGCTTAACAACGTTGCCGTCAGCAAACTCGGCGTAATATTCTTTGTCGTTGCGCCAAATGCGGAGTTTGAGCCATGTAGAAAGCGCGTTCACAACCGAAACGCCCACGCCGTGCAAACCACCTGAAACCTTGTAAGAATTGTTATCAAACTTGCCACCAGAGTGGAGCTCCGTCATAATGACTTCTGCGGCGGAAACGCCCTCTTCCTTATGAATATCAACCGGCATACCGCGCCCATTATCGCGAATGGTGGCGGAACCGTCCGGATTAAGCGTGACTTCCGTCTTATCGCAATAACCTGCCAAAGCCTCGTCAATGGCGTTATCTAAAACCTCATAAATCATATGATGAAGACCGGAGCCGTCATCTGTATCGCCAATGTACATGCCGGGGCGTTTGCGCACGGCGTCAAGGCCTTTTAAAACCTTAATGGAATCGGCATTATAGGCTTGTTCACTTTTTAAGAATTCTTCATTTGTTAATTCAGTCATTATTTTCCCTGTTTTTCTACGTTTACAATAGGGAAAATATACATCAAATCAAAATTTTTAACAAACAATAATCAAAAGTTATCAACGGCTAAAAAATAAAACACGGAGAGTAGTGGAGATAGCGTAATTTTTAGGGTAAAAGTGGGACAAATTAGGGACAACTTTGTTTTTAGAACAAAAATAAGGCTCTCACAAAAACCGTGAAAGCCTTTATTTTTCTAGTGGTGGAGCTGATGGGTTAAAGTTCATAAAAAATATCCCAACGGATAATTTTTATGGACTTTAATCAGATTTTGTTAACGCGCGAGCCGCCGACAGGCGAGCGAAGCAAGTGTTACAATATCTTGTCCGAAGCGCAGTTAGCTTTGCGATTAACGCAAAGCTTACGGAGCAAGTATCCCCACAGCGAGCGCCAAATTAAAAAAGCACCCTAAGGTGCTTTTTTAATTTGGTGGAGCTGATGGGGATTGAACCCACGACCTACAGATTGCGAATCTGATTTAATGTGACTTTAAATGATTTTAATTAGCATTAATTCGTAAGTACAAAACCCTTGACTTCAAGCGCTTTTTGCTCTATCATTCTTTTAATTATCATTAATTTCCCTTAATAGCATTTAATGTAAAAATTAGGGACAAATTAGGGACAACTTTATATGGTTGAGAAAAGCACAAAACAAAAAACAAGATATAAAGGCGTTTATTATCGCTCACACCCAACGCGTAAAAATGGCATTCGTTTTGACAGATATTTTATTCTGCGTTACACAATAAACGGAAAGCAAAGAGATGAGGGGTTCGGTTGGGAATCTGAGGGCTATACAGAGGCAAAGGCGGCGGCAGAAGTGGAAACGATTCGGGAGAACATTAAAAAAGGTTCGGGTTACACATCGCTTAAAGAAAAAAACGCGTCTATAAGAAAAGCCGCGCAAGAAAATGAAAATGAGAGCATAACCCTTGCCGCTTTTTATGATCTGTATGAAAACGCCCAACATGGAACAAAAACACCTAAAGGGATAAAATGCGAAAGACAATACTTCAACAATCATATTAAGAAATATATAGGCGAAAAGCCGCTCAAAGCCATCACAGTTGAAGATATAGAAAAAATAAAACAATCTATGCTAAAAGGTAAAAGCACATCCCAAGAGCAAAAATATGCCGCCGCAACCATTAATCATGTTATTAAACTTTGCCGGCATATTTTCAAAACAGCCATATTATGGAAAAAAGCAAAGGAAAATCCAACGCAACACATTAAACTATTACCACTGGAAAATCAGAGATTGCGGTTTTTTACACATGCTGAGGCGGAAATATTGCTTGAGCGCTTAAAAAAAATACAACCAAAAGACAAGAGAGCGTTTACATATCAATATTACAAAGATAACCAAACATCGCAAGTTTATGAAATGGCACTTGTTTCCCTTTATTGCGGTTGTAGAGCCGGCGAATTATACGAATTAAAAGCAAACGATATAAATTTTGATACAGGATTCTTAACGATTCGCAAATCTAAAAATCATAACGCACGCAATATTCCTATGCCGCAAATTATACATACTATGTTAAAAAAACGGGTGGAATCGCTAAATATCACAGGCGAAAGTCTTATTTTTCAAGATATAAACGGAGGCGCATTACATGAAATATCTGATCGTTATCAAGAAATTGTAGATGAGCTATTTAATCAGGGGATAACAGACAGACAGCAAAAAGCTGTGTTTCACACTTTGCGCCATACATACGCAAGTTGGCTTGTCATGGCGGGGGTTGATTTATACACGGTCAAGGAGCTCATGGGACATAAAACGCTAGATATGACAATGCGCTATGCCCATCTTGCACCGCAAAAATTTACCGCCGCCATTGCCGCCCTAGACAATCATTCTGCCGCGACGCAAGAACAACCATCATCAAGCGAGGCTTGAATCTTAATATTTTCCATTCCCACAAGCGCTTTTGCCTCCGTAAAACATTTGCGTTTTTTAAATTCCGACTTTTTCCCCTTATTAAATTCGGAAACAGGGCGAAAATACCCCATGACGCGAGTCCATATTTCACAAGGTTGACGCTCTGAATCTGCCAAAACAATGTTTGCAAAACGAGCGTCCTCGTCAATTTTAAAATTATTCAACATCATTTTCTCTACTCCTACATAATTCAAGTTCTTGCCTTAATTTATCAATGCGCCCGATCCATTCCCAAGTCGCCGGATATTCCTCATAACTCACTTTTTCAAGCTCTAGAGCAACATTTTTCCCTGCAACCGGATAAATTGGACAATAATTATAATAGACCTTTGTGCATGGCGTGGAGCAAGCTGTCGCGAGTAGCATTAGGCTTGCTATGAATAACTTCTCTTTGTTTCTCAACATTTTTCAACTCCTTTTTATAAGACCTTTCAATTTCAACAAGTTGCTTGTGATATTGCGCTTCACACTCTGCAAAGGCGCGTTTTTCTACTTGGTGTCCGCCCCAAAGCCATAATGCCGCCGCCGCAAGCGCCATAAGGACGATATTACCAAGCCCACGAATTAGCTTAAATTTCATCGCTTTTCCCCCGAATGATGTTGACAATATGCTTAACCGTTTCTATCGGACGTTCGCCCAAGATCTTTAATATTCCGCCGACAACGTCAAAAAATTCACGGGCAAAGCTACAACCGCCGCCGATGATTGCAAATGTAAGGTATTCGTTGACGCCAACGCCCATGCAGATACTGCCGATAATCAGGCTTAACGTGATCGAAGCAAACACCTTTTTCATCCTATCTTTTGGCGACAACTGCTCCTTTGTCCAGAAAATTGATAAAATGCCGAAAGCAAATCCTACCAAACCGAACTCAATAATCAAATCCTTGATTGTTTTAATCATTGCGCACCCCCTTAATCAATATTATTAAAAAATAGGTGGTTGCCAATGTGCGCGCACGGTGTCTTGCCTTTTGCCCAATTTGGTTGCGCGCAAGCCTTTGGGTTATAATAATGTGTAGCACCTTGGACAACATCCTCAATAGAGCCATCGCAAACCCCTTGCGCAATCTCATAACACTCAGCAAACTTTTTATCATCCATTGTCACATTGATAATCTTCTTCCGATTTGGATCATTTTTATTCCAACAGCTGAATTGAAAAGGTTTAAGGCATGTTGCCGCAACGGTTGCGACCTTATAACCGCCAATATCTCGCCAACCGCACATTTTGTGCCGCCGGACACGGTTTAAGACAACGCAAGCAACAGCTATCTTGCCCTGTCTGCTTTCGCCGCGTGCCTCACCATACAGAGTGCGCGCAAGCGTTTCAATATCATTTTGATTGTTCATCGCTTCTTCCCCTTTATAAATAATAAAGAACAAGGGGCTTTATGCCCCTTGCTCCTCTTCGCCAACAATTTGTTCATGCTCGGCAACGGTTATTGTTCCCTTGTCAACACGTTCCAACAACTGCGCCCGCGTTAATCGCCCCGCTTCATATAGCCGTTTAAGGCTTTCAACAATCGCTCTCATAACGTTCCCTCCTCAATTAATTTTAATGTATAATCGTCAACGATTTCAGCTTCGCGCTTTAGTTCAGCCGTTTGAACGGCATAATATGCCGCATATTCGGCAGTTGAAGCCACTGCTTCATCGTACGTCCATAATTCAAAAGCCGCCCCGTTTGCATCGGTGCGGCTTTCTTTTTTGATGTTTTGGCGGATCATATAACGTCCGCCGGCAATAGCTTCCACATCACGCGGTCGCTGGTTGCCCTCTGCATGTCGCCATATCATATTTGTTACCCATCCTTTCTTTTTGCGTTTTTGCCAGTTTTTTGAAGTGCCGCGAAACACGCTTGCGCATTTCGCGTATATTAATCAGCGGGGAAATATACCGCCGAAATGCGCTATATGTTTGGGCGTTCTTGAAACGCCCCATATAGCTTAAGATGCGCAGACAATCATGTATTGTCATACGCCTTTCCGCCTTTTTGCGCGCCACACGGCGCACACAGCGAACGGATTTTAAGAATATCCTATCGCGAATACGAATAAGACCACTCTTCTTAAATTGATACCCAATAAAATTAACACTTGTCATCCGGTGAACCTGCCATATCGGTTTGAGCTGAAGCTTGCGAGTCTCTAACCATTCCCTGATTGATAGGCAAGCACGTTTGAGCTTGCGGCGATTCGGGCTAAACATTATTATATCGTCCATGTACCGCACATAATATTCAATGCCAAGTACTTCTTTAATGTAGTGATCAAGGGGATTGAGTAAGATATTGGCAAATATCGGACTAGTATAAAACCCAATTGGAATGCCGCCTTTTATTACCTTGCCATCTACAATTTGTTTATTTGCGCGCAAAATCAACGCAAACAGCCTAAGTACCCGCCGATCGCGAATAGTGCGCCTGACTTCATGAAATATAAAACTCGGCTTGGCATTGGCAAAGAATTTCTTAATATCAAGCTTTGCAACATATTTTGTTTTAGCCGGATATTTTTTCAATATCTTTTCAATGTACTTTTTAGCCTGATCGCCACCATGCCCTTTGACACTTCCGCATGAGTACTGGTAAAACTTCTTGCGAAACAGCGGCTCGCATATATTCATGATTGCGTGATGCACGCATTGTTCACTCGCAAAATTCGGGCAAACAATATACCGTTTTTTAAGCTCAACACCGTCATTAATCTGCGTTGTTTGGTGTGCTTCAACCGGTCGCCAAGTATCAGTTTTAAGCTCTTGGCTCAATTTGTGCGCTATTTCAGAGATATTACACAGCGTACGCCGGACGCTTGCTTTCTTTCGTTTGCCGAGCGAAGCCTTTAAGATGGCTTTCTGAATATTGTCTTCGTCAACAATTTTATCAAACAATCCGTTGTATGTCTTCATCTCTTATAGCTTCACGGACTTTAGGCTTGCGCTTACTAATCCGTGCCTTTTACAGCTTAATTTTCGCCATACCTAGCGCGGAACTGATAGGGCATTTTAGAGCTTTTTACCTGTGCTATAAGGTTGGCGAAGCGCCGTTGTTCCAATTCGTGTTCGTAGGTGCGTTGTTAACGTTAAAGCAAAACACCCCACCGGACGTGCCGTTATTAACAGAGCCGCCCAGGAGAAGCCACGAGGGAACAGCGCCCGACAAATCGCCCATTCAATCCCGTAATCAAATTAAAACCAATGTTTTAACAAGTTCTTAATTTTTTAAAAATACAGATTCGGCTTCGCCGAAACGTAATGCAAGGGGGATTGCTCCCCCTTTGCAAACCCCCTTAAAGGGGATGATAAGAGGGCGAAGCGCCGAAGCTCCAATTCGTGATCGAAGGTGCGCCGTTAACGTGAAAGCAAAACACCCCACCGGACGTGCCGTTATTAACAGAGCCGCCCAGGAGAAGCTGATCAAGTTGACCGTTGTTCGCCCAACCGGCATCGCAATAATACGTCGTGCTACTGCCTGAAACAGTCTGCGGCATTAAGCCATATTTTCCGACCGGTAAATAACGCCTGTAGTACGAGTTTTCGCAAGCGGGCATCAAATGCCCTGTGTTGATATATCCCTCGCCAGTGCGGTTAAAACCGTCCGTAGAACTGCCGTCAATCGTTGACGGTGTCATTTTAACGTAAATCGTTCCTTTATTATTCATTAAGCCGTTGCATCGGCGCCACCGGTGCGCCCACCAGTTATGCAATCCGAGATACGTCATGCCGGCGGCATTGCCGCTTGCCGTGCCATACATCATGCCTTTTGCCAACGCCGCATCGTTTCTACACGTTAAGCCACTAGATGAGCCGCTTGCGCCATAACCCAACGCAACTTGGCTATCTGTGGACTTGAATAACAGCGGGAATAATAAGATCATCAACATTTCATCTGCCCACAATGTAGTGTTCCAACCCGTACCGTTTGCCATTGCATAGGTTGCTTCGGTTTCGGCGTTCGTTGAAGCCGTTGGCACTGTATTTGTGGCGATTGAACGTAGACGGTTATCGGTATCTTTTGTACCCTCAAACATTGGCAAATAAAAATGTTCAGCATAGCTTCCGTCGGATTTCTTGCATGCGTAACACTCAAAGCCATCATCAAGCTTTGTATTTGATACAAGGACATAAATATAGTTGTTTTCGCGCCAAAACTTAACGAAAATCTTGGGAAATTCACACATGAAGTTTCCGCCATAGTCAAAGCTACTCACATCCGAAGCACTACCGTCTGCCTTTTTAGTAAAATCATGCACATCAAGATAATAATCAACTTCGCCGTTGTATTTCAAAGCGCACGGCTTTGGAACGAAGAAAGCCCTTTCCCAACTTCCCCAACTGAACGTATCAGCAATATGATCCATAGAACACGGATCATAGAAATAATTATCGCAATACGGCAAATATTCCACGCGCGTAGACGGCACTTGATCAATCTCGTTAATGCGGTAACCATATAACACAACGCCAAAGCAGTTGCGCTTGTCAAGGCAATACACACCATTAACAGACAACGGAAACGCCCGATAATACCAATTTGCGGCATCCTCTTGTGTGTCTTCAAGCGGCGTGTCTAAATATCTATTACGTTCTGTTACAATGGCTACAATCTCGCCATCGTCAACGTCTTCGGGGTATGTCCCTTGTTTCTTAACGATTGTCGTTGACTTCCAACTCGCAAGTGTATATCCGTCAATAATCGTGTTGCGCGGATCTTGCCAGTACAATTTAACGGTGTTCCCCGACTTCTCAATTCTTTTGTGTTCAATAATGCTCATTGGAATTCCCTCACTTCTCACGCGTTCTGCAAGCGCGGCGGCTAGCAGTTCGCTTTTTTTTGCGTTTGTTTCTGATGTCGCAGCGGCATCTGCTTTCGCCGCCGCGTCCTGTTTGGATTTTTCAGCGGCTGTGGCGCTATTTGCCGCCGCCTCGGCTGATTTATCAACCGCCGCTTGCTTCTCTGCGGCATTGGCGTTAAAATCAGATGTTTGAGCCTGCGCGTTTGTATCAAATTCAGATGTTGAAGTGCTGTATAGCGTTTCAAATTCAGACGTTGAAGTTTCGTATAATGTCTTAAACTCCTCAATCTTCTGTTCTGCCAAGCTTTCGTAACTATGAGCCTCCTCGGCGGAAGCGACGGCGGCATCAACGTATTTCTGCAAGGACGGCTCAACCGTTTCATCAACATACGCATTAAGGTTGCTTTTTGCCGTTTCCGTGGCGCTTTCGGCGGCATTATCCACAATTTCTTGTGCGGCGGCAGTCGCCGCGCCTTTAACATCCTCAATAGCCGACGCAATCGTTTCTTGAATGCTTGCCTCAGACTGTTGGAGGGTTTCGGCAATATCGTCTTTAGCGCCGGCAACAGCGTTTTCAATATCTTGCACAGCCGTTTCCGCCGCTTGCACGGCATTAGCCGCCGCATTTGTCGCGTTATCCGCGGCGGCGGTTGCTTTTTCGGCGGCGCTTGAAGCCTGTTTTGCAACCTCTGTTGCGCTGTCCAATTTATCATAAACAGTCGCAAGAAGCTCTTCAGGCGTTTGCTTGCCACTGATTGTAACCTTAACACACCGATCTAATACTTCATAAATTTGTTTAATAATAGCCGTCAATTTATCAACAGCCTTTTCAATACTCTCGCTAGGCAATCTACCGAACTCTTTCCAGTCCGTCAGCTGTTCAATCGGTATATCATATAGAATTGTCAAAATATAATTAGCAGGAGGAGGTGTGTTCATTGTCAGCGTACCGTTAATTTGACCAGACGCTGTAATGGTAAAATTTATATTCTCTTCCTGTACAACCTCGTTTTCGCCATTTTCATCAGCGAGAACGACTTTAATTTGTTTTGTTCCGTCCAAATTTTCAAAATAAATAAACGGAACTGGAAAATTAACAGTAACGCCATCGCCTAGATAGACAGCCTTGGCGGGCATACTTGCAGTAATTGTCATGGTTTTACCTTTCTTAAAAATAAAGCAGTCCATCTTGAACTGCTAATTGTTGTAACGAAAAACCACGCGTTAAACGCGTGGTTTTCTTTTTTTGTTTCATTTATAATAATTGAGCGCAAAGTTTGCGCTTTTAAAAACTATTTAAACAGATCCGAATGAGTACCTGTTGCAAATAGAAGTATGATCGAATCGTCGCAATATTTATATATTAAGAGCCAATCGGGATCAATATGTAAATCGCGATAACCCTTTAACTCATTTTTTAGCGGATGATCCTTATATTGCGGTGGCAACTCACTTCCGGCCGCCAAAAGGTTTAACACGATTTCAAGCTTTTTAGCGTCAAGTCCGCGCCGAACACACAGTCTATAATCCCTCCTAAATCGCTTAGAAAGTTTTAGTACATACATTATACTACTCCTTATTGAGATAGGACATAAGCGCGCCAACATCATTAAAAGACGCTAAACGATCATTTTTCAAGTCATCCTCTACTTCAATAAGATCTTTTTTAAGCTCTTCAGTAGGATCTTCTCCAACGCATGGCTTAAAAGGTAAGGCTCTTTCGTTAATGACTTGATAAATGAATATTCTAATCGCATCAGATAAATTCATACCCATTCGCCCGACAATATCTTCGGCGCGCTTGCGACTTTCTGCATCAATCCTAGTTTGAATAACGGATAGCATATCTTCCTCCTTAAAATTATTTTTACATCGTTTATACATACATTGTATTACATCAGGAATACAATGTCAATAAAAACTTTGTTTTATTTTTCACTCGTCGCCCAAATCTCTTAAAGAATATGGACTCCAACCAAGCCATAACAAGCCCTCCTTAAAATATTCCCCATCATCTGCATATTCGCCAGCGTTTTCAATAACGTCTTTGGCATATTTTAGCGGTAAACCGGTTACTTCGCCAAGCGGTTTAATGACATCAAGCATATCTTCAAGCTCCATTTCGTCATCGGCAAATTTAAGCACATCGTTTTTCAAATCCTCAACTGAACCCCAAAACGGCACTAAATCACGGACAGACATGCGGGTTTTGAACATATTGCCATTGTCTGTAAGCCAATTATAAACATTTTCAAGAACCTTATTCAAGATAAACCAACCATTAAGCGAACCAAGAACGGCGGCGCGTATGTCATTATCTTTATCCCATCTAAAGCCATCGCTTACGACTTGGAAGAACACGGGCAACAAAACGTGATAAATAAATATAGTTTTAGCCGCCTTTGTCTTACTCATTCTGCCGGTTACCAAGCCACGAATTGCGTTAATTTCCTTGCGCAAATACTGGTTTTGAGAGCTTGTAAACATTGTAAACGCACGTAGAGCGGAATTGCTTTGCATAAAGCTTTGTTGGCTTAACCGCCCCGATTGTTGCGTTTCATCAGTCACACGCTCAAACGTAGCCAACGCTTGCGCCTTTGCCTCTTGCTCACTCATGCCGGCTTTTAGGTTTTTATTAAGCTCCGCTTTATATAACGCCCAACCGCCCATATAAATTGCGCCCCTATCGCCGAATTTAATATTAAACATGAGCAAATCATTCCATTTTATTTTGCCTTTGGCTTTTTTCATTTTTGAGAACAAATCGCTTTTGCTTATTTGGTCAAAATCTCGGATAATATCCGTTCCGCGTGTTTTCATTAAGGTTGTGCTACCTAATATTTGTATTGCCTCTTTAGGGTGTGCAAAAAAGTCAGCAACACCAGTAACAAAATCTATCGTTTCCATATTTTCCCAATATGCAGGAAAAGAGGTAAGCTGTTTTATTGTCAAGCTAGGTTTAGCCGCAAGCACAGATTTTGCATAATTTGCACGCAATTTATTCCAAAACTTGCCCCAAGAGTCAACTTTATCGTTTCCATTGTTTGCGAGATTGTTGATCTCGTATTGTATACGTTTGTTCATTTCAGCGCCGAACAAAGAGTTAATGGTGTTTTTAATTTCTTTGTTCGCTAGCACGGCGTTAATATCCGTTAGCTTATCCATATAGCCCATATAATGGTTTTGTTGGTTGATATATTTGTTTAATGCTCTAAACGCGCCTTGAATATTGATCACGCCAGTACCAGCCACCGCCACACGTTTTTTTGCACCGCTAAAGCTAGCATAGCCGTGAGTGGTTTTGTCGTCAATACTTACGCCGTCAACGCTCATTGCACGCGGTGTATAATATTTTGACTTAGGCAAGCTCATGCCAAAATGCTCTTCATAGAACGCGTTAAACCGCGTATAGTTTTCGTTGTAAAAGGCAAAAATAGCATCAGCAACCGCCAAATCATCGGTGGTCAATTCGTCTTTTACCTGCCTCAAAAAAGCCTCGTTGTATTGATTAACCGGATCATTAATCATAATATTGCGCGTATCATCATCTAAAGACTTCATATAAATATCAATGAGCTGATCTTTTGTAAATGTACGCTTGAATTGTTGCCATTTTTGGTATTTTGGATTCCGTTCTTTGGGGTTGGTTAAGCCACTCCATTCAATAACAACCTTTTTATCAAGCTCCGTATTGATGTAATGTGTCACGCTTTGCGCGTTGTTCTTTGTGCCGCTTAAAGCCTTTTCAAGCTTTTCGCTTATACTATCGCTATCAGCGGCAATGCCCGCATATTTTTTTTGTTCAGCGTCAAACATATCCAAATCTTGGCTTAAGGCGCTTTTTCCGGTTTGCGAACGTGTGTCATTCATTGAAAGTGTGTCAAGCAAGCCACCCCAACTTTGTTGACTTAAACCAAAGCGCGCTAACCTTTTCTTGATTTCAGATCTTTCAACGTTCGGATTGATTGCGCCGTAGTTGGTTAAGACTGCCTTTGCTCGCTCAATCATTTGTTTTTTGCGCTCACGCTTGGCATCGCCAGTAATTTTATCAGTCAAACGCCCTATATTATAGCTTTCAGCTAAGCCGTCATATAATTTTAGCAATTCACTATTGCTAATCTTGTTGAGGTTATAAGAAAGCAAGCGATTTTCAAAAATCAGCTGTTCAATATCAACATCGCCACCAGACCTCATTTGATCTTCAATGAGTTCAACGTTCTCTTGCAGTTTTTGCCTTGCCTCGTCTTTATTCATTGTTACCAATTCACGATAGCGAGCAAAAGCATCATTAAGCTGTTTGTTCGGAAAACGCCCAACGAGCTTGCCGCCACTAGTACGCGGCTCGCTCCATTTAAGCAATTTTTCAATACGCGTCTTGACATTGTCACGATTAAAGTTCAACCCGTCTAACTGGTTACGCAAAACAGTGTAATCCCATTCGGTAAGCAATTCTTTGTTGCCTTTTGCAGGTTTATTTTCAAATTCTTTAAGCGCCTCAACAAACTCTTTATTTTTCATACCGTTGCGGAGCTTTTGAATAAGGTTTTGCAAGTCTGCCTTACTCATTTTGCCATCATAAAGCATTTGCATAGCGCGGTTTATTTGCCATTGCGATATATTGCCGCGTTCAAGCATTTGCCCCATTTTAAGCGTGCTTGCTCGCATAGCAAAATCAAGCCCTTTACCGCCAAGCATATCATCAAAGGTTGTGCGCACTTCATTTGTGAGGTTAATACCTTTAAGACGCTTAACCTCATACCATAGGCTACTGATCCATTTTTTGAAACGAGCAAACACGCCTCTTAATACCTGATTAGGCGCGCGTCCATCAAGCAAATAGACTTCAAAGGTATCAGCAAATTTTTCTTCTTGTTCGCGTGTCAGCTCGCCGTTTTCAGCCCCAAGATATTTATAAACTTCAGCTAACTGTTCAGCCGTCTTTTCATTATCGGAAAATTTTTGCATATCGCGCAAAAAGAAGTGTCCAAGTTCATGAATAACTGTTGAAGCGTCAGCCCCCTCAAAAGCATAAATAATGTTTTCATCACCGCGCTCAACAAACGCACCGCGCGGAGGTGTATTATTTCCAAGAGTTTCTTGATAAAATTTTTGGATAACTCTAATGTCTGCCGGATTGAAGATAACAAAGCACTTGCCGTCCTTTTTTCCAAAATATGTTATTCCTTTAATACCGTACCTTTCAAGCAAAGCGGAAGCTTCTTTATCGCCATTAACGTATTGTGATATTTTATAATAAATATCATAGCCGTCTATTGTTCTGTCATAAGAGCGCAAAGTATCTAAAAAGCCTTTTGCTTCACTTTCTTTATTTATTCTTTCAAGCCTTTCTTTTACATAATCAGATTGTTCTTCAAATGGTAGCTGTTCGTCAAGCAAGTACGGATTTTCGGGTATGTCAACCTCGTGAATTTGCCCCTCTGCACCTGTTTTTGCCATATCGGACATAATATTATATTTTTTTTCTTCCTGTTCTTTTATTTGATATTGAATATCCCCTTTATACAAAGATTTATTTATTTTTGCTTCTTCTGCTTTTTGTTTAAAGTATTTTATAGCTTCTTCTTTTCCTAATTCTTTTATTTTTTCTCGGACTTCTTCATTATACTCATCTTGAATAAAGCCCTCTCTATAATTTTCTGCAATGTTTCTATTAAGAGCGTAATAAAGTCCATAACCGTGCGTCTGTGCGTCTGTTCCTGTACCTATTGCTTCAAGGCTCGGTGCTTCATAGTCAACGCGTGAAGCCGCAAATGCTGACTGATAATAGATATTATTATTTGTCCTGCTATATGTTCCTATGTTTTCTGTGGATTTTGCCTGATTGCTTTCAAAAATTACATATTGAGTGTTAGTTTCAGCGTTTGTTATATTTCCAGCGTCATATTCTGTATCTTCAATAATAATTCCGTCATATCCTTGCTCTTTTAGCATATCTGCATATTTTTCAGGTGCATTATAATCGTCAAGAGCCATACCAAGCCCACCGACTGTTGCATCAGTTGGTTTTTGTCCGCCTACACGATATATATCCATTTTAAATTTTTCGTACGAATCTTTTTTTTGCGTTGCGTGTAGCTCTGATAGTGCATATTCGAAATCTTCTCTTATTTTATCAATATTAACCTTATCTTTGTATTTCCACGATGCATAAAGTCCCTCTTTTTCTAATATTCTTTTTTCTTCTTTAACTGCTTCTTCTAATTTATTTTGTGCCTTGTCAAATGCTTTCCTAGCCTTTTTTTGCTCTGTTTCTGTTGCTTGTCCTGGTTTATAAATTTTTGGATTTTTCAGATTAAGATAAACCGGCATAACAATAACATCTTCTTCGCCATACCACGCATCTTCCGCAAAATTTCTTCCAAACTCCTCTGATGGGGAAAACCAAAAACCAACCCTTGATACTGATGATGCTTCGCCCTTCTTTCCCTTGTCAAAAGTTGAAAACTTTGCTCTTGTTCCGTGATAAACAACCGACGGTCTACCCTGATCATCAACCACCTTGCTATCCCCAAACCATTCATAAAAAGCGCGCAAGCCCTCTTCGGTTTTAGCAATGCGGTTGCCTTCGCTATTGGTTGTCATGCGTTCTTTTCCATTAATGTTTATAGTTTTTGTCGTATAGGTATTGACAAACTCTATTAAATCGTTTATAATAATAGCATTACCGTTGAGGCTGGCTACGGATTTATCTGTAGAGGAATTACCCTCAACGGTATTTTTTCTGCCAACTTTCAAATCATAGGCGGCTAAATCTCTGCCATTGTTGTTTTCAATTTCAATATCCGTAAGCTCTTTGCGGTTATTAGCCATTTCTTTTACGGTTATTTTAACAATAAAATTTTCGCAATCGGATTCAACAGCATTTGCGTAACGCAGAATTTTATTGTTTGTATCGTGTCTTTCGTCATTTGTGGTTTTAATAAGCATGGCACTGTCAAAAATATCAGCAATATTAGCAATACATTCCTTACCGAGAACGCCACCAATATTTTGATTATCAAGTCTATCTCTTGTTGTATTAAACATTTTACCAATCGCCCGCCCTGACAAGGTAACAACTTCGCCAGTATGACTATTTTTTAAAATGCGGGTACCTTTAGCATTTTTATTAACTTTAGTATCAATCGCCGCGATAATATCATCAAGGCTTATATCTTTGCTTTCCGCACGATCAGAAAAAAAGCGGTTAATTTTAACCGCTTTAACTTTTTCGTTTTCCCTACCTTTGAGTTCGGGGTTAATATCCTTTCGCTCAAAAGCAAGCCGTTCAGCGTCAATTTTGCTTATTTTATCAGCAAGTTCTGCCGATTCTTGAAACAGCGGAAGATCATCATCAAAATTTACGCCATTATCGCCATAATCAGATTCATATTGCCGCGCGTTTTTCTTATATTCTTCTGCCGCTTTATAATAAGCCGCCTCTGCCTCCTCGGCGCTCATACCGGCATAATCCACACCGAGCATATCCATTTGTTCAGCAAGGCTGTCAACATATTCGGTCATTGATTGACTGATGCCATCTTGATATTGGTAGCGCTTTTTCCCAAAAAGCTCATCATCAATCGCATCAAGCAAATCTTGTATGGTTGGTCTTTCTGTCTTCGCCGGAAAATACCCGTGTTCCCAAGCAATCAAAGCCATATCGTCAAAATCGTTCCCGCTTTTGTTGTTGATAAGCCCAACACGTTGCTTTTGAGCGTCCTTTGCTTTCAACTCGCCACCAACGTCTTTTAAGCCACCGCGCTTAACAATAAACGTAATCAGGCTGTCGCCCCTGTTTTCCTTATCAATTTTGGCAATCTTATTGTATAGTTTATCATTAACCAACGCCTCAAACGGATTAATATCTTGCGGATTGATGCGCTTTGATTTTTTAACTGTTTCCAATTCTTCCTTAAAATTCAAAACGCCCATAATGGTTTGAACGCGTTTATTGATGTCTTTAATGGATTCGTCAGCTCCCTTGCTTTCAAACCATTGTTTAGCCGTTTCGGCGTTAAAATTAGCCGCGTCAAGATCGCCGTAGCGTGCGCGGGCGGCAATACCTTTACGCAACGCCTTTTTCTGTTCATCCGTCCAATTATCAGGCACAACGCCCATAATATCGTTTATTTGCTGTTGGCGTTGTGCATAATTATCCGCAACCGGCACGCCGTTTTTAAAATCCTCGTAGGTTTGCCGTGTCAGGTTCAAATTCCAACGCTTGCGCACTTCTTCTGTGCTAACACCCTCCGCCCTTGCAATAGCAACAGCGCGAGCCGCCAAAACGCGTGCGGCATTATCCGCCACGCTCCGATCATAACCAGCGGTGTCCATTTTATCAAAATATTCGTTATACGTTTCGTTAAAGCCATTGCGCGCGTCAATATAATTGGCGGCAATGTCAATGGTTTTGTTAATATCCTCATCGCTCATGCCATATTTTTCTTTGAGCATATTACGCGTGTCGGCAGTAAGGCTTTCAGCGGTTAAACCGTCCGGCATAACATCAATTTCCGATTCCTTGCGCAATAAATTTGTAATTTGATCATCATACGCCGCACCTTGTTGCAACAAAGCCTCTTGCACATTATCTGCAACAACTTGCAATTCTTCATCGGTTAATTCAGGTGTGTTTTCTTTCAAGATATTCTTAATAGAATTGTTATCTTTTGTAATCTTCTGATTATATATACTTGTTCCTATACCGCCCATACCAGCGCCCGGAATAGAGCCTGCCGCAAAGGCAAATAAACTTTGGCTTAAAATTTCATCCATGCCATAACTAGAAACACCAGTATAATTTTCCCAAAGCATACCAGCGCCCTCTTGCATAAATTCCTCGCCGCCCTCTGTAAAGCCGCCCTTAACAGCCGCGCCAAATATGCTTTGAGGGTGTCTTGAGGCAATCTTTCCGAGAGCCGAACGCCCGATTTTGCTTTGTAATGTTTTGGTAATAGACGATTGAATAACCTTGTTTCCTAGCTCTTGAATAGGTTTAAACTTAGCAATGCCAAACAAAAGCCTATCGCCAACAAATTCAAGCCCGCCCTCTATTGCACCGGCAACGGTCGCGTCAGTACTCGCGTCATTTGCGCTTTCGCCGGCGGCAATAGCTTTATCAAAATATTCAGTATCTTTTAAAGAGGCGAATGATGTTCCTATTGTCGCAGCCGCTAGTACGGGGTTTTTCGTTGCCATAAACACAGCCGCCGCTTCACCAAGGCTAATAACGCCACTACTTGCCGCAACAAGAAATTTATCAACATTATTCATCTTTTCATCAGGGCGCATAATTTGAGCGCCTTTATTGAAAAACTTTTGTGTCCGCTCGCGCAAGTTTTGAATATAGGCAATTTGTTCCTTTTGGCGGCTAATAACACCTTGTTTTTCTTCATCGGTAAGCTCGCGATTGCCAAAATAGCTCCAATCGCCATTTTCCCAATCTTCAACCAACTTTAGACGCTTTTGGTATCTTAAGCCTTTATCTAAAACAAGCGAATCCACTAATTGCCCCGCATGCTCAACAACGGCGCGGTCAAAGTCTTGGAATCCTCTTTCAATATGCGATCCAAGAGTATCAATTCCAGTCCAAACCTTGCCCAAAAACGAGCCTTTATCCTTGCCACCGTGTTGCGTATCAATCGCAAATTTAGCGTCTGTTCCGTCCATTCCGAGAGGCACATTATACATTTGCTTAGTTTCGGCATCCATAACGGATTGCGTTATAGGTTGCACGTCTTCAATTTCCCATTGCGGTTGGATATTTTTGTTTTCTTCGTTATCCGTTGCAACCGTATTTTCAATTTCCCAAGCCATTATTTTTGCCCTCCAAATTGTTTATATCTTTCATAACTCACTTCTTCAATCGTACCATCAGCACGCACTAAACCATATTTGCCGCTTTCCGCGTCATACGCAGTGCCTTTATAACGCGTATCAGTAACAGGCGTGCCGAGTCGTGCATTGTTGATATTGTTTGTATTTCCAACAAGTACGCCGCCATCAAGTACCTTGTTAGGTTGTTGATCTTCGGGCAAGCCTGATAAAAAGCTAAATCTATCATTTGCCAGTTGTCTTATTGTGGTATCTTGCGCATTTTTAAATAAAGCGCGCTTTTGTGAATTGTCATCAAGCGCAATAACATCAGCAATACTATTAAAACCGTTGGCTTGTGCCGCTTTTAAAAGGTTATTATTATATAACTGATAAGCTTTAATGCTTAATCGCGCGTTATTCGTTGCATCTGCCTTTAATTCCTTTGACAAGCTTTTGCCTTTTTGGCTTTTTTTAGCAATTTGCTTGGTGTTTTTCAGCCAACCGTTGTTTTCCAAATAAGCTTTCACTTCACTCATTCCTAAATCGCCAGTAAATAAGCCAAGATTGTCGGTTGAAAGTTTGTCAATTTGTCGCCCCCAACTATCATTTAATGGCATAATTATCTGATCTAAAACTTTCTTGCCCTCTGCAACGCTTATAGCCTTAACGGATAATGCCCCATATATCTTATTTTGAAGTTTTGCGTAGTCTTGCGGCGTTGCCTCGGCATTACTTGTCACTTGCGCTATTTCATCATAAAGGCTTTCTTTTATCATAACCTTTTCGCTTTCGTCCGGTTGGATAAGCTTGCCATAACCATTTAATGATTCAATAAGGCTTTTATACTCCTTACTTGCACCTTGCGGCATACGGCGGTTAATTTCTGAAATACTTAGATTATTTGTTGCGCTTTGATTTAATAGATCATACTCGCTATGAAGTTGATTAAAGGTATCTAAATATTCTTTTTGCCGTTTTAGCCCTTGTATTTTAGCTTTCGCAAAATCTTTGAGCTGTTTGCGCGTGTTTTCATCGCTTACGCTTGCTGTGATAACATCAAGTGCCGTATTAACCTGATCATCGCTCAAATCTTCAGATGAGCTGTCAAGAAAATTATTAATGGTTGCCGTTGTTTTCTTTTTCGTGTAATCTTCCCAAGCAATATCAACCTCATATTGGCTAAGTGAACCGTCTTTCAGCATACCATCAAGATCAGAACGCACGCGGTTATCAATTTCAGCCGCATAAGCAGGATTGGCGCTTGCCGCCTGTTCAGCCGCCTTATCGCGTTCACGCGTAGCACGCAGTCTGTTTTCGCGCTGTAAATCTTGCGTCTGCTTAAAACGTAAATTAAGCAGAGCCTCTTTGTCGTCTAAACTCGTCATTGATTGATATTCTTGTGAAAAACGGCTATCAATATTTTGCCCATATTTTTTATTGATTTTATCCATTGCCTTTTCAAAATAAGCCTCACGCATGCGTGGTTCAGCAATAGAGTTTGCCTCGTTAAGGGCGTTTTTTTGCTCTAAAGCGCGGTTTGTATAGTCCTCTTTCATATCGCGCTTAGCCGCCTCATAATCAGCTTTTGCATATACATTGGCAACAGCCGTGCCAAATTCTGTAAGATTATTAGCTAATTCAGCAGTTGCATCATATTTTGGCACATTGTGTTGAGTTGGATTTAAAGCGGTAGGGTTTGCCCTTACTTGCCTTGTGTATGTATTTTCTAAAGCCATAGCCATCTTTTATTACTCCTTAGCGTTAAACAAACCGCCAGCAGCGGCAGTTCCCATAGAGCCGTTTGCGCCGCTTATAAAAGCATTAAGCCAACGGTTCTTTTTAAGACTTTTTGCATTAGCTAAAAGCTGTTGAGCCTCCGTGCGTGATTTTTGCGCTTCGTACATCGTAGCCACATAAGCAGTGTGATTATTATAGCGCTCCATCATATTATCAAGTTCCGCCTCTTGTTCAGAGCGCATTTGCACATCAATCAGCGTGCCACCGCTAACGCCGCTTTGAGCTGTTGTTGCGCGTAGCCGTGATAACTCCAAATCACGCGCACGCCTGTCTGTATCTTCATTATAAGCGTCAGCATTAGCTCGCGCCGCCGCATTATACTCATAAATGTCGCCCTCTAAATTTTTTAAGGCGGCTTGCTGTTTTAATTGTTTTATCTGTGAGTTTGTTTGAATTAGACTGTTTGCAAAATTCAAACCAAAACTTGCCGCCGCCGCAAAAGCCGCTCCACTCATGTCAAACCTCCTTTAATAAATTTCAAATTCAAATACGATTGCCTGCAATGTAAAAGGAAATGGATAGGGTTGAACAAATATAAGTTGCTCCGCCTCCTCATAATCGCCATTAAATGGCGAAAGCTCAATATCGCCGCTATAAAGCGGTATAGGATTACCCAAGACATCGCCACCCGAGCGGCTTAAAACATCTTTTAAACTATCCATCGTGTCGCCACTCATGCCGCCCATGGAATTATAAACTCTAAAGCCTATTTGGTTTATGCGCTTTTTACGCGCACGGGCGCTTGATTCCCCATCCCCCTCCATTGAGGTTGGTATAATTACCCCTTTATATGGCAACCCAACAATCGCTATTTTGCTTTTATGTTGCAATGTTACAGTCCACGCACCATTGACCAGTTTTACAGTTTGTTCCGGTTCAATACCGCCCTCGGAAACAATACTAACCGTGCGCCCAGCCAAATGATCCAGTCCTTGATTGATAACATCAAATTCATTATTGCTAGTATAAACGTTGCTTGCGTCCAAATAGCACGCCTCTTTTTGTGCCTCCAGGAGGCTATCAATACAATATTGCTTGTATTCTTTAGACGTATTAAAATCTGCGATTGTCTTAGAGAAAAAGCCTTGAAATGGATTTTGCAAAAATTCAACGCCATAATTATCAACTTCTTGCCCGTCAATAATTCTTTTGCGCTTAATACACAAAGCGAGGTTCGCGCTATCGGCGGCAATACTTACAATCTCGCCATCTGTTTTTATCCGATACCAAGCTAAGCCCTCTTGTGCCGGATCATAAAGGCAACAAGAAAGTGTGCCGTTGGTTTTCAGGCAATAAATGACATCAAACGGCTCTTTTATGTGTACCATATCCACAATACCCTCAACGCAGATATGTTTGGCGTATGTTTGTATTGTGTCGCTATCGTACTGATAATTGTTCGCGTTGTATGTAAGAACATTTGCATTTTTGCCGGTAATATCAATAAACACAAACTTCTGCCCAATTCTTACCGGCTGAATCGTGCGGCAACCATCGTGTGTTTGTTCAAAGCTACGGCAGTTGCTAACATAGAATAAATCGCTTGTATTGCTTTCGCCAATAGCCGCAACATTGACATCAGTGCCGCAAATCAAATCTTTTGCGCTTTCTAGCCATTTTGTAGATCCAACCGTTACACCGCTTGAAACATTAAAACTAAAGCCGGTTTCATAGGTTATCGCGCCAAAATCTTTTTCGGCAAAATTTTCAAAGTCATCACTCCAACTAAACCAAACACGATTACCCCGCGCCATGCAAAGCCGCTCACGATGAAAACAGCCACAAGTTGGGTAACCGTATTCCTCACACCAACTTCCAAATTTCCACTTCCACGTTTTTCTAGCCTCGCCAACAGCCGCAAACGGTATAGGGAGCAAAACATCAACAACTGCACTCTTGCCATCCTCCGCAACAGATTTTATTTTGCCAATTCCATAACCACAATCTTCATATATCCAATTGATTTTGCCGTCTGTAGCTGTTCCCTCTGTATGTTTAGGGGTTGTATATCCAGTCGTTCCGCCAGCCTCGGCACGATATGTTTTATAATTCGCAACAATTCGTTGACCTGCTTTAACATCTTTGTCTTCCGCCCAATTATAGATTTCATTAAAATTAATAGGTTCTATGTAAAAAAGCCCTCCAATATGCCCAGGCTTAAAGATAGATTTTGTTGCGGTAATAATAACTTCACTACCAGTTTGTGCCGAAGCATAAACCCTATCATCACGCTCCAAATTCAAGTCCTCAAAACCGCCGTCTTCTGCATAATCAACCTCGGATATACTAAACCGACCATCGCTTAAACGTTCAAGGCATTGCACCGGATATTTCTTTTGTGTTTGGAATAAATACACCACATCAGCGGACTGTGCGCTTTTTAATGCTGGTGTTCCGTCCGCGTCAAATAAATCAGCCAATAAGTAAGGCGTTTCAAGCTCAAGAGGCGTTTGATCGGCGTCTTTCATCAATACCCCATCGCGATAAAAGCGCACATAACGATTACCAAACTCCAACACATAAACATCATTGTCATTATAAGCAAAGCGCAAAAGCAAGGCTTTAGAGTTATCTTTTGTTTGTCCGGAATAATTCATGCCACCCCTAAAATAAGCCGCTCCCTGTATGGTAAGCAACATATTATCACAAACCTTACAACCGCTATTAACCTTTGTCACATCATCGCGCCCATATAAATCAGGGCTTACTTCGCCTGCATTAAATGCGCGCAAAACTCTTTTCTGCACCATTATTCAACTCCCCACTCATCAATAGTGCGCCCGCGTAGCCAGTTTCCGGTTAATTTCGGTCTTTCTGGTATTTCAAGTGCATTTGCGCGCAAAGCATCATCCAAAGCGTCTTGCCGCAAACGGCGCAATTCTTCAATAGCGGTTGTGCTTTGTTTAATTCTCTCGCAACATTCAATAGCCAAATCAAGTGCAAGCACTTTGCAAAAACAAGCATCATAGCTTGTCACATCCTCATTTCTGTATTTATATTCAATGATAAGCGGCGGTTTATAGCGTGTATAAATTTTATTACCGCGAATTTTATAAAAAGGGCTGTATCTTTCAGTTAATTCAGTTCCTGAATAGCCGGTAAATCTATCGTTTATGATTATGATTCCCAAACAATCACTAGGAACTTGATAGATATATTTATAATCTTGGTATAAAAGGCTTGCGCTTTCTTCCAAAAAAGCCGCCGTATCTCTTTTAATGCAACAATTCCAATTATAGGAGCGTATTAAAGTGTCGCGAGTCAAGCGGTATGCCGCGCTCATTTCCTCAGCCGCGTTTGTTTTATCATCCGCTGAAATATTATGTTTACCGCCAAGCGCGCGTATTGCCGCATTGATAACATCAAGCTCAGTCGTAAATGTTGCACTCATTTTAAAATTCCTCAAAAATAAATTAAAAAAGAGGGGGTTATAAGCCCCCTCAAAGTTTAGTTTTCGGCTTGTACTTTACCGTCAGCGGGTTTATCATCATCGGGGCTTTCATCCTCGGTAACGATAGTCGGTGCGGCAAGTTTAGCCTCAACCTCTGCAATTTCAGCCAATAAATTTTTAATATTTTTATTGTGCCAATTTGCAATTTTCAGCTCTTTTGCACGCGTGCGAATAGCAACTTCATCAACGGTATTACCGTCTTGCTTTCCGTCATTCTTCGCAACGGCAGGTTTAGAACCGCCAACGCGTTCAAAATTTGGGTTACTGTCTAATTCTTCGCCAGCATTAAGCGTTTGCCCTTTGTGGTAAAATTTGAATTTATAGACAGTTTCAGTTAAAGCAACATATTCAACCATGTCTTACCTCCGTTAATTAACTTGATTAACCAACGGTATAAGGTATGATCTTTACCTTGCCGCTAATTTCTTCGTCGTCACTTGCAAAAGCAACTTTGGCATAATCTTTTACATAGGATGGAAAGCCAATTTCGGCAATCACTTCACCCTCTGCAAAAGTTGTAGCGCCACTGATTTTGCGTGCGTGAGAACCCAAGTCCGAATAAACGCCATCAAGAGTATCGCATTCGGTAGCTGTTAAGGTAACGGTTTTCCCGTCAGCGATTGTGCAACCACCCTCGCCAGCAACACATTGTGCGAAAACGTGTCCGAGTGCGCCGCCAACCTTAACGCCACGAGTAGCATCAACGCTAGCCGCCGCGGTTGCCTCATCAATAAAGTTTTCATTATAAAAACCAATTTTCATTTTTTTATCCTTTACAAAAAAGTTAAAACAAAGGCGCACCTTGTTATAGGTGCGCCCAAAACCTAGAACGGCATATCAAAGTTAGACTCAGTGCCGCGTAACATTGTATTTGTGCCGATAAGCGGAATATCATTCCATTCTTGGATAACATTCTTAATCTTATCATCAGCCAAGACAGTGCGCAATTTTTCATACTTGAACTGTCCTAAGTGGGTTTTCATGCCACGGCTCATAACAAGTGCAGTATCAGACGGATCTGCCTCAATTCTATCAAGCAAATCATCAATCATTGCCGCCGTAACATCATGATCGTTCGCCGGATCAATGTTGACAATCACGCCTAAGCAATCAGGGCGAGCCACCTGATAGCCTAAAAATGCTTTCCAGGTCGCCTCATATCCGATTTTGCCAGCATCAGGACCGCTTGTAAGTTTATGACGCTCGCCGCCATTCAGCCAATCCATGACCATCACTTCGTCGCTGTTTTCCCCGACAGGGCTAACAAGTCCGCAGTTTTCCTCTTTATTTTGGCGAATAGCCATAATAGAGTAGTTGGTATTATTAGAGCCGCCGGCGTTAATAATTGTGCGCTTAGAGGTATCAGAACCGACAAGTTTATTATACTGATACGCCTTTTTATAAAGGTGTTCATAGATAAAGTGCCGCTCTGTTGCCTTACCAGCATCATTAAGCACAATAGGCGTACGTTTGGCGAAATAGATTTCAGCCGCTTTGCCACCATCTTTGGTATTGTTGGCAATCAAAACAGCCTTTTCCTCGGAAACGCTCATTTCGCCAGCCAAAACACCAAGTTTTTCTTGTTTCATAATGGTTGAAATATCCATTACGACGTTTGGTGCGTCAAATTCACGAAAAGAAGCACCGCTAACGCCGGACACTTCTTCGTATTGGTTAAATAAGCCATGAGTTGCCGGCATAAACGGAACAGTCGCCAAAAACTTTAATTCTTTCATAAAGCTGTTAATAAGCATCTGTTGCGTTTTGCTATAACTCAAAGCTACTTGTTGCAAAGTATCATTGCTCATTATTTTTTCCTTATAAAAATGGAGGCTTTATTGCCTCCTGTTAAAAAATATATTTCGCTCACAGCTAATAACCGCGTTTGCGCGAAATATACCCCAAAAGGCTCTCATTATCTTCACTATTGCCACCTGACACGCCGCTATGGTCTGTCTGTGTTTTTCCCAATAGCATCATCATACTGAGTGCCGCCTCCACTCCGATTGATTCGGAGATTCCCCTTAACTTGTCCTGATCCAACTTCATCAAGGACAAGCCTTTATTCATTAAGCTTTCGTTTTCTTTTTTATTTTCGCCCCAACTCTCAACAACTTTGTTGTAACCATCAATAAAGGCTTGCTTAGCATTTGCTTCATCAGCCGCCATTATTTCAGCTACATTTTTAACCACGACTTTTGCCGCAATCGGATCAAGTTGGCATTTATGAATAAAGTTTAATAGATTTTTTTGTTCTTCCGTTTCCATCGGCAAGCCATAACCGCTTGCCTCATCAGGATAGCCGCAAGATTTTCTAAAAGCCAAAACAGCATTGCCGTCCGTGCCGTCAGGAAAAACCAACCCCCCGGCGTTGTCGCTAGGGGTTTTATCGTTTCCTGCCTCAGGAGGTGTTTGCGTTTCCGCTGGTGGTGTAGTAGTTTGCTCCGGCGGTGTGGTTTGTGTTTCGCCAGTCGCCGCATTATCGTTTTCTTCTGCCATATTTAAGCTCCTAAATATTGTTTAACAATTTGCTCCACAGGTGTATTGATAAAGTAGTCAACTCTTTCAAGAACCGTGGCGCGCCCGGTTGCCACCAGCACCTTATTTGCATCAAGGTTAGGTGTCTTTCCGCTCATATCCGTTGGTATGGACAGAGCGCAAAACGTTCTCAAGTCTTGCATAACAACCTCATTCTTTGAAAGCTCCACATAAGCAGCTTTAAGTTGCTCAACAGCAAGCCTTGTATCTTCTCGCATTTTTTTTATTTTTTCATCAGTATCAGCCATCTTAATAATCCCCTGTTGCAAGCCTATTATCATAGCGCGCGCTGACATCGCCGGCAACGCTAGCCGCCGCACTGTCTATTGCCGCTTGCGCCGCCGCTTGTTGCGCTATGTCGGCTTGCTGTTGTGATACTTCTTCGTAATCGTCCTCATTTAGTAAATGATCCGCAGGCATACCGTTTGCGCTTGCAATGGTTGTTAGACATTTATAACCCTTAAAGGCTAAAGGTATATGCCTATCAAAGTTAGATAAACCAACGGCGGCCTGCATTGTCATTGCAATACCATTAGCCTTGATTAACTCCTGCGCCTTATGCTGTTCACCCTCGTATTGAATAGCCGCATAAGGTTCATCCGAATCCATTAAAGCCCTTAATTCGTCAGGCATTCCATCGGGTAATTTGCCTTGCCGGCGCATAATATCCAACTCACGCGCAACCATCGGATCAAGTAGCTCGTTTTCAATCGGGAAAACGTTAATACTCATAATCATTGCACGTTCAAAGGCGCGTTGATTGATTTCCGTTGCCGTCATTTTGCCCTCCTGATAGTACATCATGTAGAGCGGCACAAGGTAAAAGTCCTCAATTCCCTTGTTTGTCAGTTCTTCCATTTCAACGCCGAGTCGCGTATTATCGCCGGTTTGTAATGGTTTTAATAATTCACGCCCCTCTGCATCTAACGTACCCGCCATAATAGCGCCGGCAATCGGCATTAAACCGCCAAACGCCGCATCATTACGCGCAAGCAACGGTGGATCAACAGCCTTTTCTGCCGCCTCTATCGTTGATTTTTTAATGCGCTGTAACATCTTAATATCAGGCAAAGCCTCCAAAGACGGCGAGTTTGAATAAATATCATAGTCCAGTTCTTGATAGCGCGTAAACATATAAGGACAAGTAAAAAACTTACCGCTATCCAAAACAGCCGGTTTATTTATATCATTAAGGATTAAGAATGATTTATAGCGATATTTTGTAATAATCCTAGAGCCATCAGGGCGCTCCAAAATATCTTTATACTTGTCAACTTCCTCTTTGGTTAGCTTACAGACAACGTGAATAAGGTTTAATTCGCAAAACTTGTTCGCTTTTACCTTGTCTAAAACCTCGGACGGTATAACCTCTTCGGGATTAATGCCTTTGTCTTTCAAGAGTTCGCAAACCTCCCAACCTGATTTTACAATTTTGCGATAACAAGTTTTAATTTTGCCGTCTTTATATAAAACGGGATAAAAATCTTTAATATTAACAGATTCATAAGTTGCGCCGTCGCCATCTCTATCTTCGTCAACAAACATAACGCCCAAACCGAGCTTGCCATATCCGCGCCAAGTTTTAATCATTGCCTTGTTAAATCCGGCATTCGGGCGGTAACGCATTTCAAAAATAGCATCGGTTAGTTTTTCAAGCCAATCCGTAATTGCTTGTTTTTCTTTTAAGCGGTTAAGCGGCGCGGTAAATCTATGCCATCGCTGATTATTAGGCGTGACGGTTGATTGCAAAGCCGCCACAAACTTTGGCAAAGCCCTTTGAGCTGTTGTTGAGTAGATTTTTTCGTTCCAAATCTTTTTAGCCGCGTATTTTTTTGTGATAAACGCATTTGCCGGATCAATCATTTCCATAATTTGTTGCCAAACGGACTCTAACGGCTTGCGGTTATTTTCAAGCTTGCCCAAATCTCTAATGTATTCTTGCGCTTGCTCTTTGTTAATATCAAACATTTTTATACTCCTAAGGTGGTTGGTTGCCCAAGAACTCCTTGACTTTGTGCCATTGGCGCACCGCGTTTGCGTCTTGATGAGCGATTTCTAACATCGCCAACATATTCAATTAATTCGTCATCAGCAGTTCCAGAGGTTGCCGGCGCATTAGTGGTATCATTTACAACTGTTGTTGTGCGCCCGCTATCTGTAACCGCGCTAGCATTTGCTAAAGCTTGCGCCGCCTGTTGTTTTTGCGCTTCAGCCGCTTGCCTTTGCGCTTCTTCTTGAGCTTTTTTATACCTCAAAGCCTTAAAGGCTTTTTCAATTTTTTTACCCATTTAAACCCCCAACGCTGTTGTGCCGCTAAGTTTATTCGCATTGCCGGAGGCACTGCCGTCAGTGTTATTTGTGCTTGCTCTATTACGTCTTGCCTTACGCGTGCGCAAATCACTCACATATTGCAATAGACCGTCTGTTTGAGTATCTGTTTGTTGGACAGGATCGCTTGCATCTTTTACCTTTGGATTAAGATTAGCGTTCAAAAGACCTTTATCTTCCAATGAAACTATACCGCCTGTAGCAAATCTTGTCGCGGCATCCATAGAACCCATCAAATCGCCCTTTGCGAGTGATTTAACCTGATCTACGGGCGATTTAACAAAGCTTTCAGCTGTTTTTGTTGTTGCTTTGACGGCTTTTTTAACTGCTTTCGTAACTGAATTAGTAACTGATTTAGCTGCTTTTCCCATAATTAACTCCTTTCATAAAGCCAAATTTGTTTTCCTTTATCCGTTCCAATAGGCTTACCGCCTAAAAATTTGTGCATTTTTGTTTGCATTTTACCTTTTTTGGATAGCGTGCACAGTGGTAAACCACGTTCAGCCACCTTATCAATAAGCTTTTTGGCGTATTTCAAATACAAAGGGCTAATTCTTTTGTCCGGCGAAAACCAAACGCAATAACAGCCGTCAATATACTCCACCGCCAAAACACACTTATATTCGCCAACGATAATGGTATAAGCCTCGCCGTTTTCCAACCCCGATTTATCAGGATCGGCTTTCCATTCAGCCTTGCCAATATCATTAAAGGCGATGCTTTCAACATCGCCTTTTTCATACCTCCTAACTATCGCCATTGTTACCCCCTATTATACATAACCGTTTGATAAGGTGTTCCGCCGGTTGCATTAGGAAAAACGCCATTAATATCAAATAGCCTTGCCAACGCGTCAATCATATCATCGTGATTAACCGCCGGATATTTCAAATATTCGTCGTCAATAAAAGTTTGCGTAAAATCTTTTATTTCCCCATCAACGGTTATCATCGGTAACCGTGTTGGGAAAAAGATTTTTCCTTGCTCAAAAAGCGGTTGCAACCGTTCAATCCTTTGCTTTTTAGCAACATTTCCGCCAAGCCGGTTGATATTAAAGCGATAGTGCCTTGTCGCCATTTCTGCTTCAATATGTTCATGGTCAGCCTGTTGCCCATAACTTTCATACCATACAGCATTGGGCTTATACATTTGCACCAAGCGGAAAAGCCAGTTTGTGCGTTCGGACAAATTAAGCCTATCGCGTATGCCGTCAATAACATAATAGTTGCCGTCCTTACCTAAGCCCAATACAATCATAACCGTGTAATCGCTCTTCTTATCTTTTGAGCTTGCCGGATCAACCACAATATAACGATTCATTGTTTCCCAACCCTCGCCGTTATAGTATTTTATCCATTCCGGCATAAAATAGCGGTTATTAGCAACAGATGGATCAAGGAGCATTTGCGTTCCAAATGTCGCCGCGCCCATTTCAACACGCTTGGCTTTCAAATCTTCGGGCGATAAGAAAACACTCGTGTTAAAATCCGTGGCATCAGTCATTGCCGGATATATCCGCGGCAAAACCGTGCCATCTTTAATAAGTTCGTTATATGTATCATTATAAGCATAAAAAGTGCCTATCATGATACGTTTGGCGTTTGCGGAGCCTAAGTTTAAGCTCATTCTAAAAGCCGCCGTTGTTTTTAAAATTTGCTCCGGCGTACTCACGCTTTCAAGCGTGACAAGGTCGTCATACTCCAAAATGTCATAGTGCATGCCCGTAGGTTGCCCCTCAACCACACCGCAAGCCTCAACAGTCATTTCCTTGCGTGTGCTGTTGCGCTTTACACAAATCTTATCTTCCGTCCATTTAGGACTTTGTTTTTTAGGATCTGCATACAAAATTTCAGGAAACAACGCCTTTAAGAGTTCGTTGTTTTCCAATGTGTTTTTAATTTGAATCACAAAAGCCCTTGAAATCGGCAACTTGTGTGAAAAAATCCCAATTGTTATTTCGGGATTGTTTAATATTTCAAATATCGTGTGCCCATATGTAATAATTGTGCTTTTATAATGTCCGCGCGCCCACAAGTCTAAATAACCGTAGGGCTTTTCTTGAAATTCCCTGCACCTATCAAGCACCCATTGATTATTGGCAAAACTAACCCCAAGCACATAAACAATCAGAAAAAACAAATCATTTTTCGCTAGTGTCCTCCACGCGCTCACTCTTTCCTGATCGGATAATTGCGCCAAGGATTGCATTAATTCCTTGTATTGCGCTATCTGTCGGAGCAATATCAACTTTTCCATTATGCTTTACCTCGGTTGTGCCGCTTAAATCTACATTAAACTTTTCCCCATACTTTTTGGGGCTCATCCGCGCCATCGCAAATTTTCGTGTTTCAATTCTTAACTTTGCCCTTGCCACTTCCTCTTTATCAGGAGGGCAATCATCGGCGATATTCAAGATTTCATCAAAGAAATAATCCGCGCGCGCCGCTTGCGCGTCCGCGTAGTTCTCACGAAATTCATCACTATTCAACCACTCGTAAACTTTAGTCAGGGGTAAGCTATTGAGAGTGCAATAATTGCGGAGGCTTTGCCCGTTTCTCATAGCCTCAAAAATGCGATCGGCATTTGCTTTTGTTTTCCATTTTGCCTTTGGTCTGCCAACCTTTCTTTTGGGTTTAACAGCCGCTTTTTTATCCTTTCCTTTCATGAGCCGCCTCCATATAAAAAACGGCGGTGTGGTTGAGTGCACCGCCGTTCTTACTTAATGCCGGAGCATTGCCCCAGTTATGCCAAACAAAATAACGCAAGGGTTTCAAATCCTTGCGTCTTTTGGCTAGAGTGTAAAACCCCTAGCTTATACTTTTTATACTTTAATTCGCCCGATTATGTCAAATGGAAAAATGTAAAATTGTGTAAAATATTGTCAAATGAGTGTAAAATAACACATTAACTATATGATTATAAAGCATTTTTCATTTCAATGTATAACTTTTCAAGGGCTTTTCTAAGATACAAATCCAACATCTGCCGTGTGAATCCGAGTTTATGACACACAACTTTCCAAGGTGTTGGGCGCTCACGAACGCGTGCCGCAAGCAAATCAAATTCAAAACGAGTTAATTTACACATAAAGTTTGCGTCCATATACCAACAGTCGGCAATATCAATGTTTGTAGGGCTAAAGCGTGTATTTTCAACATCTTCCGCCGTACACTCCGTAACGATGAAAAGCCACATGTAGTTTTTAGCATAGTCAGGGCGGCGGAGCTTTGGGAGCGCCGCAAGCGTTTCAAAATAACGCAATACCTCAAATCTAACGTCTTCAATCGTTTCTATTCTTCTTAACATAGACAAAATCCTTTCAAACTCTCAACCAGTAATAGACAGAAATTTACGGACAAAGCCCAAAACGCGCCCCTTATCCCTTGCTAAGCCTGCGGCGTAAGCCGCAATAAGCAATCGTAAGATTGCGCACCTTTGCGCTTTTTTAGCGCAAATCATCCAAAATGCTTGCAAAACGCAGTCTTTGCAAGGGTAAGCCGTAAGGCTTGTCTGCAAAGGCGCGTTTGTAAGCAAGCATTTATCCACAAACCCCATGGATTTATCCACAAGTTGTTCAACCTTTTCCTTTTCCCCTAATAACCCCTTTACCATATCCCTGAATCCTTAAACCTTTAACCTAAAACCCTTAAACCAATATCCTTTAAACCAACAACCCATAAATATATTTTTATTTTTCTTTTTGGTTCTTTTTCTTTTGTTTTTTACACCCAAATAACCCAGTGGGTTCGTTTGGGTTCGTTTTTGCTGTTTTTTGAACCAAAATAACCCAGTGGGTTCGTTTGGGTTCATTTTTGCAATTTTTTGAGCCAAAATAACCCAGTGGGTTACCAAATTTTTTTTAATTTCCATTTTATTGGGTTTCAGGCACATATTTTTACCTCATTTCATTTTTTATAACCCAGTGGGTTCATTTTTGTTATTTTTTAAACCAAAATAACCCAGTGGGTTCATTTTTGCTATTTTTTGAACCAAAATAACCCAGTGGGTTCGTTTTTGCTGTTTTTTAAACCAAAACAACCCAGTGGGTTCGTTTGGGTTCATTTGGGTTTTAATTACGAGCATTGCCTTTTCGTCCTCCGCTTTTTCTTTTTCCCTTGCTGTTTTCTTGATTCCGCTTTTTAATTGCCTCATACCGCAACAAATTTGCATCCATTGTATTTTTGAAAGAATTAAACAGGATTCTTGCCGCCGGCGATAGCTTTTGAAAATCAACCGCACCACACATATTATAATCATGCATAGCGATAAAAGCCTCCTTAAACAGTTCGCCGTCCTCGTTCCGCATAACCTCCACGCTGTCGGCAGGAACAACCCAACCTGTTTTTTTCTTTTCTACTTCCTCAACCATGTTAAAAATCTCCCTAAAATTATAAGTTAAAACTAATTTGCGCGGCGTTTGGCTTGCCGTGCTTTGTGTTAAAGTTATTGAGCCGATTGCGGATTATTTCCGCATATTTTGGCTCTTTTTCCATGACAATAAACCGCCGCCCTAAGTTGCGCGCCGCAACCGCAGTTGTGCCGCTACCGGCAAACGGATCTAAAATTAAATCGTTTTTGTTCGTGAAATATTTGATAAAAGGATACATAGCCTTAAGCGGCTTTTGCGTTGGGTGTTCTGTCCGTTCATTGCCACTGCATATTGGCAATATAATATAATCAGGTTGTTGACCATTCTCATAATTGAAAGTGAGCTTTCCATCCGGCTTTTGGAGCATAACAGCTTCTTCCCAACCGTTTTGAAATTTTACCTTGCGTGCTTGCGGTACGGGATTTTGTTTTATAAAAGAAAAATACCCTTTACACTTAAATCCGTGTTGAGATTGCAAGTAGTGCGATAAAAAATTTATCCTATCCCTATCAAAAAATGCAATAAACATTCCCCCCCCCTTAATTTCGGAACACACAAATCAACCCAACGCTTAGTAAAGTTCATAAAATCATCAAAGCCACCAAATTTATCCCACGCGCCGAAATCGTGCGTAATTGCCTTTGCTTTCGCAAATTTTTGCGATCCGCCAAGTCTTGTGATTTTTGTGTCGTTAGCAATGCCGTAAGGCGGATCAGTCAATATCATATCAATACTGCCGTCCGCCACAGTATTTAACAACTCAAAACAATCCCCCTCTAATACGCACATTTTCCTGTCCTTATGGAGGCTTTACATATCAAGAGCCTTGCAGTATAGCTCCGTTAAACTCTCTTGCTCATCTCTGTCCGCCGCATTCATTTTACGCAACTTCAAGATAACGCGCATAATCTTGACATCAAAACCGGCACTTTTAGCTTCAGCGAACACATCGTTTATATCGCTACTTATCCCGCGTTTTTCCTCGTCAAGCCGTTCAATGCGTTCAACAAAAGAACGCAAGCGGTCAGCGGCAATGCCGCCAATCTCGGCATCTTTTTTTGCAACGCAATCCATAACAGGCTCGTCTTTCGGTTCAGGCTTTTTATCTAAAACCTTTCCAATGCGTGTTTCGCTATATTTACTGTTGTTTTCCATGGTTTTTACTCCTTTTTCAAAATTAAGTTTCTTTTCCGTCAGTACATCACATAGGACTTTCCGGCGCTGTTCTTCTGTTTTAGGTGCGCAAATTTGCGCATAGTCATCAACGGTAAGTGCATAAATAGGCTCGCCCATCTCTATTAATGTTTGGCATTTTATCATATTACAATGGATTGCCGTATTGATATTAACGCCTTTCTCGCACATCGCCCTGAAAATTATTTCAGTGTCAACTTTTGTGGCGGCTTCCAAATCCGTCACATATTTAGCAAGATCTTTACGCTCGTCTTTCGTCATATAAGCAAGTGCATTCAGCATTATCTAGCCCTCATCTTTTTCTGTTTCGCCAATATTATAAAAATCATTAGGCTCAACCATGCCACCGCTCCACTCATAGATTTTTTCTATGGTTTGTCGGCTCGGCATAACTTCGCCATTTGCCCAACGCCGCGCAACGCAATGGACAACGTTAAAATCGCGCGCCAAATCCGCAACACGTTTGTTGGTCTGTTCCAAATATTTTTGAAGTGTCATCATTTTTACCTCCGCTACTATGATGTTCGCAAAAAGAAAAAAATGCAATAAAAAAATAATCGTTTTGTGATTATTTCTTAAATTTATGGTATCAATTAAAACAAATTAAGGCTAATTAAAAATAATTTTTTTGTGATTATTTTTTGCTTTGACCTTATTTTTGTTGAAAAATAATCATAAAATGATTATAATTAATCAGAAAAGAGGTGATAATATGGAAAAAAATCGCATTAAAGTATTAAGAAAGGCGCACGGCATGACTCAGGTAGAGCTTGCGGAAAAGCTAGGTATTACACAAGGCACTATTCAAAAGCTTGAAAACGACCAAATAGAGTTTAGCACAAATTGGATGCGCCGTCTTGCGGAAGTTTTAGAGGTTGAGCCTTATGAGCTTTTGCCTCTTGATATGCAACCAAAAGAAACAACGCCTGAAGAAAGGGAAATGTTGCGCACTTTCCGCAAATTTGCCACACCTCAAAATACAAATAATACGAATGTATTTAAAACGGCACAAGATGAAAAACATACTTCGCAACCGGAAAAACTATCAGATAAAGTTAAAGAGAGGGACTAAATGAAAAAATATATATTACTTTTTGTGTGTCTATTATCCGCATGTGCAGAAACACAAAACATCTTTTCTTATCAGCAAATAGACACTAATCAAAAGACGGTTTCTATATCAACCGCAAACTTATCAGAAATGCACCAAGTTTTGAAGCAATCGCTTATAAATTCAGGCTATAAGCTGTATGTAAAAAACGACACAAAAGATAGCGGATATGCAAAACGCACATCACGTTATGAGCTATCGGACAATATAGTAAGACGAACCGGCGGTTGTTGTGGCGTATTATGCCTCCAAGATTCATATCATTATGCCATATCCTTTGTTGACTTAAAGACAAGCGAAGAAGTTTTTAGTATGCAGGGCAATGATTGCTACGAAAATATAGTAAATAATTTTTATGCGCTCATCAACAATCATTATAATGGCAACCCTTACGGTGAATATTACCAAGAATCGGAAAAAGAACCTCAAGCAACACCGATATTACAAATAGGCGGTTTATCTTTGTGGAGCAAATAACCGTTTGATTTTGATGTTTTTAAGATAAAATTAACATTTCAAATAAATTTTTTCAACCGCTTAAAGTCTTTATTTAAGCGGTTTTTAATTACCTGTTTATAAAAATAATCACAATGCGATTATTTTTTTCTTGACAGAATAATCATAATACGATTATAAATAATCCCAGTTAATGAAATTTAAGGGAGATTAAAGTTATGTCAGACTTATTAAATAAATTCAAAACTTCGCCAACGCCAAGACCTCAAATAACGATCTACGAGTATAAAAGCATAAAAAAGCAAACGCAGTTAATATTTTGCTCAAAGCTCAAAGACAAGGTTAAAACCCTCGCATTATATGCTTTTGGCGCGGCGGCGGTTATCTTTACAGCTTACAATATGTACGCATATAACAAATCTTTTGATAATTGTGTACAGATTTTGAAACAAATTGAGGTTAGTAGCGTAATTTTGGAGCAAGAGATTAATAGCTTGCGCCAACAATTCGGCGAGGTTGATTATGAATAATTGGCAACCTTATCCGCAAAACAAGCCCGAACAAACAACCGATGCGCAAATGAAAGATTATGTTGTGCTTGTGCCAAATCCAAACCGCATCAACAAACCGGGCTTTAACAATCATGCGCCGTATTATCAAGTTCGGCTTGCCTTTTGGGCGGGCGATAGGTTCAAAGACGAACAGATGAGCGACCTCAACGTACATTATTACTTAACATTACCATCACATTCATAAGGGAGGATTGTTTTTATGGTTAATTTAACAAAACTTCGCGCAGATTTGGAGGAGTCATTACCGCCGGTAGTGGCGCGCGCAAAAATTGGGCATTATCTCGGCGGTCTTTATAAAACCGAAACAATGGCAGTCTACGATAGCAAGGGCATAGGCATTAAAGATCCTGTGCGTATGGAGGGCGGCAGGGTTGGCTACCTCAAAGAAAATCTTATTGAGTGGTTTTTATCAAGGGTGGAGGCGGCAAATGCAACTCAGTCAAACAGCTAAAAAGCTCACTTCACAATATATGAATAACACGCTTGCCGCAGGCGATTACTATTTTATGGTTTCAAATTGCAAACCGTGTGTTGGAACATATTACCCTGTTGATGAAACAAAAAAAGACTATCGGCTCAACAATAATCTACCAGCGCCGCAAGCGCAGATTATAAGCAAATCGAGTTGGTTTGTAGGTAATCTTATTACCGTAACCATTTTAGCGCGCGTGCCAGATTATGAAAACTTAACAGAGGAGCAGAGAGATGGATTTGAAAGTTAAATATCTATTCCCAAATATTCCGGAGCTTGCAAGCCGTGATGGCGATAGTGGTTATGACATACGCGCCGCCATTGACGAGCCAAAAGAAATTGCCGCCGGCGAACGCATCAGCTTACCAACCGGCATTGCTGTTGAAATAGATACGCCGCCGCTTTTTGTGGAAGAATTAAAAGACGGATCTAAACGCACGCCATTGCAATATGAATTACAAGTACGCCCGCGCTCGGGCTTAACAAAGCGCGGTTTAATTGCCCAATTTGGCACAATAGACGCGTCTTATAGGGGCGAGATATGGATAACCCTTATCAATGCAAGCAATCTTGCGCAAACCATAGAGCCGCTTGAGCGGATTGCTCAACTTGTTGTTTGCCCAATATTCAAACCAACCGTTATAAAAGCAGATACGCTCACACCAACCGAGCGCGGCGCAAGCGGCTTCGGATCAACAGGGAGTATTTAGTTATGCCAAAAATGAACAAACAAGATATTTTAGAATTAACTCACCGCGCTTTACAAGACTGGACGCGTGGCACGCGTTCACAGGAATTTAGAAACGTTGAGAGCCGCCAACGCGTGCTTAAGCTTTTCACAACATATTGTATGACGCGCCCAACGCCAAAGAAAAAGGAGGATTCAAATGCGGCTTAACCCGTTTAACATCACAGCCGAAAAGCGCATTATCCGCGCGCTAGAGGATTTAGCAACCGAAAATTACGGCAACCCCTTTAGCGAGCTTGCACGCGTTAAGGTTAAAGCAAAAGAACTTTTAAAGCAACTTAAAACCAAGGAGGTAAAGGAAAATGCACATGTTTAGCAATCTTAAATATTTCATCAAGCGCAACAAACCGGTAATTATGCGCCAACAAACTTTTGATGAGCTTGTTATCCGCGTAGCAAACAATGCCGTTGCTTTATCAAATAAAAACGCTTGGAGCGCTATTGCGCCGGTGCTTACGGATTTAGAGCGCTTGCGCAAAAATACTTGGGATCAGGATAAAATTACCAATATGAAATGTTGGCTTGAAAGCAATTTTAATTATAACAAACACACGAAAGGGGCGGTAAATGACAATTAAAAAAGAAATAACCGAGAATGAGGTAAAAGAAATAAAATTAACCGAAGAGGAAGACGGTTTTATTGATATTAACGTTTTTGTGCCTGATGATATGGAGGAATTTTTTAAAAAATATCAAAAGACATTATTGTCACGCATTTTTCCTCTTTTACTCACAATGAAAACAGAGAGGCAACCGCTTTTTGAGGTTAAATTTTCCTTTGGCGATAAATATTACGCTTTTAGAATTGAGGAGTGCGCCGCTCCTGACACAGCGCTTAACTAAGAGATGCTTTAAAGGCTATAGAGCATTTAAGGGAATTTGAGAAAGTAGGAGCTTTTATGATGACGAAAGCGAGTAGTGTTTTTGACGTTTTCTCTTGGGTTAATTGGATAACTCAAGATAAAGAAGGGTGCGTTTGTGCTTGGGAAAAAGAGCCAAAGATCACAGATATGTTTTGGGTACTGTTTAGCGGCAATAGGCAAATCATAGGTTATTTTAATATTGACGACTTCAAAGGCAAAGACTGGACTGAATGTTGTATTGAACGCCCAAAAGAGGTTAAGACGTTTGAGCAGTTAAGAGATTGGGCGAAAAAAAATAAAGCATATAAAACGCTTGGAAAGAATTGCTTTACAATAACCAATAATATTTTAAATGTTTGTTGCGTGAAAAACCTGACCTCCGGATTAATAGAATTGCGTGATTCATACACTAACCTTAAGATATACCACGGCACGCCTGCACAGGTTAAAAGAGTTTTGGAGGAGATGCTTGAACAATGAAGATATTAAACCTTTATGCAGGAATAGGCGGAAATCGTAAGCTTTGGGGTGATAACCACGATATAACAGCGGTTGAGATTGTATCCGAGGTTGCGAATATCTATAAGCACTTCTTCCCGAATGACAATGTTATCATTGATGACGCACACGAATATTTGCGTAAGCACTTTAGAGAGTTTGATTTTATTTGGGCTAGTCCGCCTTGCCCGACACACTCTGTTTTGCAGATGACACGTTATTATGACGAAAGCTTAAAGTACCCTGATATGACACTTTATCAAGAGATTATTTGGTTGCAGAGCTTTTTCAAAGGCAAGTGGGTTATTGAGAACGTTAAGCCGTACTATAAACCGCTGATACAGCCGACCTTTACGATGGATAGACATTGTTATTGGTCAAGTGATTATATTATGGCGCAAGAACACACGGAAAAGACTTTTACAGACATAAGAGATGATATAGGCGAGATGGAAAAAGAATACGGTTTTGATTTGAGCGAGTTTAAAGGAACAACGGATATTAGAAAGTGTTTAAGAAACGCCGTAAAACCTGAAGACGGTAAATATATATTTGAAAGGATTTGTCAAATATGAGATATACATTTGATAAATTTTCTGATGGTATAAGAAAGCATATTGAGGAGCAATCAGATGAGGTTTGAGGACGTATTACCGGCACTACGAGCTGGAAAAAGTGCCACCTTGAAATATTCTAAAGGTGTTTATTTTCTTGATTATGTAAAAAACAAGTCTAACAGTAAGTATGATATAAGGCTTTATTACCAAGAAGAAGGCAAAGTAACGCAACGATTAAAGCAAATAAACACAAGGTTTATAACAATGTTTGATTGGGAGATTGTAAATGACTGATAGAGAATTAATATTGATAGAGGCTTTAAGGGAAATTCTAGAAAACGCGCCGTCTTGCGTTAATGACGATGATTGCCCTTTAAACGGTGGCGAGGGCTTTGACAGCGGTTGCGGACATTGCTTTGCAATTATTGCAAAAAAGGCGCTTGAAAGGATTAAAAATGATTAGTTATGACGAGTTGACCGTAGTTGCTTGGAAAGGGGTAAACGATGTTGTATGTCTATAAAAGCCTAGAGAAAAACGACGAATGTTATACTCCTGCTTATGCTGTTGAACCATTGCTAAAATATTTAGAAAGGTTTAAAGGAAAAACAATTTGGTGTCCGTTTGATAAAAAAGAAAGCCAGTTTGTTAAAGTATTATCGGCGGCCGGACATAAAGTTATTTACACACATAAAGATACAGGCGTTGATTTTTATAGTTTTCAAAATGACTTATTAGCACAGAAAGCTCCGGATTTTGATTTGATTGTTTCAAACCCGCCTTTTAGTAACAAGGCAAAGATTGTGGAACTTGTACAGTCTTTTAAAAAGCCTTTTGCGTTAATGTTGCCTATGACATGGCTTAATGACAGCGCGCCTTACAGGATTTTTAAGGGGGGGGGAGGACTTGAATTAATGATATTTGATAGACGCGTTCGTTTTATAAATTGCGGCGCGCAACCAAGTTTTGCCGTGGGATATTTTTGTAACGGCATATTACCAGAGAAAATTGTTTTTGAACACTTAGATATAAAAAGGATAGGCAATGACCAAGGATGAGCTTAAGTTTAGAGCATACATTGAGATAACAACTTACGACGATAATAACGAAGAAAAAGAGGTTGGTTTTTATGTTGATAACATCGCTGTCTATTCAGACGGCGGCATCGGCTTTTCGCTCAATAATCTTGTGGATGCTTTAAGTCCACTAGATATAACCAAAAAACAAAAAGATAGAATTATAGACGATATAAGCAGTAACAGTTATTGTGAAGATTACGACTGGTTTAGCGTAGAATTGGGCATCGTTGAACAATTTACCGGCTTATACGACCGAAATAACATACCAATATACGAGGGCGATTGGTTAAAAACAGCGGATAATACTTATGGCTACGTTATAAAAGATAGAGGGTTTTGGCATATAAAATCTTTGCCGAGCGAGGCGGAGGATTTAGAGCCACCAGAGTTTTATGAAAAATGCACGGTTGTTGCAACTTATAATGAGCGCCCAAACTTTATGGAGGAGGTAACACATGAGTTATGAAATTATTTATGAAAATTTAGGACACATGAAGGCAAGCGGTAAAACTACAATAAAAAGTCTTTCATTTTCAGAACTAAACAGAGTATTTAAGCCTTATTTTGGCTCAACGCTTGAATTTTCAGTAAACGAAGAAATCGGCGAGGGAGTTATATATTTTGGCTTTTACTCACAACCATTTAAGATAAGGAAAACAGCGGTAAATGACTAACACATTAAAACTTGTCCTCACTGATCACTGGTTTGAGGAAATAAAAAGCGGGCGCAAAAAACAAGAATTCCGGAAAGCCACACCCTTTTGGCTTAAACGGATTATGAATATTTGCAAAGGTTATGATTTTTCAAAACAAGGATATGTCATTTTTAATATATTTTCTATGAATGCACCTTTTGTTGAGTTTCAAAAGGCGTACCGCAAAAACCCTGAAAAAATGACTTTCAAAATTAAAGAAATAACAACCATGCCAGGCAGGTATACCGACTTACAATATGACGGCGATGTCTACGCAATACATCTTGGGGAGCGTGTGAAATGACTAAAGGAAAAACAGGAGTACAGGAGTGGGCTAAGCACAGCTTTAATTTTCAAAAGGGGTGTGTGAATGGTTGTAAATATTGCTATGCTCGGCGGATAATGCAACGCTTTGAGCCTGATTTTGATTTTGAAAAGCCAGTGTTGCACTTGACCAAAACGGCAGGAAACTTATTGCAAAAAACCGTTGACGGCGTGATAATGTTTCCGACTATGCACGACATAAGCCCTTTGAACAAGCAGTATTATAAGCATTATCTTTACATGCTCTTGAATAACAACAATAATGTCCTTGTGGTAACAAAGGGCAACCCCGAGATGTTTGACGTTATAGATTATATTATAACGAATTGTCCTGAAAAGCTATATAAGCTTGAGTTAAGAGTTACAATCGGAAGTATGGACAACAAGCGGCTTAAACATTTTGAGCCGAACGCTCCGAAACTTGAAAATAGGTTGAATATTTTGAAGTATGCTTATAATAAAGGCATAAGGACTTCAATCAGTTGTGAGCCTATGCTTGATAGCTCGGCATTGGCTTTAATATACATTGCACAGCGATATTCAAGCGAAATCTGGTTTGGGTTGGCTAACGGATTTTATGAGGACGGTATGCCAAAGATTACTGATAAGTGGGTACAAATTCTTATAAATACAGCGGATAGAAACTATTTTATCAAACTCAAAGATAGCTTAAACGGTAAGAGGCGAAGATTGGTACGACAAGGGCGGGAGGGGGTGAAACAGACAGACTCGCAGACGGTGCGAGAAGAAAAGCGCGGACGCGCGTACATACTTACTTAATTGATGTATAAAAACCTAGTTAGACACCAGCCCTTAATAACGTTTTGCCGCCACGCAAAACGTTATTTTTATGTCATCACAAACCGCCGAGTCCTTAAGAATCAATCTAATGTGTTGAATAATCAAGTTTATTTTGTGTCATTGGTTTTATTTTAAACTGGTATCAATATTGCAAAACCTTTTGACGACATTAGCAAGATGGTTGCATGTCATATATACGTTTTTGCGACATACAAAGCAATTTGTAAATCATCAATGAACAACAAAATTTTAATTATCTTTAATTACTTTTAATCGCAAAATTAGGGACAAATTAGGGACAACTTTGTTTTTAGAACAAAAATAAGGCTCTCACAGAAACTGTAAAAGCCTTTATTTTCCTAGTGGTGGAGCTGATGGGGATTGAACCCACGACCTACAGATTGCGAACCTGTCGCTCTCCCAACTGAGCTACAGCCCCAAAATAAATTCAAAAAAACAAAATAATTTTTCTCTCTTGGGGAGAGCGCCAGGAACCTGTCGCCTTGTGCATCTAAATTCGCCGCGGTCGTTGCCACTTCCCTTGCTCATTAAGATGTACAAGATGTTACAGACAAAAACAACAAGTATTTGTTGTTTTTGCTTAGCCATCCCAACAGAGCTACAGCCCCAAAATAACAAATAATTATTCCCTTGCTTAGCTATCGCAACAAAGCTTTAGCCCCAAAGTATCTGCAACATAACGCATTCAAATTTTGAAATCAAGCAAAAAATGAGGGCTTGGCAAAAAACCTTTATAATATAAAAGCCTCCTGATTTTTGGAGGCTTTAATTTACTTCAGGTAAGGTTCAAAAGAACACCTGAACATTTTGGTTTTTGGCTCAAAGCACATGTTGTGGATAATCCTTACTTTCTGCCCAACTTGAAGTGTTTTCGGAAGTGGTTTTTCCCCTGTCCAAAAAAAGTCTTCCAAGTTTTCAAAGCGCAAAATAAGCTCGGGGCGTTCTTCGCTTATCCATACAATACGACATGAGCAAATAACGTGTATTGGCTCTAAGTAAACTTGAACTTTGCCACCCGCGTATTTGAAAGCGTTAATCTCGCACGGAATGTACCTTAAGTTTGTACTGTACATGTTTGGCACAAAATCGCACTTTTCTAAAGCGGCGAGGGGCTTTTTTTGCGTATCAAGAAAAATCTCTCTGCCAACGTCCCAGTAACCAGCGGTGTAGAGATAATCGCCGTAATTTCTTCTAAGCATGGAAGCCCGTTTCCGATGAATAGCCTTTAAAATTACGCGACTTATCCAAACAACCAAAACCAATAACGCGCCTAAAATAATAAAATTCAGAAAAATAGAGCTTTTCATAATAGTATGTTTAAGGTTAATAATATGTTGTACGGCTCCAAGTCTAAAAGCTTTTGGCATGCTGTCAATGAAAATCGGAAATTTAACCCAAATGTTATGATGAAACTTTTGAAAGGCGTTTTATTTAGCTTTTGAGGAGAAAAATAATGTATTTGGAAGCCGATGTATCAAAATTTGTCGCGTCATTGGAAAAAAGCGACGCTAAACCCTTGTATGAATTAACGCCTCAAGAGGCGCGCGCTGTTTTGTTAAGCGTTCAGGCAGACACCGAAAATCTGCCCGCGGCAGAAGTTGATGAAATTAGCGTTCCTTTGGGCAATGGGCGAACAATGCGCGTTCAGATTATTAAGCCCGAAAAAGCCCCTGATACGTTGCCCGTTGTTTTTTATATTCATGGTGGCGGTTGGGTTATGGGCGATGATAAAACACATGCGCGACTTGTGCGCACGTTGGCTTTAGAAACAGGCGCGGCAGTTGTTTTTCCTATTTATGAGCAATCGCCCGAGGCACAATATCCGCAAACAACAACCGATTTATTCGCGGTGCTTCAATACATGACGGAACATGGCGCAAAGTTTAGCCTTGATTTTGAGCGCTTGGCGCTTGCCGGCGACTCCGTTGGCGGAAATATGGCGCTTGTGATGGGGCTGATGTCAAAGGCAAATAAAGCTCCGAATCCGATTTTTATGCTTTTGCTTTATCCGGTGGCGGCGGCTGATTTTGAAACCGAATCGTATGAAATTTTTGCGCAAGGTCCGTGGTTGACGCGTCAGGCTATGCAATGGTTTTGGCAGCAGTACGCGCCTGATAAAGAAACAAGATCAGAGGTTTATGCTAGCCCTCTTAATGCCTCTCAAGAAGAGCTTTCAGGCTTGCCGGCAACCCTTATTATCACTGATGAAAACGATGTTCTGCGCGATGAGGGCGAATCGCTTGCTATGCGCTTAAATGAGGCGGGCGTTAAAACCGCAAGCGTGCGCATTAATGGCACAATCCACGACTTTTTAATGCTAAACGCCCTTTCTCAATCCGCCTCGTCAGAAGTCGCGATGGACTTGTGCGCGGCGGCCTTAAAACGCGCTTTTGCGCAAAAAGATAATAGGGCTTGAAAGTTAAGAAAAATATTGTATGCTTATCAACGCAATATCTAATTTTGTTGAGAGGATATTATGATGAAGTATTTTATGGCCGCTTTTTTGTTTGTGCTGGGTGCAAACGCTTACGCTCAAACAAACAATTTGACACAAGTTGATTTTCAAGATGATGATTGGGCTCACATTGCGGAAAATATGTCTGTTGAAACAATTGCAAAATTAAAATCCGAAAATTTTGATTTTAAAGGCGTGGATAATCAGGGGAATCCGCTGTTTTATTATGTCTTAACGCAAAATCCGCAACCCGATATTGTCTCGGAAATGCTTGCCGCTGGCGCAGATGCTAATCAAAACGCCGCAAATGGTATGCTTCCTTTAAATGTTTCAACCTCTAAGGCTAATGAACTCCAACTCCAGGTTTTGATGATGCAAAATATGGGGCTGGATATTCATAATCCGCAGATTAAACAAACCTTGGAAGAAAACATTTTTAATGAAATGAGCCGTATGTCAGAAGTGGCAAAAATCCTTATTCAAAATGGCGCGGATGTCAATAAAGTTAGCCCGCTCGGCACACCCTTGATGAACGCCGCCACCAATGCTTGGAATATGGATATTGTTAAACTTTTGATAGATGCCGGCGCTCGTCTTGATGAAGTGGATAAAGACGGTAAAACAGCTTTGTTTTATGCCGCCGCGGGTGGCAATGACGAAATTATTGCGGCATTGCTCGCGGCTGGCGCAAACCCCGATGTTAAAGATGCCGATGGTAAAACTTATCTGGAGGTTGAGCGTTTGGCGGCGGAAGAATTTTCGGAAAACTGAATCCCTTTAACTGATTTTTTAGAATCTCTTCCTATGATGCGTTCATAAAAATGTTTTAATTTTTATATGAGGAAAATAATGTTTAAGTTTAAAAATTTGGCTAAGGCGGCATTGGTTGCTTTTAGCTTTTTTATTGCAACAGAAGCGCATGCTTCGGAAATTGATTTAAATATTCCGTCGCTTGACGTTATGTTTAATATTTTTGGCTGGAATGTTACCGGCTCGCACATTTTGCTCGCGGGTTTGGGCGTGTGCCTTTTGGGTATGCTTTTTGGCCTTTCAGAGTTTTTGCATATTAAAAGTCTGCCGGCGCATAAGTTGATGATTAATGTTGCCGAAACAATTTATGCAACTTGCAAAACCTATATGAAACAACAGGCTGTTTTGCTCCTGATTTTGGAATGTTTTATCGCGGTTTGCATTTTCTATTACTTCTTTTATCTGAACGCAACGCCGTTGCCTAAGGTCTTGAATATTTTGCTTTGGTCGGTGTTGGGTATTTTGGGCTCGTTCTCGGTGGCGTGGTTTGGTATGCGCATTAACACTTATGCCAACGCGCGCACCTCGTTTGCCTCGCTTAAAGGCAAGGCTTATCCGGTGATGAACCTGCCGTTGCATTCGGGTATGTCTATCGGCGTTTTGCTGATTTGCGTTGAACTCGTGATGATGATTTCTATTTTGCTTTTTGTTCCGCGCGATAATGCCGGCGCTTGCTTTATTGGTTTTGCTATTGGCGAATCGCTCGGCGCTTCGGCCCTTAGAATTTGCGGCGGTATCTTTACCAAAATTGCCGATATTGGCGCTGACTTGATGAAGATTATCTTCAAAATTGATGAAGATGACGCTCGCAACCCCGGCGTGATTGCTGACTGTACCGGCGATAATGCCGGCGACTCCGTTGGCCCAACCGCTGATGGCTTTGAAACATACGGCGTGACCGGCGTGGCTTTAATTAGCTTTATCGTTTTGGGCGCAGGTATGATGTACACCTCTGAGGGCGCTTTGACCTTGATGCAAAACGGCATTGATATTCAGGCGCGCTTGATTACATGGATTTTTGCGATGCGCGTTTTGATGATTATGACTTCAGTGTTTTCTTATACCTTGAATAATATCATCAGCAAAGCTCGTTTTGGCGCTAAAAAAGCCTTTAACTTTGAAACACCTTTAACAAGCCTGATTTGGCTTACATCGGTTGTTTCTATTATGGTTACGTTTGGCGTTTCGTACTTGATGATTGATACGGCTACTTTCGGACCTGATTTGTGGTGGAAACTTTCGGTTATTATTAGTTGCGGCACTTTGGCGGCGGCTCTTATTCCGGAATTTACAAAAATCTTTACGTCATCTAAATCAAAGCATGTTGAAGAAGTGGTGAACGCTAGCCGTGAAGCCGGCGCGTCACTTAACATTATTTCAGGTATTGTTGCCGGTAACTTCTCCGCTTTTTGGCAGGGAACAGTTATGGTCGGCCTGATGGCAATTGCTTATTTTACCGCGCGTGAAGGCTTGGATGCTTATATGGTTTATCCGACAATCTTTGCGTTTGGCTTGGTGGCGTTTGGTATGCTGGGCATGGGGCCGGTAACCATTGCCGTTGACTCGTATGGTCCGGTAACAGATAATGCGCAGTCGGTGTTTGAACTTTCACAAATTGAACAACAGAAAAATATTTCAAAAGAAATTGAAAAAGATTACGGTTTCAAACCTGATTTTGAAACAGGTAAACATCTGTTGGAAGAAAACGACTCCGCTGGAAATACCTTTAAGGCAACTGCAAAGCCTGTCTTAATTGGAACGGCGGTGATTGGCGCAACAACGATGATTTTCTCAATTATCTTGCTGTTGAACCTTTCGCTTAATTTGCTTGATCCGAATGTTTTGTTCGGGCTCATTTTGGGCGGCGCTGTTATTTACTGGTTCTCGGGCGCTTCTATGCAGGCGGTTTCGGCCGGCGCTTATCGCGCTGTAGCTTATATCAAAAAGCACATTAAGCTTGATGGTAAAAAAGCCGCTTCTATTGAAGATTCTAAAAATGTTGTTCGTATTTGCACAATTTATGCGCAAAAAGGCATGTTTAACATCTTTATTGTGATTTTCTCATTCACAATTGCGTTTGCTTGCTTTAATGCGAACTTGTTTGCAAGTTACCTGATTTCAATTGCCGTTTTTGGGTTGTTCCAAGCGCTTTATATGGCAAATGCCGGCGGCGCATGGGATAATGCCAAGAAAGTGGTTGAGGTTGATTTAGAGGAAAAAGGCACGCCTTTGCACGATGCTTCTGTGGTTGGCGATACGGTTGGCGATCCGTACAAAGATACGTCGTCCGTTGCCTTGAACCCGATTATCAAGTTTACGACGTTGTTTGGTTTGCTTGCCGTTGAAATGGCGGCAAAAGCGCCCGAAAACGTTGCCCTTGGTTTGGGAATTTTCTTCTTTGTCCTCGGGTTAATCTTTGTTTGGCGTTCATTTTACGCAATGCGTATTGTTCAAGCTAAATAAAGTTTGTTACAGGCTTAAAAAAGGTTGCCTAAAAAGGCAACCTTTTTTATATGTAGCTTATTGGGATAATATAAACATCTTTATTTATCGGAATAAATTTGTCACTTAAGCAAATAATGCCGCCGATGCCTCTCTTTTTTTCATCAATGAGTTTAAAGTGCTTTGCCATGGATAAGGTTGGCGTGGCGGTTTGTTTTATTTCAAGCGGATAAATTTTGCCGTTTTCTTCCAAAATGATGTCTATTTCTTCTTTATTGCTTGTGCGAAGATAATAAAGGTTTGGTGTTTTGCCGTTGTGGATATAGCTTTTAATTATTTCTGAAACAACATAAGTTTCTATAAAAGCACCGCTTAAATAGCTGTTCATCAACATTTCAGCCGTATTTAAACCACATAAATGCGCACATAAGCCGGTATCCATAAAATAAAGTTTGGGCGTTTTCACAAGGCGTTTGTTGATGTTATTTTCAAAATAAGGCTGCAAAAAATAGATAATGCCCAAAGTTTGCAAAATGTTCATCCAAGCTTTGGCGGTGTTTGGCGCAATATCGGCGTCACGGGCAATATCGGCATAGCTTATCACTTGCGATGTTCGGCTTGCTAATATCTTTAAAAATCTGGTAAAAACCGTTTCATCCTCTAATTTAATAATATCTTTGACATCTCGCAACAAATAAGTGTCTTTGTACGATTTATAATAAAGCGCCCAATCCGTTATGTTGTCAAATAGTTGAGGGTAGGAGCCTTTGTGAATAAACTCAAAGGTCTTTTTTGCCGTCCAAATAGGGCGTTTTGTACGTAAGTTTATATCGGGCGTAAACGGAGGTCTTTTAGAATCTTTTATTTTTTCAGATTGTGATAAGCCTTGCAAATCTAGCACCGCCACGCGTCCGGCAAGGCTTTCCGAAACGTTTTTCATCAGTTGGAATTTTTGAGAACCCGTTAGCCAAAAGAGCCCTTTTTCATCAGAATTATCAACAATCTTTTTGATATATGTTAAAAGTTCCGGCGCTTTTTGAACTTCATCAATCAGCAAGGGCGGCCGATAAGTTTGAAAAAATAAGTTAGGATCATTTTTAGCCAATGATAAAACATCGGTATCATCTAAGGTTACTTTTGTGCGGTTGGGCTTTATGATTTTGTTGAACAAAGTTGATTTACCAACTTGTCTTGGTCCTGTAATCATCACAACTTTAAAAGATTTGCTCGCTTTTTCAACAATGTTTGATAATGTTCTTTCGTAATACATAGCGTTTCTCCTTGTTTTTATTTTAATGCAAAATTATAAAAAGTCAATATATTTTATGAAAATCTGCAATAGTGTTGCGGATTTGCATAAAAATTTGCATCAAAAATCGGCTCAAAAAACCTTAAAAGGCAACCTTTTTTATTTACTTTTTTGAAATGTTTTGCCCTTAAAATGCATGTTGTTAAGGAGATTGTCATGTGGCATTTTATCACGCACCATTTATTTTTGAATTTTTTGATTATTTTAGCGCTTATCTTTTTTATTGTTAAAATTTCGCACCATAGTGTTGATAACCTGACTTCAACCGAAGACTCTTATTCTGTCTTTCGGGCGCATGGCGTGCCATATTAAGTCTTATTCGTCCCCGATGCGCAAAGCTTCAATAAACGCCGATTGTGGCACTTCAACTTTGCCGAATTGACGCATACGTTGTTTGCCTTTCTTTTGTTTATCTAAAAGTTTGCGTTTGCGCGTGATGTCGCCACCGTAACATTTTGCAGTCACATCTTTGCGCAAAGGCGATATTGTTTCACGTGCCACAACGCGCCCGCCAATCGCCGCTTGAATCGGAATTTTAAATAAATGCCTCGGGATTAAATCTTTTAAACGTTCGCAAATTTGCCGTCCGCGGCTTTCCGCCTCGGATCGGTGGCACAAAAACGCCAAAGCGTCAACGGGTTCTTCATTTAATAAAATCTGGACTTTAACCAAATCAGACTCCTGATAACCCGTGAGCTGATAGTCAAAACTTGCGTAACCGCTTGTGATAGACTTGAGCCGATCATAAAAGTCAAACACAATTTCATTTAAAGGAATATCATAAACCACCATCGCGCGGCTCCCGACATAAGTGAGTTCCGCCTGCGTTCCGCGACGCTCGGTGCAAAGCTTGAGGACAGCGCCTAAATAAGTGTCTGGCACTAAAATGGTGGCGCGAACCATAGGTTCTTCAATGCTTCGGACGGTGCTTAAATCAGGCATATCGGCGGGGTTGTGCAACATCAACTCTTTGCCGTCCGTTAAGTGAATTTTATAAGCCACGCTCGGGGCGGTTGTGATGATGTCTAAATCAAACTCGCGCCCTATGCGCTCTTGAATGATTTCCATGTGCAACAAGCCCAAAAAACCGCACCGAAAACCTAAGCCCAAAGCTTGCGAATTTTCGTTTTGATAATTGATGCTCGCGTCATTAAGCTTGAGCTTGGCAAGCGCGTCTTTTAACGCCTCGTATTGTGACGAATCCACCGGAAAAATGGAGCAAAACACCACCGGCACGGAAGGCTTAAACCCCGGCAAAGCGTTTAGACACGGGCGCTTGTTGTCGGTAATGGTATCGCCAATGCTGCAATCGCCAACGCTTTTAATGCTTGCCGTTAAAAACCCAATTTCGCCAGGGAATAAAGCCTCGGTATCTTGCATTTTGGGCGAAAAATAACCTAACTTCTCCACGTTATAAACCGCATTGTTTGACATCATACGGATTTGCATTTTCTTTTTTAAGACGCCCTCTTTTATGCGCACCAAAATAATCACGCCCAAGTAAGAATCGTACCAGCTGTCAATCAAAAGCGCTTGAAGCGGGGCGGATTCATCGCCTTGAGGGGCAGGCAGGCGATGCACAATCGCTTCCAAGAGTTCCGGCACGCCCAAACCCGTTTTGCCTGATGTTTCCACTGCGTCAGAAGCGTCAAGCCCTATCACATCCTCAATCTGTTGTTTGACGCGTTGCGAATCGGCGGATGGGAGGTCAATTTTATTTAAAACCGGCACAATTTCATGGTTGTTATCAAGCGCTAAATAAACGTTGGCAAGCGTTTGCGCCTCAACACCTTGGGTCGCGTCTACCACCAAAACCGAGCCTTCGCATGCCGCCATGGAGCGTGAAACCTCGTACGAAAAGTCAACATGCCCCGGCGTGTCCATGAGGTTCAGCTGATAAGTTTTGCCGTCTTTGGCAGTGTAGTTTAAGCGTACGGTCTGCGCTTTAATGGTAATGCCGCGTTCTTTTTCAATATCCATAGAATCAAGAACCTGCTCGGTCATCTCGCGCGCCGTTAGGCCGCCACAATATTCAATCAGGCGGTCGGCAAGTGTGGATTTGCCGTGGTCAATGTGGGCAATAATAGCAAAATTACGTATGTTTTGAAGCTCGGTCATTTATTTTCCTTTTCTATTTATCTATTATCCATAAAATATTTTTTTTCTTTAAGCAATATCTTATTGAAAAAAAGCAAAAAATATGTTTTAATAACTATATAACACGGAGAATTTATGATGAAGAAAATGATTGATGTTGATTTTGGCTCTAGCCGCTATGATGAATTGGTTGAACTGCGCTACAAGGTTTTGCTTGAACCTCTTGGCTTAAAGTTTTTGGACTCGTTTCGGGATAAAGAGGCCTCGTATTTGCATATCGGTTGTGTTGAAAATTTGGACGGCAAACTCGTTGGCGGTTTGATTTTAGCGCCTGTTGACGATAAGTGCGTGCGGTTAATGCAGGTGGCGGTTGATCCTGTTTGTCAGGGCGAGGGCGTTGGTCGCGATTTGGTCGCGTATGCTGAAAAACGCGCCAAAGAAGCCGGATTCAAAACGATAATCATGCATGCGATGCTTTCCGTCGTGGGTTTTTATGAAAAATTGGGCTATCATCAAGAGGGCGGCTTGTTTGCTGAGCAGGGCATTACTTTCGCAAAAATGGTTAAAAAGCTTTAGGAGGTAACCGTGTCTGAAAACGATATTTTGATAACTTATGCTTATTACCGCGTTTGTGACAACCGTGCGGCAGACGGCTCGTCTAAGGCGGCGGCTTTTCTTGCGCAAAATCCGCCGGCAAAGCAAGAAACACGCGCGCAAATCAAAAGCATTGACGATACGCTTTCAGATGTTTATCAAATTAATGCCGATACAGATGATGAGGCTCTTTTGGAGAAAACGCTTGGCGGGCTTGAGCAAAATATTAAAATGTTTCGCAACAAAGATTTAACCCAAGTTAAAATCCAAACCAAGCTTTATGAGCATTTGTATGATGTTTATAGTCAATTGCGGTTGATTGACGCTCAAAAATATACCGCCGTCGGTGCTTTTGATATTTTGCGTCGTGAAGTTAAAAATGTTTCATATAATGATTCTTCCCTTAATGAAAATCTTTATGGCGTGTTTAAGAAAATGTCGTGGTTTCGCGACTATTCGCCTAAAGAGCGCTATAAGTTGCTTTTAGAAATTAAAAAAAGAACGCAAGGCTCGTTTCCGTTTGATTATGCTCAACCCCTTGCTGAGCTTTCTAAAGCTTATAAAGCGCAGGAAAAACAAAATGCAGTTCGTCGGTATCAAGAAATTGAAAAAGAGCTTCAAAAAGATTCTAGCGTTGCTCAAAAAATTGAGCTTTTTGAAGAGCGTGTGGATTTGATTAATATGCTTGATATGCCACGGAATCGGAAGTTTGCCGCTAAAAAAGAATCGTATTTGAATTTGCGCCACCTTTATGAGGCAAATGGACAAGAAAAAGAAGCCGTTGCCGCTTATGAAGCCTATGAGCGCTTTGCGAATGCCGAGGCAACGGCTTTGGAACATGCTCAAGCAAAAGGCTATTCTTTTAAACGGTAGACAGGGTTCGTTTGTAGTTTTAAGCGCCGCGGCAGGTTTAGGTCGCGGCGTTCTTGTTCTAGCTCGGTCTTGGTGGTGATGAGCAAGTCTTGTGAGAAGTTTGGCTTAAAAATTAGTTCATGATTAAAATGTATGCCACGTCCTAAACCCTCTGATGCAATAAAACTTAAATAAGCGCCCATGCTTTCAACGGGGTTGGACGTTGTTTCAAACTGATGCCAAGGTGCGCCTGTCGCCACTTTTTGTTGCGCCTTGAGGCTCTCGCGCCAAAGCGCACGCAAGTTGTTGTCGCTTAAAAATTTGGGATGAATTTTATACATATATAAGCTTCCTCTAATAAAAGATATTGCTCATATAACTATTTAAGAACTTGTTTCCAGCCTATGAAAAAGTTTTATTTATTAAAAAAAAGTCCTTGACAAGTGCCGGGGGGGGGGTAGACTAAAGTTGTATTTGCTTAAAAAGCATTTATTTGATTGTTTTAACTGTATAAAGGAAACTAACATGAAGAAAACTTTATTAATGGCCGGCGTTGCAACAGCTTTGTTTGCGTCAAATGCTAACGCTTTTGATTATAATCAATATGTTTCAGCCAAGTTGACATATGCTCCTGTTTCACATGATTATGATTGGACATCTTACCCTGATGGAGCAAAAGGTGAAAATGGTTTCAATGACGATGTATTTGGCGGTAATGTGGCTTATGGTATCAAAGCTGGTCCAGTCAGAACTGAATTGGAATTAAATATTAAAGAGGATGCCGAAAAAATGTTCCATGGCAAGAGTGGTAGCGTTAAATTGGTTATGAAAAACCAGTTTGCCATGTGGAACACATATTATGACATCAACACCGGCACAAAATTTACGCCGTATGTTGGTGTCGGTCTTGGTGTTGCAAGATTAAAAGCTAAAGAAACCAACCAAGGTAAAAGCACCTATATTTCAGGTAAAAAAGATGCCACAAACTTTGCATGGCAAATTGGCGCTGGCGTGAACTATGCCTTAACAGATAACTGGAGCGTTGATTTGGGTTATCGTTACCTTGATGAAGGTCATGTGAAATATGAAGATGCTCAAGGCTCTAATAAATTTGAAGCTAAGTCGCACGAGTTCTTGCTGGGTGCAAGATACACATTCTAGTTGAACGCTGTTTAATCTTCATAGAGAAGGCTGTGTTGTAAAACACAGCCTTTTTGTTATTTTCCTAAATAAAGCGAACTCTTTTGATAATTAGATAAGGCGTAGCGCGCCAAAACACCAATCACGGCGGCAACAGGCACGGCAATCATCAAGCCCAAAAAGCCCAACAAAACGCCACCCGCAAGCAAGGCAAACATCACCCATACGGGGTGCAAGCCTACATTTTCGCCAACAAGCTTGGGTGTTAAAAAGTTGCCTTCCACAAATTGCCCAATACCAAAAACAACCACCACTTCAATAACTTTGGTCATATCGCCAAACTGCGCCAAAGCTAAAATAATGCTGACAACAAAGCCCGAAATAGAACCAACATACGGAATAAATGAAATCAGCCCCGCTAAAAAGCCAACCAAGAGCCCAAGTTCTAAACCAATTAGCCGTAAGCCTAAAGAATAATAAGTTCCTAATATAAGGCAAACGCTTAATTGCCCGCGAATAAAGCCCGAAAGCGCGCGGTCAATTTTTTGAAATTGCTCGCGGATGTCTTTTTTGGATTTTCGCGGTAACAAATTATCTACTTTGGCAACAAAAATATCCCAATCGCGCAACATATAAAACGCCACAACAGGCGTGATGAGCAAGAGCGAAAGCATATTGAAAAAGGCAAAGCCGTTGCTGATTATGCTTTTTAAGAGCTTGCCACTGAATTGTAAACCGCCGGTCATATGCTCACGCAGAACATTTTTGATGTTTTCAGTCTGAAGGCTTGGAAAGCGCTCTTGCAGGCTGAAAAGAAAAGGCTCAATCTTTTGTGTGACAGCGGCAATATAACGCGGCGCGGCTTCAACAAGTAAGGTCAACTGTTCGTCAATGACGCCAAAAAGCAAAATTAGCGCCGGCACGGCAATCAAAATAACAAGCACGAAAACCAAAACCGTCGCTAACGTGCGGGGCGCGCCCCATTTTTCAAACCGTCGCGCGAGCGGATTAAATAAGTAACCCAAAACCATACCGGCAGCAAAAGGCATTAAGACAGAGCGCAAAATATATACCGCCGCGCAAAAAAACGCCAAAATTGTTACCCAAAACACCCAATTCCGGTTTTGAACCGATAAACTGCTTGTTTTTGGCTTTTGGAAAATCATCTTTTTTTGTGCCGATTGTTTCATTTTAACCTCTTATTGCAAAACATAAAATCCGTCACGTTCCAAGAGCGTGAAACCTTTTTGTTCAAGCGCCTTTTGAAAACTTTCAAACGTGCCGACATATTGAATGCTCATTTGAACTTTGCCACCACTTAAACCGCCTGTTTCAAGCTTTTTAACTTGAGGCAAAGCGTTAAGCGTGGCTTGGGTGTTGAGCCAATCTTTAAGGCGATTATAGTGAAAAATAACTGTAATTGTATTGTTTGAAGCGCCAAAACGCGCGTTATCGGGCGTATGTGGCACAAACATAAAGTTATGATTTTGCGCTGAAAAATCTGCCTCAGCATTTTCTTCTAAAAATTGGTTTAGTAGCGAATCGTTGATTTTGATAACAAAATCAGCCTCGTAAGTGTTGCCGCGGCCACGCTCCGAAAGAACAGACGTTTCGCGTATGAAATGCGAAAGCTGCGTGTCATCAAGCGATTCCAAAAGCGTCATTTGCGCTGGCGTTGCCAATTGTTGCCCAATTTCCAAAAAAGCTTTTCGGTAAGCCTGCTTTAAGGCTTCGTCTTTTGCCAATGCCTGATTTTCAGCCTCTAAGGCAATATGAACCTGTGTTTCAAACTTTTGAGCTTCAGCCGAAAATGTCAGCATAATCAGGCTAAGCGTTATCAGAAAAAACTTCAACTTTTTATCCTTTCTTATGATATAAAACTAACTTTAATTGAAAATGTTGTAAAAATCAAAACTTTTTTATGGACATTTGCATAAAGATAGTGCTTAATTTGTAGCAATTGAAAATAGGAGAGAAAAATGTTACCAGAGTATTTAACAGGTTTAATGAACAAAGCGGCGCAAAACGTTAAAACAATTGTTTTGCCAGAAGGCGATGACGAACGCATTTTGACTGCGGCGCATATTGTGGCATCAGCCAATGCCGCGCGGTTAATTATTTTAGGCGATGAAGCGCCCATTAAGTCTTTTTTTGAAAAAAACGGATGGGGTTTAGATAATATTGAAATCTTAAAGCCCGAAAATGATCCGCGTTTAAGCACTTATGCCGAGCTTTTGTATAACTTGCGCAAAGAAAAAGGAATGACGCCGGAAGAGGCTCAAACAATGGTTTTGAATTATAATTATTTTGGCACGCTTATGGTTAAAGCGGGCGATGCGGATGGTATGGTTTCAGGGGCTGATCACACCACCGCCGATACGGTGCGTCCGGCATTGCAAATTATTAAGTCGGCGCATAAAGACAGGGCGGTTTCATCGGCGCTGATTTTGGTTGCAAACAATGTTGCTTATTTGCTTTCGGATTGTGGCGTGGCTATTAACCCCAACGATAAAGAGTTGGCCGATATTGCCGTTGCCGCCGCTGAAACAGCTATTCAGTTTGGGATTGAGCCTAAAATTGCTATGCTTTCATATTCCACACGCGGCTCAGGCAAAGGCGAGGGGGCTCTAAAAGTGCGCAATGCCACCGCTTTAGCTAAAGAAATTTTGAAGGCGCCCAAATATCAGGGGCTTGGCATTGAAATTGACGGCGAAATGCAAGCCGATGCCGCGCTTGACGCGGTTGTCGCCCGCAAAAAAGCGCCGGACAGCACGGTTGCCGGCAAGGCGCGCGTTTTGATTTTCCCGAACATTGAGGCGGGGAATATAGGCTATAAACTTTTACAGCGTTTAGGCGGTTTTGAGGCTTATGGTCCTATGCTCCAAGGCTTGAACGCACCGGTGAATGACTTATCGCGCGGCGCTTTTGCCGAAGATATTGCCGGTATGATTGCGATGACCTGCTTGCAGGCACAACATTAATCACTTTATAAGGAACGTATCATGAAAAAAATTCTTGTTTTGAACTCCGGTTCTTCTTCTTTGAAATATCAGCTCTTTAATGTTGAAAACGATCAATATACGGCGCTTGCTAAAGGCGTTGCTGATCGGATTGGGATTGAGGGATCTAATGTAACCTTAAAAATTGGCGATAACAAACAAACCAAAATGGTTGATCTGCCCTCGCATACGGAAGCGATTAAAGAGGTTATTAATCTGCTTTTGAGCGGTCCGTTGAAGAGCATGGACGAACTTTCCGCCGTGGGGCATCGCGTTGTTCATGGTGGCGAAATTTTTAAAGATTCCGCTTTGGTTACGCCGGAAGTGATTGCGCAAATAGAATCGCTTTCCGATTTAGCGCCTTTGCATAACCCCGCCAATGTGTTAGGTATTCGGGCGGTGGAAGAGTTGTTGCCAAACATTCCGCAAGTGGTGGTGTTTGACACATCTTTTCATCAGACAGTTAAAAAAGAGGCTTATTTGTATGCTTTGCCCAAAGAGCAATATACCAAGTATAAAATCCGCCGTTACGGTTTCCACGGCACATCGCATGCTTATGTTGCGGCCGAGGCGGCAAAGCTTATTGGCAAGCAAGGCAAAATTATTACTTGTCACTTGGGTAATGGCGCGTCTATTTGCGCTATTGACAACGGCAAGTGCGTGGATACGTCCATGGGCTTTACGCCTTTGGCAGGTATGATTATGGGCACGCGGTGTGGCGATATTGATCCGTTTATTCCGCTTTATATTATGCGCAGTCAAAATAAAACCGTTGACGAAGTTATTGAGCTTTTGAACAAAAAGAGCGGTATGTACGGCATTTGCGGCTATTCGGATAACCGCGATGTTGAAGTTCATTACTTAAACGGCGAAGAAGATTCTATTGATGCGATGAATGTTTATGTTCATGCTTTGTTGCGCTTTATTGGTGCTTTTATTGCCGAGTTGGGCGGTGTTGACGCTATTGTGTTTACGGCTGGCGTTGGCGAAAACGGCGCGATTGTGCGCAAGCTTTTGATGAAACGTCTGGAATATTTAGGCATTAAGCTTAATGAAGAAAATAACAATAAACGCGGGCAGACGCTTGAAATTTCAACATCTGATTCGCCGGTTAAAGTTTTTGTTATTCCGACAGATGAAGAATTGATGATTGCCAAAGACACTATGCGTTTGGCTTTCTAAGGTTTGCAAAATTAAAAAAACGGAAGCTTAAAGGCTTCCGTTTTTTGTTGCGACAAAGCGAACCATAGAACCGTAATCTTCCGTGTAGCGGTCCATTAAAATGGTTGCCGGATAAAGGTTGATAAAAACAAGCGCGTCACTTTTATCAAACATCCAATCGTTGGAGGCGGCAAGCGCGCAAGTTTCAACCCCGAAGGCGCGATAAACATCAAGCATTTGCAAAACTTTGGCGCGATAAAGCCAAAAGTTATGCCATTCGTTGAAAGTGGGCAGGCGGAGCCCTTTGTCCAAGCCGAGGGCATAATAAGCGTCCCAACGCTGGCGCGCTTTGTAGCAAACGGCATTCCAGTATGTGGCGTCGTAGCCCTGTCCAACAACGCAACCCCAAACCTCATTTGCGCGCTCTGGCACAAAATCGCCCGTTTCAAAGCAGCCGTCTTTCAAGCGGTAAACCGTTTGTAGCGGCAAGCGTGAAATTTCAGGCTTGAGGTTTATAAGAGGTGGCTTTTCATCGTCAACCTTCTTGACCAGATTTTGGCATTTAACCCATTCTTGAGCTAAGCCACTCCCTTCAGGTTCAACCCTTAGGGATTTTGTCTTTTCATCAATAATAATTTGATTCATAGTAATTATAAGTTTAATGGTTTGTAATGTAACAACAAAGCCAGTGTTCTGTCAAGAAAAAAGTTGTTGAGAATATCTTGTTTGGGCTTTGTTTGTGTGTGGATTGTGTTATGCTTTAAGCAGTTTTAATTTTAACTTTTTAAATGGTTGGAAGCAATGAAATTTGTAGTTGAAAAATCTGTTTTGTTAAAAACGCTCAGCCATGCGCAGAGCATTGTTGAGAAAAGAAACACCATTCCGGTTTTATCAAATGTGCGCATTGAGGCTTTGGCAGACGGCATTAGCTTTAAGGCTACCGATATGGATACTGAAATCACTGAAATCGCCGATGCGAAAGTGAGCGAGCAGGGCGCTATTACCGCGCCAGCACATATGCTTTATGACATCGCGCGCAAGTTAAGCGACGGCGCGGAAGTGGAGCTGACTTTCCCTGATGACAAAGGGCAATTAAGCGTGGCATCGGGGCGGTCTAAGTTTTCGCTTTCTACCATTGCGGTTGAAGATTTTCCTGTTATCTCGGGCGATGAACTCCCTATTAATTTTAGTATGGGAAAAGAAGAACTAAAAGATGTGATTGACCGTACGCAATTTGCCGCTTCTACCGAAGAAACACGTTATTATTTGAATGGTTTGTATATCCACGCCAAAACCGAAGGGCAAACCAATGTTTTGCGTGTGGTTGCCACAGACGGGCATCGGTTGGCATGTGTGGAGTCGCCCTTGCCGGAAGGTGCTGATAAGCTTGCCGGCGTGATTGTTCCGCGCAAAACTGTGGCTGAAATCCGCAAGCTTTTGGACGATACCGAATCGCAGACGGTTGCCATTTCGCTTTCGGAAAATAAAATCCGCTTTGCCTTGCAAGATATTACGCTGACATCAAAGCTTATTGACGGAACTTATCCGGACTATGAGCGCGTTATTCCAACCGATAATGACAAAGTCTTGGAATTAAGCGTTAAGGCATTGGCCACCGCGGTTGATCGTGTTTCAGTCGTGGCGGAGCGTACGCGCGCGATTAAGATGATTACGAACAAAAATCATGTGGTGTTGACAACCTCAAGTCCCGATTTAGGCAGCGCTTTGGAAGAAGTGGAAGCATCGTATGAAAGCGATGCGCTTGAAGTGGGCTTTAACTTCCGCTATTTGTTGGATATTTTGACCGAAATTAAAGGCGAAAATGTTCAAATTAGCTTTGCGGACGGTTCGTCGCCCTCTATTATCCGTGATACTTCGGATGCAAGCGCTATTTATGTTTTGATGCCCATGCGCGTCTAAAACGTAAGGCTTATTGCATTCACGAAATTTTAGGATATTCTGCTTTATAATCTGATAAGAGGGATAAAGATTGAGCAGTTTGGCCGCAAAAATATCAGAAGTCGTTAAAGAAAAGTCAGGCGTTTCGCGTCTGACTTTAACGAATTTTAGAAATTATGCCAATTTGCGCCTTGAAACGGATTTGTGTCCGATTGTTTTGACGGGCGAAAATGGGAGCGGCAAAACCAATATTCTAGAGGCTATTTCTTTTTTGACACCGGGGCGTGGTTTGCGTGGCGCGCGGTTGGCTGATATTAAGCGCGTGACACCCTCGTTGGTTACGCCTGATTTTGAACCTGCAAATGATGCCGTTAGTTGGGCTGTTTCAGCGCAGATTTTGCGCAATGGCGAGGCGTTTCATTTGGGGACGGCCGCTCAGAAAAATTGTCGCGAAGATGAAGACGATTTGCGCACCTTTGAACGGCGTGTTGTGCAAATTGATGGGCAAAAAATAAGCTCTCAGGCGGAACTTGGCAAATATCTTTCTGCTATTTGGGTTACCCCGCAAATGGATAGGCTCTTTTTGGGCGGAACTCAGCCGCGGCGGAGCTTTTTGGATCGGATGGTTTATGCTTTTGACTTGGAGCATGCCAAGCGCACCGCTAATTTTGAACATCTTTACAAGCAATGGTATCAGCTTTTGAAAACAGGGCAAGCCGATGGGCGTTGGCTTTTGTCGCTAGAGGAAGAAATGGCGGCGTTGGGCGTGGCGATTGCCGCGGCGCGGCGCGAATTGGTCGCTAAACTGAATACCTTTATTAAAAATGAACCTGATGACGTGTTTCCGGATATTGAACTTAAACTAGATGGCACGATTGAAAAAATGTTAGACGATAAACCGGCTCTTGATGTGGAAGATTTTTATCGCGAAAATCTTTGTCGTCAGCGGCATAGCGTGTTGAATAATGACTATGTGGACGGCGTGAATCGCACCGATTTTAAGGTCTATTATAAAAAGAAGCATATGCCGGCGGAGCTTTGCTCAACGGGCGAACAAAAATCTTTGTTGGTAAGCATTATTTTGGCGGAAACAAAATGCCAAATTTTGCACAAAGGCTTTGCGCCGGTTTTGCTTTTGGACGAGGTGACAACGCACCTTGATGACGTGAAGCGTGATGCGCTTTTAACAAAAATTAAAAATTTGAGGTTGCAGGCTTTTATCACATCTACCGAGCCGACGATATTTGATGTTTTAAAAAATGACGCACTTTTCTTGCAGGTCAAAAACAACACCACCACCCAAATTTTTTAAGGCGACATTTAGCGCTGGCAGGCGCCCAGCGTCATTCGTGAAAGATTCGGGAAAAATATTGCTAATTTATTGTTCTGGACTCTTCGCTAAAGCTCAGAGTGACGTTGTGTGCCTGTCAGCGCCTTGCAAGCTAACACTCACCAAAAGTATGTCTATCATTTTTACAAAAAAGTATTAATTTGTGTTGACATTGCACATAAAATGACATACAATTCATAATATATAAGGAGAGAAAAATGGTTAATTTAAATATTCGTATTGATGAAAAACTTAAAGAAGATGCTGAAATTGTTTTATCGCGTCTTGGTTTAACAGTTTCTGATGCCGTCCGTTTGTTTTTTGCGCAAGTGAGAAATACGCGCAGCATTCCTTTTGAACTGAAATTATATGAAGAGCCAAATACAAAACTTCAAGCATCCATGAAGCGCGCGGATGATTATGTGTGTGGTAAAAAGAGTGAGGGTTTCAAGAAATGTAGCACGCTTGAAGACTTCAAATCGGACGTGGAAAAGGCTTAATGAAGTATATTATTTATGATAAAGGTTTTTTGAAACAACTCAAAAGTTATAGAAAAAAGCATTATAACTTAAACGCCTTTTATGAGATTGTAGAAAAGCTTGCTAATGGTCAGAAGTTGTCAGTTGTTCATAAAGATCATGCTTTAAGCGGAAAGTGGCAAAGTTTCAGGGAGTGTCATATAGAGCCTGATTGGCTTTTAATATACAGAGAAACAGAAACGGAGCTAATTTTAGTGGCAACAGGTTCTCACGATAGCTTATTTAGATAAACATAAAGGTGGATAGTGTGTGCAGATAGAGGGGTTTTCAGGGCGCGCGAGGATAAAAACAACCCGTCGGGTTGTTTTTACCGCAAGCGGCATAGTCTTTGTTAAAGTTGTGAGGAAGTGTTAAAGACCGATACAACTTTTACAAAGCAAGATAAATTCTAGCGTACAAAAGAGGTGCATGAATTTCCCGAGACCCGCAAAAACGCCTCTAGATGAGCGGTTATACGTCTTTCCTGATATATGTAACCCCGCGGGTGGTGCCTAATTTGTTTAAGTATCCCTTTTTTACCAAGCTTTGCACGGATTTGCGAACCGTTTCAGGATTTTTTTTCGTTATTTTCACAATTTCAGAAACACTCATTTCCGCACCTTTGGCAAACAGGCTCAAAATTTCGCGTGCTGTCGTGGATAATTTATCCGTATCCTCAAGCTTTAGTTTTTGGATTTTTTCTTCTAAAGAACGCTTTTGCTTTTGAAGAGATGTCACAAAAAACGTCAACCAAGGTTCATAATCAACCTTATCGCTCCATATTGTTTTTTGCGTGGCGCGTAAAGCCCGATAATAAGCGTCTTTGCTTGCTTCAATTATTGATTCCAAAGAGGCATACGGCATATAGCTGTATTTGTTTTTGAGCATCAACAGAATCGTCAAAGCGCGCGATAAACGCCCGTTGCCGTCTGTAAACGGATGTATCGCCAAAAAATGAACGATAAATATGCCAATTGTTATGATAGGGTGCAAAAACTTATCTTCAAAAGTGCTGTTTGCCCAATCAATAAGCTCGCGCATGAGGCGGGGCGTATCAAAAGGAGTGGCTGTTTCAAAAATAGTCCCGATTTCCTTGCCTGATGCGTCGTATGCCACCACCCGATTGCTCTCTTTTTTATACTCCCCACGATGACGCTCATCTTTTGAGGAATATTTCAAAAGAGTTTGATGCAACTGCTTTATATAATTTTCAGACAGAGGGATATTGTCATAATTTTCAAATATGGTGTTGATTAAGTCAGCATATCCGGCGACTTCTTCTTCATCGCGAGATTGAAAAGATTTTTGGTTTATATGACTGAACAACGCCTCAATTTCAGCATCCGACATTTTATTGCCCTCAATACGGTTGGAAGAACCAACAGATTCAATTGTGGCAACCCGCTTCATAACATTTAATTCAGCGGGGGTTAATTGAGATAAATCCGCCGGCCACGAACCAACGAATTGGTCAATCTCGGCAATTTTATTTAACATATCCGATGTGATTAGGATGTCATTTATTTTTGGCATATTTTTCCTTTCTGTTTTACCAGATATTACCAGATATTACCAGATATTCCCAAATAAGTCAATAAAAATTACCAGATAATTTATATAGCTATGTTTTTCCTGGATCCTTCGCGAATGATGCTGACGCGTCAAAGCTCGGAATGACATAAAATAAAAAATCGTCATCCCGAAACGCCCCCAAAAGTCATCCCGAACTCGTTTCGGGATCTCATTAATGAGATGCTGAAATATTCTTGCTCATAAGTTTTGCGTTTATCGCAAAACTAACTCGCTTCGGTCACCGCTCTGTAACGCTTGCATCGGCGCCTGCCGGCACCAAAGCAAGCTAACAATCGCGTGATGTCGCCTAAAAAACAACAATTACTTTTGTTGTTTTTATAGGCTCTACAGCATGACAATAAGGATTTAATCGTTTTCCTGGATCCTTCGCGAATGATGCTGACGCATCAAAGCTCGGAATGACATAAAATAAAAAATCGTCATCCCGAAACGCCCCCAAAAGTCATCCCGAACTCGTTTCGGG
>CANPYS010000002.1 GCA_947588655.1 uncultured Alphaproteobacteria bacterium | reverse complement strand
GGTCGGAACTTACCCGACAAGGAATTTCGCTACCTTAGGACCGTTATAGTTACGGCCGCCGTTTACCGGGGCTTCAGTTCAATGCTTGCACATCTCTCCTTAACCTTCCGGCACCGGGCAGGCGTCAGACCCTATACTTCATCTTTCAATTTCGCAGAGCCCTGTGTTTTTGTTAAACAGTCGCTACCCCCTGGCTTCTGCCCCCTACTACCGGTTGCCCGATCTTAGGGCTTGCTTATCCCGAAGTTACGCAAGTATTTTGCCTAGTTCCTTCAACATAGTTCTCTCAAGCGCTTTGGTATTCTCTACCTGTCCACCTGTGTCGGTTTTCAGTACGGCCTTCGCTCGGGCTATTTCCTGGAACATCTCAACTGCAATCAAAATCCATTCATCTCTCACAATCTCCGATATCCGTCACCTCCGAGCCGGTGCAGGAATATTAACCTGCTTCCCATCAACTACGCTTCTCAGCCTCGCCTTAGGGTCCGACTAACCCTGCGCAGATTAGCTTTACGCAGGAAACCTTGGACTTTCAGCGGGAGCGTCTCTCACACTCCTTTTCGCTACTCATGTCAGCATTCTCACTTCTGATACCTCCAGCATCCCTCTCAAGACACCTTCTCCGGCCTACAGAACGCTCCGCTACCAATCATGACATTCCTGTCATCATTCCGTAAATTCGGTATATGGCTTTAGCCCCGTTACATCTTCGGCGCAAACCGTCTCTTAGATCAGTGAGCTATTACGCTTTCTTTAAAGGATGGCTGCTTCTAAGCCAACCTCCTGACTGTTTTGGACAATTCACTTCCTTTACCACTTAGCCATAATTTCGGGACCTTATTTGACGGTCTGGGCTCTTTCCCTCTCGACAATAGACCTTAGCACCTACTGTCTGTCTGGTATTCATTACTCAATGGTATTCGTAGTTTGGTAAAGTTTAGTAAGGATCGCTCCTCCTTAGCTCTTCCAGTGCTCTACCCCCATCGGTATCTTAATACCGCACTACCTAAATAGTTTTCGCGGAGAACCAGCTATTTCCGAGTTTGATTGGCCTTTCACCCCTAGCCACAATTCATCCCCGACTTTTTCAACAGGCGTGGGTTCGGTCCTCCAGTTGGTGTTACCCAACCTTCATCCTGATCATGGCTAGATCACTCGGTTTCGGGTCTAATAAAAGTAACTTATCGCTCTCTTAAAACTCGCTTTCGCTTCGCTTACACCTATCGGCTTAGGCTTGCTACTCCTATTAACTCGCTGACCCATTATACAAAAGGTACGCCGTCAGAGCTTTCCGCTCCTCCGACTGCTTGTAGGCATCCGGTTTCAGGTTCTCTTTCACTCCCCTCTCGGGGTCCTTTTCACCTTTCCCTCACGGTACTTTCCTCTATCGGTCAATCAGTAGTACTTAGCCTTGGATCGTGGTCGACCCTCCTTCAGACAGAATTCCTCGTGCTCCGTCCTACTCTTCTCAATATACCCTTTACTACTCGTACGGGACTCTCACCCTCTCCGGCTCACCTTCCCATGTGATTCCAATTCCTTAGGTATATCTTCCGGCTGATCCGATTTCGCTCGCCACTACTCTCGGAGTCTCTCTTGATTTCCTTTCCTTGAGCTACTTAGATGTTTCAGTTCACTCAGTTCGCTTCTTACAACTATTTATTCATCGCAAGATACTGTATCTCTACAGTGGGTTCTCCCATTCGGATATCCACGGATCTTCGCTTATTCACAACTCCCCGTAGCTTCTCGCAGTGTATCACGTCCTTCTTCGCCTCTGATTGCCTAGGCATCCACCAAATGCCCTTACCTATCGCTTGATTCTTATCGTATATATAACTTCTCTTCGCTATATATACTCTCTCTCAATACCCTATTCCTTTTATTTCTAAAAGTGTATAGTTTTCTCTTCGTGTATTAATCTCTTTTAATACACTTAGCTTTTTCCCTTATTCACTCTCTCTTATAACTACCCTCTCTCTTTGGTGGAGGTAAGGAGGCTTGAACTCCTGACCCCCTGCTTGCAAAGCAGGTGCTCTCCCAGCTGAGCTATACCCCCTCAATTGGTGGGTCTGGGAAGACTTGAACTTCCGACCTCACGCTTATCAGGCGTGCGCTCTAACCACCTGAGCTACAAACCCCTCTCTCGCTCTCACCCTAAGAGGATATACAGACAGCACATACCTTCTCTTTGAAAGGAGGTGATCCAGCCGCAGGTTCCCCTACGGCTACCTTGTTACGACTTCGCCCCAGTCGCTTACCCTACCGTGGTCGCCAGGCCCCCTTACAGGTTACCTCAACGCCGTCAGGCAGAACAAACTCCCATGGCGTGACGGGCGGTGTGTACAAGACCCGGGAACGTATTCACCGCGGCATGCTGATCCGCGATTACTAGCGATTCCAACTTCATGTACTCGAGTTGCAGAGTACAATCTGAACTTAGACGATTTTTCAAGATTTGCTCCAATTCACATCTTCGCTCCCCTCTGTAATCGCCATTGTAGCACGTGTGTAGCCCAACTCGTAAGAGCCATGATGACTTGACGTCATCCCCACCTTCCTCCGGCTTGTCACCGGCAGTCCTACCTGAGTGCCCAACATAACTTGATGGCAACTGGTAGCAGGGGTTGCGCTCGTTGCGGGACTTAACCCAACATCTCACGACACGAGCTGACGACAGGCATGCAGCATCTGTCACTTATCCAGCCGAACTGACAGAAGGCATCTCTGCCCTCCTCAATAAGGATGTCAAGAGTTGGTAAGGTTCTTCGCGTTGCATCGAATTAAACCACATGCTCCACCGCTTGTGCGGGTCCCCGTCAATTCCTTTGAGTTTTAACCTTGCGGCCGTACTCCCCAGGCGGAATGCTTATCGCGTTTGCTTCGTCACCGATACTCCTCCAACAACTAGCATTCATCGTTTACAGCATGGACTACCAGGGTATCTAATCCTGTTTGATCCCCATGCTTTCGTGCCTCAGCGTCAGTCTACAGCCAGATACTCGCCTTCGCCACCGGTGTTCTACCCAATATCTACGAATTTCACCTCTACACTGGGTATTCCAATATCCTCTCTGTCACTCTAGCTCAATAGTCATAACGGCAATTCCTAAGTTAAGCCTAGGTATTTCACCGCTATCTTACTAAACCGCCTACTCACCCTTTACGCCCAGTAATTCCGAACAACGCTCGCACCCTTCGTATTACCGCGGCTGCTGGCACGAAGTTTGCCGGTGCTTCTTCTTGCAGTACTGTCATCATCTTCCTGCACAAAAGAGCTTTACAATCCGAAGACCTTCTCACTCACGCGGCATGGCTGGGTCAGAGTTCCCTCCATTGCCCAATATTCCTCACTGCTGCCTCCCGTAGGAGTCTGGACCGTGTCTCAGTTCCAATGTGGCTGTTCGTCCTCTCAGACCAGCTATAGATCGTCGGCTTGGTAGGCCTTTACCCCACCAACTACCTAATCTAACGCGGGCCAATCTTCCGACGGATTACTCCTTTCCCCCTCAGGGCTTATGCGGTATTAGCAAAGGTTTCCCCTTGTTGTCCCCCATCAGAAGGCATGTCCCCACGTGTTACTCACCAGTGCGCTACTCTCATGTCTAATAGCAAGCTACTAAACACTCCCGTTCAACTTGCATGTGTTAAGCCTGCCGCCAGCGTTCGTTCTGAGCCAGGATCAAACTCTCATCTTTGTTGATGTGTTCCATCCTGTCTATATACTCACTCATAAAGAATCTCTCTCTAGGTTCCTATACAGACTTCACTTACTTCTTCTTACAGTACATGCTGCCTGTATATCCTCTTAAATATATTTACTATTTTTTATAACATACACGTTTTTGGACGTGGTAAGGGCGCTTATAATAAATCTGTTCGGACTTGTCAAGCAGTTTTTTACAAAATTTTTACTTTTTTTGCCGTTTTTTTCACAACCCTTTGAATTTACACTTTTAAAAAACAAAAAAAATCTATATGCTTAAATAGATTGTTATTTTCTTTTTATTAACCTTAAGCGTTGTATAATGGTGGCACAAAAATATGGGAGATTTTATAAGATGCTTAAAAAATTATTCATAATCAAGCTATTAGCTGTTTTGTTTGTTTTTGCTTTGAACGGTTGCGCGAGCGACCCCTTGGTGTTAAACGGTACAGATGGTTCGCCGATTCCGCCAGCGTTTGCCAATTTTCCAGATGTTCCGTTTCCGGACAAGGCTTATTTAGATCTTGACGACACCAACGCTTTAGGTAGCGGCGATAACTGGATTGGCAGCGTGGTTTATACTTCGCCTTATAATCCAAGCCAAGTCTTTGATTTTTATATTTCTGAAATGCAAAAGAATCGGTGGTTGGAAGTAGCAGTTGTGCGGGCGCGAATCAGCCAAATGACTTATATCCGCCAAAGTCGCGCGCTCCAGATTTTGATTGAGACAATTAAGTCAGACGAATCGCGCGTGACAATTACCGCTGTTCCTAATGACGCTACTTTAAAATAAGGAGAGCCTGAATGCGTTTTCAATTTTATACATTTGGCGGCAAGCAATTTTGGGAAGACGTGTTTTTTTATCAAAAATGGCGGATTCAACGGCATTATAAGCGCAAAATTTTCCGCCTTTTGGATAATTGGGATATTTGCCGCGCCGAAGGGAGCTTTGAGGCCTGCCGCAAAGCTTTTGTGAAATATATTGAAGTTTATGAAATTCCGCGGCAAGCCGGCGAATTGGTCGTGATGCTCCATGGGCTCGGCGAAACAAAAAGTATGTTCCGCCCGCTTTGGCGCGTTTTGACAGACGAAGGCTATCATGTGGCGGCGCTGAATTATCCTTCTACCAAAAAATCTATGAAACAACATCTGCAACAACTTGACTTTTTCTTGACGCATTGTGAAGATATTAGCAAAGTTTCGTTCATTACTTATGGTTCGGGCGCGCTTTTGTTGCGGCGGCTTTTGGCAGAAACTTTTGAGTGGCAAAATAACTTCAAAATCAGCCGAATCATTAATATTAATCCCAATAATTGCGGGAGTGATTTGTTTGAAATTTTGGCTCGTTACAAGTTCTTTAACGCCGTGTTTGGCCCAATGTTGAAAGATTGCACCACCTCAAAAGCGCGGTTTGTTTCAAAATTGCCCGCGGATATTGATTTGGGGCTTATTTTTTCAAAGCCTTGGTATCAGCGTATTTTTGGCTTTTTAACCAAGCGCTATGAGGGCTTTGACGATGCGCTTTATAGCGAATCGGCTTTTAGCAATAATGTTGTTGAAGCAGAAGGGCTTTATTGGAATGTGATAAGCAACCCGAATTTGATTAAGGCTTGTCGCTCGTTTTTGAAAACGGGTAAATTCCGTTAATTTAAAATTATTGTAACACAATTTAATGTATTTTTATGTTAGAATGTAAATTAAAGGAGAATAGAAAGGCCGACTATGAAATCTGTTTTTATTAGTTTTATAATGTTCGCGGCGGTGCTTTTGGCTATGTATTTTGGACTGTTTGAAAAAATGTCATCCGTCTATGCTTATGCCTTATCTATTTTGCTTTTGCTTGTTGTTTTGGGCTTTGCGCTTAAAATTTTGGGCTTACCGTTTGCAAAGGATAAAAAACATGACTCTGATAAATCTTAAAAAATTCGCCTTTGCGGTTATCGGCGCTTTTATCATTATTGGCGCGAGCTTGCCGGCTTTTGCGGAAACGCAGGTTGGTCTTAACAGCGGTCAGATTAAAATTGTTGAAGAAAAAATAAACAAAGCGTATGATAAATATAAAAATCATGTCAGCGCCCTCAAAGCCGCTTTACAAGATGCTTATGGCTTTACATTTCAGGGAAAATATAATGAGCAAGGAGCCGCTAAATATTGTACGCAAACCAACAATGGCTACAGAGAACAATGCAAAAACGCATACACCAGCTTTACTTGCTTGCCAAAGCCTGCTTTTGAAACAACATCTAGTGGCTTAACTAAAAGTCAAAAAAGGACAGCCAAAAATAATAACATCAACATTGATATTGAAACTTATAAATATTCCCCAAATGCTGAAACAAGGCTTTCTGCTATGACTTCTTTTACGCAGACGTTTGAACCTAAAGAAAATTTTAACGTCTGCGCCGAATATATTCAAAAATTCTTGGAAGAAAAAGACGCGGCTGATCAGGCTCTAAAAGATATTAAGTACTCGCTTGAGGCGCTTAATACAAATAATCAGGTCACGGTTACATGCATGGAGACGCCACCCGAAGGCGAAGATTGTCCGGCTAATAGCTTTATTATGAGCGTGGTAAACGATGACGGCGAAGCTATTAGTGGCGCGATGAAAGGTTGCGTGCCCCTCCCCATTAAGTTTGCCGAGGTTAAAGCTTGCGTTGTTTGCAAGCTTTTTGAGGTTATTTTGGATACGGATCAAACCATTGCCACAAAGTCGTATGGCGCTTTGGCAGGTGGTTTTAGGAATTTGATTATTGTGGTTTTGGGACTTTATATTGCCTTCCAAACCTTGATAACCGTGAGCGCTTTAACCAAACAAGAATTGCCCAAGTTCTTGGGCGGAATTTCGGTGCAGGCGTTTAAGGTACTTTTGGCAGCTTTGTTGCTTTCAAATTCAACATGGATTTATCAGTACGCGATTAACCCCTTGATGAGCGCGGGACTTGATTTTGGTTTGGCGCTTTTGTTTGACAAAGATATTATGGACAGCTTTACGACTCTGGTTAACAATAATATTCCTGGTATGAGTTCTGGCGTTATTTCGCAAAGATTGTTGGCGCAGGTTATGGCCGCAGTGCAGACGTTTAATCAGCAGTTGGCGCACATGCCGGCAATTGGGTCAGCTTTGATGTGTGTCTCGTGGCATCAGGGCGCTGATGTTTTGATTAACTTCTCTATGTTTATTGAAGGCGCGCTCGTCTTTTGCTTTGGGTGGGCGATGTTGTTGGCGGCTGGTTTTTATCTGTTGGATTCAGCGGTGCGTTTTGGTATTTTCTGCACGTTGTTGCCTTTCTTGATTGCGGCGTGGCCTTTTAAAATTACCGCCAAATATACCAAAACAGGTTGGGATATCTTTATGAACTGCTTCTTCAACTTTGTGATGATGGGGCTTGTGATTACCGTTAATACGGAGCTTATTACGCAAGGCTTAACAGGCGGCAAAGGTGGCTTAGACGCTATTATGGACGCTATGAACTCTGATAAAGTTGATGAATTAAAAGAATTAATGGATATTAGTGGCACTGAATTTTTGGTTTTGGTGGCTTGTTGTATGTTTGCCTTTAAGCTTGTGGCGCAAATTAATGCCTTGGCTACTGAAATGGCCGGCGGTGGCGGTTCGCAAGGTATTGGTAATAAGATTGGCGGCGTGGCTGCTCAAGTGGGCAAAAAGGCTGCCGGTACGACTCTTAAAGCTGGCAAAGCGGCAGGAGGCTTTGCGAGCGAGGCTCTCGGCATAACAGGCAAAGTTCAAGCCGGAAAAGATAAAATTGCTGGGGGCTTGGCTAAAATTGGAGGAAAAATTGGGCTTGGTCGCAAGGCTTCCGCAACAGGCGCTGGTGGCGGCGCTGGAGGCGGTGGCGGCGGCACGCCGTAAGGTGAGAATATGATGTTACGCGCATTTGACATATTCAAATTTTTAAAAACCGGCTTTATCGTCTTGGCTTTGGTTTTAAGTCTTTGCGCGTGTTCATCTGATAAAGGCAATGTTTCAGGCGCTGTTATGGAAAGCGATGCTAGCGAGCTTGACGAACAACACCGCGCTTGTTGGCAAGCCGGCTTATTAAGTATGTTTTATGATACCATGGGCGAATCCTCGCTTAAGGCTTATCCCAACGTTACCAAAAGCGCTATGCCGTTTATGATGGTATGCTTTGCCTTGTGGCTTTCCATACGTTTGTTAAAACATGTAAGCTCGGTTGTCCCTGTTTCAAACGCTGAGGTTTGGACAGAGGTTGGGCGAATGGCGTTCTTGTGCCTTGTGTGCGGACTTTTGGCTTCATCCACAGGATTTTTAATCTGGACACTTAACACGCTTATCTTTCCGGTTTATTATGCCTTTTTGGAATACGGGAGCCAAATTTTGGAGCTCACGGCAAAGGGCGCTGATTTGAACTCAAAAGGGCAAATGCTTGGCGAAACATGCCTTGTTTATACCAACTCTTTGGCTTGTAGCGCGCCACCTTTAGAGCCTATTTCTTATGCCACAGGCAAAGCCGCCTTTCCGTCAGGCCCTGCTGATTTGATGAATTGCCTTGTCTGCGCCACAAGCGACCGTTTGCAGTTGGGCTTTACCATCGCTAAAGAACAACTGAGCGCAACCTCGCTTTCAAGCTGGGTTATCGGCTTATGTATCTTTGTGATATTTTTGCTTGTGAAACTTGCCTTTGTTACTTATTTGGTGGACTCCATTTTTAGAATGAACATCGTTGTGATTATTCTACCACTTTTGATTTTGGCTTTTCCCTTTAAAGCAACGCGCAAATGGACAAAGCAAGGCTTATTGACCATATTTAACTCGGCGGCAATTATGATGTTTTTAGCAATTATTGCCACGATGTCTATGCTTGCTATGGAAACAATTATTCAACAAAATTCTGATTACTTGTCTGATAAATATGCTTATCAAGAATTTGGCGTACCAATGCTTGCTATGTTGCTTATTGCCTTTTTGGTGCTTAAAAGTTGCAACTTGGCGGTTACGCTTGCCAGTCGTCTGGTGGGTGGCGGTGGCAGTACAAACTTCCAGAAAAGATTGGGCAAACTTGCCGCTTGGGCAGGCAAAGGCTTGTTTGTGGCGGTTACCGCCGGTATTGGTAGCGCTTTAACCACAACGCTTTCAAGCTTTAAGTGGTATCGGGAGCTTAGCGCGAAAGTTCAAAAACTGAAATCTCAATCCGGTGGCTTTATGGATAAAATCTCCGGTCGTGATCAAGGAGGCGATGACGAAGAATGATGAAACAGCCTCTTTACATTTTGCTTGTTATTTTAACGCTTATTTGTTTTTCAAAACCTTTGCAAGCGCGTGAAGTTGTGTGCGGACAAGTCAACGGCAAAGACGTGATGTGTAATTTGGACACACACCATTGTTATCGGTGCAAAACCAAAGGCGATGTCAAGAGGCTCCAGAGTCTTTTCGGCTTGCCTGATGTTGTAGAATATCACTGTTATGAAGAATTAAGCGTATGGATGCAACCTTTTTGCGAAGTAACATCTATCGGCGGTCGCACGGGTGGTAAAACAACAGGCTGGCTTTGGTCTAGAAATTATACTCCGGGGCAAGAATGCGTGATTAAAAACATTCAATCACAATATACTGAAAATTGCTACAGTTGCCAGATTGTTGAAACTTTGGCATCTGCCTTTTTAACTGGCGCGTCCAAAGCTTATGATGTGTCTAAAAGAGCCGCCAACGCTATCTTAACCGTTGCAATGCTGTTGTGGCTTGGCTTGTTTGTGTTGAAAAATATTTCTTCTTTTTCAACCGTGGAGCCGATGAAAATGCTTCAAGAGTTGTTTATTCAATTCTTTAAAGTGTTTGTTGCTTTTACCATTATTAACATCGGGCTTGCCACTATTTTGCATTATACGCTTGAACCCCTTATGCTTGCCGGTACAAGCTTTGGCGATACCATTATGGAATCTAACCTAAACGATATTGTTGATTCTAAATTATCGGAGGCCAAACCATGATGAAAAAATTGACATATCTGATGTTGTGCTTGGCGCTCTTATTCACCATTGTTTTGCCAAAGCCCTCTTTGGCGGCTCAAAACGTTAGTCAATACACAAAAACGCTAACCAAAGAACAAAAGCAATCTATTTGCAGCAGTTTGAAAAGTGGCGTTAAAGCTGTGCCTCAAGCTTCAACTGTCGGCGCGGGCGTTGTGCCTGATAGCGTGATGCAAAGCATTTATAACACCACCGGCCTTCTGCACGGGGCAACTTCGTTAATTATGACATTGGGCAGCGCCTTAACTTGTCATGCCACGCGCACAGATAAACAATTTGTGAGCATTTTGGGTATTAAACTTTTCTCATACCCGAATATTCCGGTTTGGATTTGTGGCGCTATTGTCTTTTGCATGGGCTTTATGATTACATTAAGCATTACATTTTATTTGGTAGATATTGCCTTTAAGCTTGGCATTGCCGTCATTTTGCTCCCTGTTGGCATTGCTTTATGGCCTTTTCCGCCAACAAATAACAAGCTTTCAGCGCTTATTAGCGTTATTTTGCATAATGCGGCTATTTTTGCTTTCTTGGGTTTGACGGTTACTTATGCTATTCATCTTTTAAGCGCTGCCGTAGGCGATTTGGGGCAGGCGTTTAATGAAATTGAAACCGCCAATACAGATGCCGTATCTAACAGATTTACGCTCGCAAGCACCGGTTTTATCGTTATTGTCTTTGCCTTGGCATACGGTATGAAATTAATTGGTTCAACGGTCGCTGATTTTGCCGATAAATTTTTCCCTGATAACGCGGTTGGCGGCGGACAAGGCGCTTCGCCTATTCATGGGGCTATGACACAAGGCATGGATTTTGTGAAAAAGAAGGCTATTCAACCGGCTGTGAGCTTTGCTTCTGACGTTGCTGAAACGCAACTCGGACGCGCAACCGCTGCCATTGGCAGAAAGATTGAAGGTAACGGCAAGGGCGTGCATGGCTTTATGGGCGGCATGATGGTTGCGGTTGGCACAAAAATGCAACAACACAAGAAAAGCGCCGCGGCAAAAGAGAGAGAAGAATACGTTAAAGCTGTCGCGCAAGCAAAAAGAGATAAAGATGAGGCAGAAAGAGAGGCTCGGGAAGAACAGACAAACATTGATTTTGGGAATCAGTAATTCAAGGATAAAAACAGATGAAAAAAACGGGTTTACATATTTTGATATTCAGCTTGATACTTTGTATCAGCTTGTTTGCCCGTGAGGTTTTGGCGCAACAATTTGCGAACAGTTCAGCGCAAGATAGTGGCTGTTCATATGATGTTCAAAAATGCCAAGACAAAACCGCCACAGACGAATGGGAAGACCTTGACGATGAAGTTGAAGATAAATCTGAGGCAACCGCCGTTTCTTCTATGACGTCTGGAAAATTTGGTGCGAATAGTTATACGGTTTATTCCGCAACTAAGGGGTGCGATTTAAATAATTATCTGCCCGATTCAGGCAGTTGTTGGTTCTGCCCGTTGTTTAGGGTGTTGTTTAATTCGGCAAGTCAGATAGCGCTTTATGCTTATCAGGCCTTGGCAAATGGCGTCGCTGTTTTGGTGGTTATCGCGTTTGCTTTGTGGCTCAGCGTTTTTGTCTTAAAGCGCATTGCCGCCGTTGAAAAGCAAGAACCTGGCAAAATGTTGCAAGAAATTTTGTTGCAAGCCTTTAAGGTTTTGCTGGTTGTGGTTATCTTAAAGGTTAGCTTTTTCCAAGTTATGCAATTAACTTTAAGCCCTGTTTTTAAGACGGGTATGGATTTTGCCCAACTCATTACCGGCACAAGCAATTCTTCATGTTCGGAAAGTCAGCCCTATATGCAAAATATTGCTGGTTACGGCGACAAGCTCAAGGCCTCTGATACGGGCGGATTGCCTATCTCAATGGGTAAAAGCATTATTTGCACCATCAAAAAAATGGAAGACGGCGTGAGCACTATGATTGCTTATGGTCGCCAAGCTTGGTGCGTGGGTTGGACAACGGACAAGGCGTTTATTAAATATATTATTCCGTCATTTCCTTATGTTTTAACCGGCATGATGCTTATTGCCGGCGGGCTTGTGTTGCTTTTGGCTTTTCCGTTCTGTTTGATTGATTGTGTCTTGCAAATGTGCATCGCGAGCGCTTTAGCGCCTGCCGCTCTTGGCGCATGGGCGTTTAAGGCGACTTCGCGCTATTTGAAGATGATTTGGGATTTCTTTATGAACGCGATGTTTAACTTTGTGTTTTTAAGCATAGTCATTTATATTATCATCACGGTTGTTAAACTTCAGATGCAAGGCATTAACGAACACGCTAGCTCCACAACCGGTTGGGATTTTTTAGTTGATCCGATTAACGGCTTGGCTTATTGGGGTGTGACAGGCATTAAGCTCGTTGTTGTGTGCTTTTTGGGTTGGATTTTCTTAGATGAAGGCAAGAGCTTTGCCGATAGTTACGCCAAAGCCGCTGATATTGGTGGAATCGGGCGCAGTGTCGGTGGCGTGGCGGCGCAGGTTGGCGAAAAAGCTGGTGGCGTTGCATTTAAAGCTGGTAAAGCTATCGGAAAAGCCGGTCAACAGGTGGCCGATCACTTTGTGGGCTCACGCATTAGAAACGTGCGTAATAATTATCGTATTAATCGCGTTAAAAGAAAAGGCTCTGAAATTCGGGACGGTTCAGGTAATGTTATCGGCTACGAGCGCACCAAGCGCGATTTGTTGGGACGCAAAGTCAATGTTAAAGTTGATGTAGATGCGAGCGGCAAAGAAGTTTGGTCAAAAACACGCAAAAACTTATTTAATAACGGCTCTGTCCGCATTACCTCGGGTTCTGCCCTTAAAAAACGCGAAATTTTAGACGCGTCCGGCAATGTCGTCAGCTCAAGCTTTAAGTTTAAAGGCAACGCCGCGCTTTATATGGTTAATAAAGACGGCTCTGTTAATATGGATCGCATTAACGATTTGGTTCGTAACGGCGGCTTAAGCCGTGAAGATGTTTTGCAGGCGGTGGCGCTTAATGTTTTGCAAAGCCGCGGTGGCCAAGTTGATACAAGCTTCAAAGATAGAAATGTAACATTTGATCATAAGGGCGTGATGCACCTTAAACAAACCAATTTGGACGGCACAGTCTCAGAGCTTAATATGGTTATGGGCGGGCCAAACGGTAATCAAATGATTACAGAGCTTAAAACAACTAATAAAAGCGGTAGTTATAACGTTTTGTACAGCAACGGTATTCAAAACAAAAATGTAAACTATAAAGCAGGCGATGCCACGGCAAAAGTTTCGTACGGCTTTAATGATTATTATCATAATTTATACACTTATACAAAACCGCTTAACGCTAAAGGGCGTTTTGGCACAGGTATGGATATTAACGCCGCGATGTACGGGTTTGATAGTGCCGATCACAGCGCGCACACAGCGCAAGTGGCAAGTGGCAAAGCGCAAACAACAGGCGCGGTTTATACAAGCACATTGCCGTAAAAGTTTTTTAACTTTATACAGAATGCCAAAATTTTGTCTTGCAAATTTAAAAAGCCGTTTTATGATAAAGACAGTTTTTGATTTTTGAAGAGGCAAACGATGGAAGAGATTATTTTTCCGAATCAGATTAGAATGCAACGCCGCTTAAAAGGCATTTCTATGCAAGAACTTGCTGATCATTTGGGCGTGAGTCTTTCGGCTATTTCTAAAATTGAAAAAGGCTACCGCCGCTTAAACCAAGAGCAACTTATTCAGGTTGCCGAATTAACCGATTGCCCGTTGCAAGATTTGTACGTGAATGAAAGAAATTCTGACAAAGAAGTTGTTATGGCATGGCACCGCGAACAAGAACGCCGTAGCAAAATTAACGAATCCGCCGGTCTTAAAACTTTGGGTGCCGCTTTGCGTCATTTAAGAAACGACCGCGGTTTAACCTTGATTGAAGTTTCAGAAAACGCTGATATGACTCTTTCGGTTTATCATCGGATTGAAATGGGACAACGCGAAGTTTCAGACAAAGAATATCAAAACCTTGCACGCGCTTTGTCTTTAACACCCGAAAAATTAAAGTCCGAAGTGGAACGCTTGGACAAAGCCGGCGAATTGGCGGATATTATTGAACATAATGACACTAAGTACAAAATGCTTGCCACGCCTAAAGGCATGAGCCTTTCTGTTTATAACGGGCTGGAATCGCCTTTTAAGCTCAAGGTTTATGGGGTTGCCGGCAAAGATGGCAATGTTATTATTAATTTTGACGATAGAGAGGCCAAAGAAGTGACCTCGCCCCTTTTGTTGCAACACAAAAAAGACGCTTATGGTGTCAACTTATGCACAAGAAGGCTTGGCTCGCTCTTGCCGAATCGCGCTATTTTGTTTGTTTCACCACAAGATACAGTGAGCGTTGGCGACATCGCGCTTTATTACTTTAGCGACAATGTGGCGGCGTTTTTGAGCATTAGGGAAGATGAAGACGGACAACTTTACGGCTTACGTTGGAATCCTGATGAAAGGGTTACCTTAACAAGTAACGATTTACCAAAATTGCACAAAGTGGTTGTGATTACGCTCTAAGATAAAAAATCCCGTTTCGGCGGGATTTTTTGTTTTATTAACTTGAAATTTACGCTTTCTTTCATAAAATATGTTTCATGAAAATTTTGGAGAGAAACAACCGTGGCTGATGAATTAAATGAAGTCGCCGAATATGGCAAAAAGCACAAAGATGAAGAAGATCCGATTTTGGTTGCTCAACGGCATTTGAACATCTTTCATCAAATTCATATTTTTAATCAGGCCCGAAAAGACCAGTTTGATCAAATGCTTTTGGACTTGCCGTCTGAAATCAGGGTGTTGTTAAGCACTTTGCCTGGAGGCTCGCTTTTGCAAGAGCATATTGAGGAGCTGGAGCTTAAAAAAGGCATGGATGCCGAACAAGCCGAATTGCTCTCAAAAGAACGCAAAAAAAACGCACAACATCTGCTTGCTCAAAAAGCCAAAAAAGAAGCTGCTCCTACTACAGGCAACGTTATGTTAGATCCGTCGTTTGCGAGCACGTTGTCTTCATCGTTGGCGGGCGCTTTACAACAAATGCAGAAAACGCAACATCAGGAGATTGAGGCGCTTACCAAAACGGTTGCCGAAACGCAAGCTTCTATGGCGCAACTGATGCAAATGGTGGTGCAAAAAGACTTTCATCATCAAGCGCCACAAACCACCGTGCCTGTACCTGAGCCTGAGCCTGAACCTGAGCCTATTATCACACCCGAGCCGGAGGTTGAGCCTGTCGTCGCCTCTGTTGCGCCCGAGCCTGTTGTCACGCCTGAGCCTGTTGTCACGCCTGAGCCCGAGCCTGAACCAGAGATTGAGGCAGAGCCTGTTGTCACCCCTGAGTCCGAACCTGAGTCGGAGATTGAGGCAGAACCGGAGCGAGAACCTGAGGCTGAAACAGAGCCTGAGGTTGATTTGAGCGTTGACACGCCAGCGCCGTTACCGCCTGAAATTCAAAAAATTCAAGACGCAATTATTGAGCCCAAAGCCTCGCAAGAACCCGAAGTCCTTGAGCCTGAGCCTGAACAAAACCCGATTTTGCAAGAGGCGGAGCAGTTGGACGATGATTTTAATTTGGACGATATGGATATTCAGCCTGTTTCGCTTGATGATGTGGATTCTGATCCGATTTTTACGCCTGAACCCTCAAGCACAAGTGAAAAGCCTGCCGAATCGGCAGAAAATAACGATGACGAATGGGAATGGGCTTATGTTGAAGACGATGGGTCAAACTCTGAGAGTAAACCTGCCGAATCGGCAGAAAATAACGACGAAGATTGGGAATGGGCTTATGTTGAAGACGACGGTTCAGACCCTAATCAGCCAAAATCGTCATAAAAACTTATTTTGCCTGTAAAAATCTGTAAAAAATTGATTTACAAACGTACAACTCTTATTTATTCTAAAAAATAGGAGTAAAAAGATGAGCGCTGATGATAAGCCTGTTTCAGTTCGTAAAGACGAACTTTGGTATGTTGATAATTACCTCGTTTTAAGGGATTATTACGACCGCACCATTTCGCGAATCGCCGCTAGATGTGTCCGCATGGGCAATATCGCTATGGAAGAATATCCGTTTTATGGCTATATTTTAGATGTGTTGGAAGAAATTTGCGATACGGGCAACCATATTTTAAGCACACCCGCTTTGCATCCATATGTTGAAAAAAAGATTGCCGGCGGCATTAAAGCACTTGAAGACAACCTTAATCTTTATCAGGAAGAGTTGCGCAACAATTCTTCGCCTGAAATGCTTAAGCAAGATCCACAGGAGCTTAATAAAATGAAAGAGGCTTTGGGCGAGGTTGATAAGTCAGTTGACCCGACTGTTGGCGCGGGTATGAGTATGGATGACATTGTCAACAAACTTTTAAACGAACAACAGGCAAAAGAAAATCAAGAAGCAGAAGAATCTTCTGAAAATGCGCCACAAATTGCCCCTGAAGAACCTTTTACACCAAGCGAGCCTAAAGCACCGGAAATTAAACCTGATGCCCTAAAGACCGAAAGTGGAGAAAATTAAAATGAAACATGCTGTCCAACAGATTTTGTTTTTTTGCAGTTTAATTTTATTATTCGGCTGTCAATATTTTAAGAAAGAGCCTGAAGTTGTTTTGCCCCCGCAATATGACGCAGACGCCGTTTATCCCATGGGCGAGAGCGCTATTCGCACCCCTGATGGCGCCAACGCGCTTGATTTGGAAACGCCACTTCGTTGCAATGTGAATTGGGAAACGCAACAAATGCTTTTAACGCTCCCTTTTAACAATTCTTTTAAGCTTGTTCGCGCCTCGCGCAATGACCCCTTGCCCCGCTTTGAGGTTACGGGCTTTACGTTTGAAACACAGCCCGCCGAGCAAGCCCTTTTGCAATTAACCGACGAGGCAGGCATTAAGCTTGTTGCCAAAGACGCGCCTTACGAAAGCATTTCAGGCGATAATCTCCGTGGCGAATTTGCCGATGTTGTGGATATGATTACCCAAGCCGCTGAAATTTTTTATACTTACAATGCCGAAAACAAAGTCATGACACTTTCGCGTCGGGTTGATTTGTTGCTCTTTACGCCACATTCGCGCCCTATTATGCTTGCTATTCTTGATGTGTTGCGGGGCGCGGGCATTACGGATATGACAACCAACTGGGCGGATTATTCCATTATGTTTAATGCCGATGTTGAAGTTCAGAACAACATTGTCAATCTGATTGAATATTTTAAAACGAATCCATCGTTGGTGGCTTATGACGTGGGTATTATCAAAATTATTCCGAACGATGGTTGCGACATTGAGTGGAAAAATTTGCTTGATACGTTTGATTTTGGCACAATCACAACCGCCCAAACAGGCGTTATTGGCAGGGTTTTAACCACCACCAACGAGCTTAGTCTTGAAAACTTGAGCCGCTTTTTAGGACGCAATGCGCGGATTGTGCCCGTGGCAGAGGGCAAGTTTGTTTCGCCCAACTTGTGGCTTTCGCGCTTTGATGTCGGCAAATGCGGCAAAATGCGTTGCGCCGAATCGGATATGTCTATTCTTGCCAAAGCGGATGTATCTGATGATAATCACATAAGCTCTGAAATTACGCTTGAAACAACGCAAGGACAAGTCACGCGCTTTAAGGTGCGCAACAAACTTGGCGAAAACTTTATGATTATCGGGTTGCCTAACGAGCTTTTCGGCAATGAAGAGACTCGTTCGGAAACGGTCATTTTTATGGTGCCCCGCATTATCCGCACCATGGAAACAACGGAAGAAATTAAAAATAATCTTTAAAGGTGAAACAAATGGCTGATTTTGAAAATAAAAACGAATCGGGAACAAATAACACACAAACCGCTGAACAAGGCGGCTGGTTTCAAGATTCTGATAATTCTAATATGCCGAGATTAAGAAAAATCAAGCGCCCGAAAACGCATCAGGGTCCAATTACAGATTATAATCAGCCTGTTTCGGGGGCTTCTGTTGTAAATACGGCGCAAAACGCTCAATCTCAGGGGCAAAGCGCTGGAATACAACCACCCGCAATTAACCGCGCGCCTGTTTCTTCTTATAACGAAAATTATGCACAACAGCCTGATGAATACGACAACGAATCGTATTATGAACATCAAACATCGTTTGATATGTTTATGGCGCGGCTTGACGCTAAAAAGTTTGTGGCGCTCTTGCTCGGATGCTTTTTTGTAGGGCTTATTTTCGGCAAATTGATGTTTTCCTCGGAACAAGTCGTACGCAACGGCTTGCAAGGCGTTGTTATTAATCCGGAAGTGCCGCAAGGTCGGAGTCGCTGCGGTGTGGCGGAAAAAACACAAGGCTGTGTTTTATACGTCATGAATCCGCAACGGCAAGACCTCAACGGACGCGATTTTTATGACTTAGCGTCACAATTAACCGGTCGTCAGCGCTTTGTGATTGAAACAGGAAATATGCGTTATTCCAGCGTTAAAATCAAGCCCGGCAATATTGCTCAGCTTAATATTCCGCCGCTGCAATAACAACCTATTTAAAGCACAAGTGCATTGCCTCTTTGTTTATTAAAACATAAGCAGGCTTTTTTTCAAGCTCGGCACGCAGTTTTTCATCATCCGTATGAATTTGATCACGCCGCATAATTTGAGCATGACCAGTTATTTTTTGATTTTGTAATTCTAAAACCAAAATTTCATCTTCTTTTAGAAGCGCGTTTAAATCCGAACCAACGACCCATGTAATCGGGGTATGTTTTTGTTGCATATCCTTTTCCTTTCTATTCAGCAGTAAAGTACTAGACTTTCTTGGAATCTATACCTGCTTTTATTATTTCGTCAAGTAATAATCTTCTTGATTTAATCATAAAATAATCATAAATTAATTACATTTACAGGAAATTTTTCTCCGCAAGCTTGACTTAAAACAACGCCGAATTTTAGAACTCTTTTCAAGCTATCAGCAAATAAGCACGGCGCAGGCGGCGGCATTTTTGGACGTTTCGGATCAATCTGCGCGTTTATTGCTAAATAAATGGGTTAGTAAGGGCTTTTTAAGGCTTGGCAATAAAGCGAAAAAGAATAGGAGCTATGTGTTAACTCAAGAATACAAACAAATTATAGGGGGATGCGTCTAGCTGGTATTTAGAGCAATTTTAATCCTTAAAAGAGTCCTCACCTTTATGTACACTGCGCTGATTTTGCCTTAAAAAGCAAAAAAACACCGTTCTTAAAAAAGAACGGTGTTTTTGTTAGCAATTTTCAAGTCCAGCATAATGTGTCGGTAGCCCATGCTTTTTGACTTTTTCCCAAAAAGCTATCTCACGCGAGATGTTTTCTTTGGCTTTTCTTTCAAGCACAGGGTTTAACACATAAAACCTGAAGTTACGGTAAAGCTTTCGCAAAACCTCAAGCCGCCCTTCAATATACGCAGATAAAGGCACATCGGCATATTCAAGACGTACGCAACACTTATAGTGGTAATAAAGCTCATCATTGGCAAGAATTGCCAAATCAAAGTCATGTATTAGCCTTTCATCGCCTTTAAGCTCGCGCTTGAGGTTTAAGTGATCCGTTGCCTCAAACAACCCGAACTTTTCTTCCGGCAAACCCGACTCCTCAAACGATTTTTGAATATCGTCCTTAACATAGTCGTGGTAGAATATCGCTCTTAACAGGCTTTGCGTATCTTCCTCTTTGCCGTAAAGACTCCGATATATCTTGAGCCAATTCAGCATATAGGCGACATGCCCGATGTTGTGATATTCCCTCTTTGACATTGTTGCTAGCCATTGAACATTGTTAGAAAAGCCCGCCTCAACCATTTGTTGGTTAAAGTTTGACAAGCCGCCAACGCATAAGTTAAACACCGGTGGCAACACATACGCCGCCGCGGCGATAAACTCCGCTTGCTCCAAAAGGCTCTTGGTTAATGAAGAAGAAACACCTTCTAGCCCTCGCCCCGCCGAAAAGCTCTCCTGAATGATGCTTATTCCACGGATTGATAACAGCTTGTTATTGACATCAGACAAAAGGTTTTCTTTTCGCTTTTCATCACGGTTGCGGTAGCCGCGCACCATGTGCGTTGCCCCAAGCCGATAAGCCGCATCAACTGTTAAGCCCTCGTAAGAAGTAATCTCAACCCTTGAGGAAAAGTTTCTGCCCGTTACCCGATCATAATACTTTAGGCTCTCAGCAATCATCTGTTTGCGTAGGTTGAGGCTATACCAAGGCTCTTTGCTATCATTTTTGCCAATGGCAATAATTCCTTTGTCAAAAACATTTAGCGCTTGCAACACAATACTTAAATGTCCGCAAGTAAAAGGATCAAAAGATCCTGCATAAAAGAACTTTGTTCCCATAATATAAGAATTAATAGTTAAACATCATAATTTTTTTGTAAGCGCATGTTACTCTTTTTTCAAATTTTGTCAAGACGTTTTAGCCTTTCGGATTATGGATTTTTGCGTTTCTTATTCTACATATTGCCTGAAAAGGAGAAATATCATGAAAAAGAAAAGCATTTTAATCAACCCGCTAACAAAATTTCATCACACCGATTTTGAGCTTCAGCACCAAAAACGCCCTGGCGTTGAAACCGATATGCTCCCCAAGCCCGATTGCGGCGAAGAATCGTACGAGGGTTGCGCCCGCTTGCAAGGACGCAAAGCCCTTGTCACCGGTGGCGACTCGGGCATTGGGCGCGCGGCGGCGATTGCTTATGCTCGCGAAGGGGCAGATGTGGCGATTAGCTTTTTGCCCTCAGAGCGCCAAGACGCCGAAGAAGTGAAAAACTTGATTGAAGCCGCCGGACAAAAGGCTGTTTTGATTGAAGGCGATGTAAGCGACGAGCTTTTTTGCGCCGAAATGGTCAAGCGCGCGCACCAAGAACTCAACGGTTTAGACATTTTAACGCTGAATGCCGGTCAGCAACAGTTTGTACGCAAAATTGAAGATTTAGACACTCAGCAACTGCGCAAAACCTTTGAAGTAAACCTCTTTTCAATGTTTTGGACAGTCAAAGCCGCCCTGCCGTTTTTGGAAGCCGGCTCAAGCATTATTACAACAAGCTCCGTGGTGGCTTTTCAGCCAAGCGAACTTTTGCTTGATTATTCCGCTACCAAGAGCGCGATTATTGCCTTTACAAAGGCTTTGGCAACGCAACTCGCCCCAAAAGGAATCCGCGTGAATGCCGTTGCGCCAGGGCCAATTTGGACAGCGTTGCAAATTAGCGGCGGACAACCTGATGAAAAAATTCCGCCCTTTGGGCAAGAAACACTCTTAAAACGTGCTGGGCAACCTGTGGAGCTTTCGGGCGTTTATGTCTTATTGGCCTCAGACGAATCGTCTTATACAACCGCGCAGGTTTATAGCGTGACAGGCGGAATGTTTACGGCTTAACCGATTGTCTAGCTAAAAATTAGGCAAAGAACTCATATCTTTGTGCGTGGAACAACTAAAACTTTTTTTAACTTTAACATTTAGGAGGATACCATGGATAAATACGCAATGGATAACGAAAATAACTCTTCGGAAAACAATAATGAAAGCGGCAACACTTTCCAAGGCGAAAATAAAAAACAAGGCGCTGAAAAAAGTGGCGGTTGCGGCTGTGGCTGTAAAGCTCATCCGGCTGATGATGAAGTCGTTGAAATTGAAGAAGAAGATTTTGAATACTAATTTTTTCCAAGGAGTACAGAAGATGAAAAACCTTGTTTCAAATTCTGCCAAAGAAAATCAGGCTTTAAGCACACGCTCGCACGACTTGAAAAGCCTTTGGAACTACTTTTTTGACTTTAGTGGCGAAGATATGGGCGATTTAGAGCCTAAAATTGACGTTACGGATCATAAAGACTCTGTTTTGGTCGCGGCTGAAATGCCAGGGATTAAGGAAGATGATATTGACCTTAAAATCTCAGATGAAGGCTATTTGACCATTTCAGGCGAAAAACGGCACTTAACGGAATAAACTTCTAAAAATAATTATTTTTCAGAAATTTCTTACGGTATGTTTAAACGCAGTATTCCTCTGCCAAGGAATTTGGACTATGCCGCCGCTGACGCTCAATACGACGATGGCGTGCTAACTGTCAAAATTCCAAAAATGCATCTGGAACAAGAAAATTATAAAAAAATTAACGTCAAGAAAAAAGGCAAAAAAGAACCTATGCAAGCTTAAAGCGCTTCAAAAAAAGTTTGGTTTGAAAACCAAACTTTTTTTATGGTGAAAAGCTTTTTTTTCGTTATACTTCATTTTAAGGAGTTTATGATGATTGAAGTAAAAGACTTAACCGAAGAAGAAGCTAAAGCCGAACTTCTTTTTTTGGCAACCGAAATTGCCAAAGCCGATAATGCTTATTATCAAAACGACGATCCATATCTAACAGACGCGGAATATGACGCCTTAAAGCACCGCAATTTTGATATTGAGGCGCGGTTTCCGCATTTGGTGCGCGAAGATAGCCCCTCTAAGCGTGTGGGCGCGCCTTTGCAAAGCGCTTTCAAAAAAATCAGGCACCGCGTGCCAATGCTTTCGCTTGCGGATATTTTTAGTGAAGAAGAGCTTGTGGAATTTGTGGAAAGCGTGCGCCGTTTCTTAAACACAGATTCTGAAATTGAAATGACCGCCGAGCCTAAAATGGACGGGCTTTCGTTTTCCGCGCGCTATGAAAACGGCGTGCTTGTAAGTGGCGCAACGCGCGGCGACGGCATCACGGGCGAGGACATTACCGAAAACTTAAAAACCATTGCCGGTTTGCCGCATAAAGTGACCGCGCCTGATTTTCCTAAGCTTATTGAAATGCGTGGCGAAGTTTATATGTCTAAGGCGGATTTTTTTGCGCTTAATGAAAAAAACGAGGCGCTACACAAAAAGCCTTTTGCGAACCCGCGCAACGCCGCCGCCGGCTCTTTGCGGCAGTTGGACCCCAACATCACGCGTGAGCGCAAGCTTAGTTTGCTTGTTTATACTTGGGGCGAAATTTCTGAAATTTTGTGGGCTTCACAATCCGAATTTTTGAAAAAAGCCGAAGCTTGGGGCTTTCCGGTTAATCCGTATAACAAACTTTGTCACACGGTTGCCGATGTTGTGCAAAGCTATGAAACTTTGGCGCAAACGCGCGCCGATTTGCCCTATGATATTGACGGCATTGTTTATAAGGTTAATTCGCTTGCCTTGCAAAACAGGCTCGGTTTTTTAACGCGCACACCACGCTGGGCGATTGCGCATAAATTTCCCGCCGAAAAGGCTATTACACGCATTGAAAATATACGCGTGCAAGTCGGGCGAACCGGCGCTTTAACCCCTGTGGCGGATTTAGAGCCTGTTAATGTCGGTGGCGTGATTGTTTCGCATGCCACACTTCACAACGAAGATGAAATTAAGCGCAAAGACATTCGCCTTGGCGATTATGTGACCATTCAGCGCGCGGGCGATGTGATTCCGCAAGTTTTGGGGGTGGTTTTAGAAAAACGCCCGAGCGAATCCAAACCGTTTGAATTTCCAACGCATTGTCCTGAATGTGGCGCGCACGCTATTCGGGAGGAAGATGAGGCTGTTCGGCATTGCACGGGCGGTTTAAGTTGCCCCGCGCAAGCGATTGAGCGCTTAAAGCACTTTGTCTCGCGCGAGGCGTTTAATATTGAGGGCTTGGGTAGTAAAATCATTGAGCAATTTTTTGAAGAAGGCATTTTAAGAAAGCCTGCCGATATTTTTACGCTTGAGGCGCGTAACGGCGGCGATGATTTGTTTTCTAACGCACAAGGTTTGCACCTTGAAAATCGCGAGGGTTGGGGCGAAAAATCGGCCGCTAATTTGTTTCAGGCTATCAGGAATCGGCGGCGGATTACCCTGCCCCGCTTTATTTACGCCTTGGGTATTCGGCAAGTGGGCGAGGCAACATCGCTTTTGATTGCTAAAAATTATGGCTCGTTTCAAAATTTTTCTTCTAAAATGCAGGCCGATGACGTGGAAAAGCTTTTGAGTATTGACGGTATCGGGCAAGCGATGGCAAAAGATATTGTGGAGTTTTTTAAAGAAGAACACAATCTGCAAACGCTTTCGGAACTTTTGAAATATGTTGAGGTTGAACCCTTTGAGGACACCACCAATTATGCCTCGCCAATCAGTGGCAAAACCGTTGTTTTTACAGGCACGCTTGAGCGTATGACGCGCGCCGAGGCAAAGGCCAAAGCCGCCGCCCTAGGCGCCAAAGTTGCGGGTTCCGTTTCCGCGCATACGGATTATGTGATTGTCGGGACAGAGGCGGGATCTAAAGCGAAGAAAGCCCAAGAACTAGGTGTTGCCGTGCTTACGGAGTCTGAATTTTTGACTTTAATAGGGGAACTCGTCTAGCTGTGCTGCTATACGTCTTTCTTTACGATAGCAATGTGGAGTTCTGCAAGTTGCTCCTCCGTCACCACATTCGGTGCTTGCATCAACAAATCTTGCGCTTTGCCGTTTAGCGGAAAGATAATCACATCCCGAATAATCGGCTCATCAAGGAGCAACATCACCGTACGGTCAACCCCTGGCGCCGCTCCCGCGTGCGGTGGCGCGCCATATTTAAAGGCATTAATCATACCGCCGAATTTAGAATCAACAACCGAGTGGTCATAACCGGCAATTTCAAACGCCTTATACATAATTTCGGGCTTATGGTTACGCACCGCGCCCGAGGCAAGCTCCACGCCGTTGCAAACCATATCATACTGATAAGCCAAAATATCAAGCGGGTTTTTGTTTTGCAAAGCATCCATACCGCCTTGGGGCATAGAAAACGGATTATGCGAAAATTCCACTTTGCCGGTTTCTTCATTTTCCTCATACATCGGAAAATCAACAATCCAGCAAATTTTGAACGCATTATAATCAAACAAGCCAAGCTCTTCGCCCAATTTATTGCGGAGTTTGCCGGCAAATTTATTCAAAACCTTTTCTTTTCCGCCAACAAAAAGAACAGCATCGCCTTCGGCAACGCCGAATTTTTGCTTAAGTTCATCAAGCTTTTCGGCGCTCAAAAACTTGGCAATACCTTTGGCGCCCGAGGCAGAAAACGCCACATACGCCACGCCACCCATATTTTCTTCTTTAGCAAAGCCGTCCATTTTATCAAAGAACGAGCGCGGCTTATCGCCGGCTTGAGGTGCAACAATAGCGCGAATTTTTTCATCATTTTGGACTTTGGAATCATAAAGCCCAAAGCCGGAATTGTGAAAAAAGTCTGTTGCGTCTTGAATGATGAGCGGGTTGCGCAAATCAGGCTTATCAGAGCCATATTTAAGCATCGCCTCTCTAAACGGAATGCGAATCCAAGGCGCTTGCGAAACGGTTTTACCATTGGCGAATTTGTTAAAAATGCCACCCATGGTATGTTCAATCACGCCAAAGACATCTTCTTGCGTGGCAAAAGACATTTCCATATCAAGCTGATAAAATTCGCCAGGGCTACGGTCGGCGCGCGGGTCTTCATCACGGAAACACGGCGCAATTTGAAAATATTTATCAAAGCCTGAAACCATTAAAAGTTGCTTGAACTGTTGTGGCGCTTGGGGCAAGGCATAAAACCGCCCCGGATTAATCCGCGAAGGCACCAAAAAGTCGCGCGCGCCCTCGGGCGATGACGCGGTCAAAATAGGGGTTTGATATTCTGTAAAGCCTTGCTCGGTCATCAAGCGGCGCATTTCGGCAATTACTTGCGAGCGGAGTTTGATGTTGTTATGAATCCGCTCTTTGCGCAAATCCAAAAACCGATATTTCAAGCGCAATTCTTCAGGAGAGTCATCTTCGCCAAAAACCTGAATCGGCAAAACATCGGCCTCGGAATAAACCACCATGCTTGAAACCTTAATTTCAATATCGCCGGTTGGCATATTTTTATTAACGCTTTCACGCGCCACAACTTCGCCCTCAAAGCCAACCACGCTTTCCACGCGCGTATTTTCAATTTTTTCAAACAAATCGGACGATGAATCCACCACGCATTGCGTTATGCCGTAATGATCGCGTAAGTCCACAAAGCACAAATTACCCAAGTTGCGTTTGCGATGAATCCAGCCGGCGAGCTTAACTTTTTGCCCGATATGGGTGTTGCGGAGTTCGCCGCAGGTATGAGTCCGATATTCTTTCATAATTTCCTCGTTTAATTTTTAATCTGGTTTAGTTTTAGAATCACTTTCTCTAAAAAGCAACACAAAATTAAAAAAATATTAAGCAATGCCCGTTAAAATCCCCTTTTAGGGAAAAAAATGAGAATAATTGAAAATACCAAAGATTTAAAAACGCTTTGTCGTGAGTTAAAAAAGCAGAAGTTTATCACGGTAGATTCGGAATTTGTGCGTGAAAAAACTTATTTTCCTATGCTTTGCCTTTTGCAAGTGGGCTGGTTAGACGATGCCGCTATTATTGACCCTTTGGCGCAAGGGCTTGATTTAGAGCCTTTTTTAAAGATTATGCAAAACAAAAAAATCTTAAAAGTTTTTCATTCGGGGCGGCAAGATATTGAAATTTTTTATAACATCAGCGGCAAAATCCCGACCCCTGTTTTTGATACGCAAATTGCCGCTATGGTGGCAGGTTTTGGCGCGTCAATCAGTTATGACGGCTTGGTTCGCGCGATAACGCAGACCGAGCTTGATAAATCTAGCCGTTTAACCGATTGGAGCAAGCGCCCCCTTGATAAAACGCAACTGGAATACGCGCTCCGTGATGTGACGTTTTTAATTCCGTGCTATCAATATTTGGCAGATTATCTTAAAACGCATAATCGCGAAAGCTGGATAAAAGAAGAGACCGCCGCGCTTTGCGATGAGGCTTTGTACAAGCCTGATCCTGAAAATGCTTGGCAAAAAATACACCATACGGCGCATAGCCCCAAGTTTTTGGCGGTGCTAAAAGCCTTGGCAACATGGCGCGAAACCCGAGCCATAAAATATAATCAGCCGCGCCGAACGCTTATAAAAGACGAGCTTTTGTTAAATATTACCGCCGCGATGCCTCAAAGCCTTGAGGAATTGGCTAAAGTGCGCAATATGCGCGCCGATGTGGCAAAAGGCAAACTCGGGGCTGAGATTGTTGAGGCTGTGCAAAAAGCGCTTGCCGAGCCTTTAAGCAACGATTTACGCAAAATTGAGCGCGAAAAACAAGTTATCGTTCCGCCGACTTCCGCCGCTTTAATGGAAGTTTTGCGTATGGTTTTAAAAATCAGGAGCGAGCAAGAGGGCGTTGTGGCGCGCCTGATTGCCACCGAGCAGGATTTGCGCCAAATTGCCTGTGGAAATAACGACAAAGAAAACCCTGCGCTTCAAGGCTGGCGATATGAAATGTTTGGGCAATACGCTTTGGCTTTTCGCAAGGGTAAAGCAATTTTATGCTATGATACCATAAAGAAAGACATCATCATTGAATTAAAAAAATAAATTTTTCAAACGGCCACCCCTCAAAAAAAGAACCCCCGAATACAATAAAGTATTCGGGGGTTCATAAACCTTACAGATCGGAATCAGATTCCTCCTCTGTTTCAGTTGTTTCAAAGAAACAACTGACGATGTCAAGGAGGACAGGGCAACCCACCATGCCCAGACACACACCGGTGCCGAGCAATATTGCTACCCTGAGATCCAGATTTTCAAAAAATAAAATAAAAACAATTAAGGAAGAAATAGATACTAATAACATCAGTGAAGATGTAATTATATCTTTATTCTTTTTTAAATTTTTCGTTGTTTTCATATTTTTTGTATTTTAGTTAATAATAATCTTTATAAAAAAACTATTATTATAAATACATATGAAACCATGCAATCTGCAAGATTTACTTATAATATCCATAATAATAGTTTTTACAATTTTATTGTACGTTTAAATGTGCATTTTTTCAGGTATTTTTAAAAAAATAAATATTTGATTTTTTTGAAAAAAAATACTTGACATTTTTCGCATTTAAACGTACGTTTTCTTGATGTTTTTCTATGTAATCAATTGATTTTGCTTGATATTTTTATGCGCTTTTTTAGTGGAATTCCAAAGCTCAAAAATAAGTTTAAAACAAAAAACGCCGAACACATAAAGTATTCGGCGTTTTTTAATGAAACAGCTAAACTTACGGCATAAATTTTTTTAATGTATTGTCGCCTGTGTATATACACACGCCGTTTGTTGTATGTAATTCGTAAGCGCCATTGCCATAGGCAAGGCAGAAAAGCAAGTTATCAGCGACGAGTGATTCGTCATCACGATAAAGGGCAGAGCCTTCTTTGGTGTGCAATTCATACCAACCGTTGTCAAAAACACAACAAGAACGCAAATTATCAGCGACCAAAGAGCCGTCGGCGCGGTACAAAGCAACACCTTCTTCTGTTTGAACCTTGTACCAACCGTTGCTATAAACAAAGCACGAAAGCAATTTGTCAGCAACGAGCGATTCGTCAGCGCGGTAAAGCGCAAACCCGTCTTTTGTTTGCAAACCGTACCAACCATTTTTACACGAAAAACAGAAAAGCAATTTGTCGGCAACGAGCGTTCCATCATGACGGTATAAAGCGTTACCATCGGGCTTATCTTTCAGATACCAGCCGTCTTTTTTAAAAATCTTTTTCATAATCTTTAATTTTAATAATATAAACACAATAGGAATTTTATAACGTTACAAATATCATTTTTATTGAAATTGTCAAGAAAAATAAGCCGGCAAAAAGGCTAGTTAGCGCCCGCAATCAAAATATCAGCGGCAGCGCGCGCCTCATCGCTAATGGTTTGCCCTGAAAGCATACGCGCAATTTCTTCTTTTTTCTGTTCGGCATTTAAAAGGGTAACGCTTGTCACATTTTGCCCGTTTATAAGGGCTTTAGAAACCTTAAAGTGTTCATGACTAAAAGCGGCAACTTGCGGCGCGTGCGTCACCACAAAAACCTGCACCGAATTTGAAAGTCGCGCCAACCTTTCGCCGACAGCCTGCGCCGTTGCGCCGCCAATGCCGGAATCAACTTCATCAAAAACAAGCGTTTCAACACTGCTTTTTTGTGCCAAATTAACCTTTAAGGCAAGCATAAAGCGCGCCAATTCGCCACCGGAAGCAATTTTTTGCAACGGTCCTTGCGGTGTGTTAGGGTTTGTTGAAACGGTAAAGCAAACAGAATCTATGCCTTTTTCGCCCCACATTGAAGTTGGCAATTCACTCATTTCAACCTTAAAAACCGCGCGTTCCATTTTAAGCGGCGGCAACTCGCGCATAACCGCGGAACTAAGCGTTTGCGCGGCATTTTGCCGTAAGGCTGAAAGATTTTTGGCCGCTTTTTGATAATTTTCAAAGGCACTTTTTGTGGCACGTTCCAAATCAGCAATATTTTCGCCACCTTTATCAAGCGCCGCCAGCTTTTTCTTAATTTCCGAAAGCACCATTGGTAAATTGTTAATTTCAGTCTGATGTTTGCGCGCCAAGGCTTTGAGGGCAAAAAGACGCTCTTCCACAAAATCGGCCTCTGAGGCGGAAAGGCTGATTTCCGCGCTCGCTTTTTCAATCCGCGCGGTTGCCTCGTCAAGTTGAACCAAAGCCGTGTCCAAAGCCTCTGAAACATCGGCATAGCGATTTTCAGTCAGCTGATTAACGCGCGCCAAAGCACCTTGCGCCCGTTGAATAAACGAGGCAATATCGCGCCCTTGCAAAGATTGATACGCGGTATTAAGGTTTTCAATCAGTTTTTCAGCGTGCATAAAATCGGCATGCTTGCGATTAAGCGTTTCTTCTTCATTTTCCAAAACATTTGCTTTTTCAAGCTCATCAGCCCAATGACGCAGATTTTCTTCATCAGCAAGCGCTGAAGCCAACGCGTTTTGAGCATTGCAAAGCTCGTTTTTGAGGTTTTGATATAAAAAAAACGCCTGCGATGTTTCAAGCAAAGCTTGCTTATAGCCACCAAAAGCGTCTAAAACGCTTAAATGCGTGGCGGGATTAAGCAAGCCCTGATTATCAAATTGTCCATGAATTTCAACCAAAAAAGGCGCGACATCTTTCAAAAAGCGCTGACTGACGGGCTGATCATTAATCAAAATTTTGCCTTTGCCACTGCGGTCAAGCGTGCGCTTGATAATAATTTCCTGATCAAGCTCAATTTCATTTTCAGCGCAAAGCTCAAAAAATGGATTGTTTTTATCTTTAAGCTCAAAAACCCCGCAAACCGAGAGTTTTTCCGCACCGGCGCGAATAAGCCCCGTATCCGCCCGATTCCCAAGCAAAAGCCCCAAAGAATCAAGCAAGACAGATTTTCCCGCGCCTGTTTCGCCACTCAAAACAACCAAGCCACCGGAAAAATCCAAGTCCAGCTTATCAATCAAAACAACATGACGCACCGACAGCGTTTTTAACATTTTAAGCCCTTAGTTATTCAGCACATTGCGGGCTTTTTCGGTCCACGCGCTTTGCGGATAATTCGTTTCCATAACCTTTAACGACAGCAAAGCCTCATCTTGCATGCCCAAAATGGTATAAAGCTCTGTTTGCCGATAAAGCGCCTCTTCAATCTGAGGGGTTAGCTGATAATTTTTAACCACGGTCTGAAACCGATTAAGCGCCGATAAATAGTTTTGGTTTTGGAGATAATAACGCCCAATTTGCATTTCTTGCCCTGCCAAATGATCCAAAATCAGGTTCATTTTGTGCGAGGCGTCAATAGCGTACGGCGTTTCGGGATAAAGCAAAATAACCTGTTGAAAAGCATCTTGCGCCTTAAGCGTGTTTGATTGATCTTTTTCCGCCGGCCCAATTTGATTATAATAGCACAATGCTTTTAAATAATAAGCATACGGCGCGTCTTTATTTCCGGGGTGAAATTTAATATATCTATCCAAACTCATGACGGCATCGTCATATTGCTCGTTTTTATAATAAGCGTAAGCGCTCATCAGCTTAGCTTTAACCGCCCAGCGCGAATAAGGATGTTCAATTTCAACCTTTTCAAAAGATTTTGCCGCCTTTTCCCATGAAGTTTTTTGCATATATTCATAGCCTTGGCGATAAAGTTCTTCCGCGGTTTTGGAAGAATCGTCCGTATGCGAGGCGCAAGCGCCTAAAAGCAAGAGAACTGAAAGTAAAATATATTTGTATTTCATGATATTTATCCTATCCATATTTCATAATTATTTTGATTTTCAAAAAGTTTTTTCAAGAGCTGATTGTTATGATAATGTCCGGTTTTGAAGCCTTTAAAATCAGCAATAAGGTGAAAGCCCGAAGTAAACATATCGCCCAAAGCGTCTAAAACCTTATGATTCACACATTCATTGGGCACTTTAAAGCCGTTTGGATTCAAGATTGAATCGCCGTCCAAAACAACCGCGTTATCAAGATTTCCGCCTTTAATTAAGCCGAGCGAACGCAAATAATCAATTTGTTGCTTTTCGCAAAAAGTGCGGCAAGGCGCAATTTGGCTTTCAAAGACATCAAGCGGATTGCCCTCAAAAACCTGATGCCCAACAACCGCGGACGGAAAATCTATTTCAAAATGAACGAAAAGCGCATTCGTTTTAGCTGGCAAAAGCTCAGCTTTTGCGCCTTTGCCGTCCTCAAAAACAACGGGTTTCAAAACCTTTAAAAAGCGGCGAGGGGCGTTTTGCGTTTGTGTGCCGACAGCCTTGAGCTTTTTATAAAAAATTTCTGCCGCGCCGTCCATAATTGGCAATTCTAACGCCGAACATGTGATGAGCGCATTGTCAATATCCGCGGCATATAAAGCGGCCATCAAATGCTCAATGGTGCTAATGTTTACGCCGTTTTGCGCCAAAGCCGTGCAGTTTAAAGTATCTGAAACATGAGAATAAAGCGCGCCAATTTTTTGCCCGTCACGTTCAAACACAATGCCACTATCTGCTTCCGCCGGCTTAATTTGAATAACGGAAGCCTCGCCCGAATGGAGTCCGACACCTTCAATTTGAAGATCTGCTTTTAAGGTTTTTTGAAACATCTATCCTCCAATTCAAAATTTAAGGCGACCTATAAGCCGGGTTTTGTGACAGATATTGCTTTGCAAGCAAAGATATCCGCGACAGCTATTCATCTTGGCGGATTGTTGCCAAACCGCTCTTGCGACCTACCTCCTGGGCCGGAGTGAAAACGCTCCACTAAGGATAAACCTTACCCTAACTTGGTCTTGCTTTAGACAGGGCTTGCCTTGCCTGTGACATTTCTGCCCCAGCGGTGAGCTTTTACCTCGCCTTTTCAACCTTACCGAAAAAATTTTCGGCGGTAATTTTCTGTGGCGCTTTCCCTCGGATTCCTCCGGCCGGAAGTTATCCGGTGTCTTGTTTCCATAAAGCCCGGACTTTCCTCACAGTCAAATCTTACTTTTTGCCGCGCAGCTGTCCGGCCGCCTCTTTGAACAAGACTAACGCATATTTTTAAAAAAGCAACTGAAAAAAATCACAGTTTTTTAAAAAAGTTGTTGCATTTAAAAAATTTTTATGTATATAATGTGGCATTAAGAATTTTTTAAGATTATTTTACTTAAATAAGCTTAGTTAAATTTTTTTAAGGAGCTATTTTATGAAAAAAATAATTTCAATGCTTTCATTGGCCTTGATGTTGTTTGGTTTTAGCGCACCGGCTGAGGCTGAATGCAATGGCTGGTACTTAGGCGCCAGAGCAGGTGCTGTTTCCAACGATGTTTCTGATGATAGTGGTATCATTGGTGGCGGTGACGGTAATTTTGATGATGAAAAGCTGATGTTGGCTGGTTCAATCGGTTACCGTTATGAATGGTTTAGAACAGAGCTTGAATTTGTTTGGCGTGATTATGTTAAACAAGGCGATGAAGACATTTCGCAAAAATTCAAAACATATTCTTATATGTTGAACTTCTATTGGGATATTTTGCCATATAACTGGCTTACACCTTATGTTGATTTAGGTTTAGGCTTTTCAAAGGTAAAATATCACTCTATTGCCCTTGAGACGGTTCGTAATAGTTTTGATACGACTCGTTTTACATGGGCAATCGGCGGTGGTTTGTCTTTAAAGATGACCAATCGCTGGAATATTGACGTAGGTTATCGCTACTATGACATGGGTAGACTGGAAAAAGCCGATATATCGGCTCAGGAAGTCTATGTCGGAACACGATATATCTTCTAATTATTATTAATCTTTTTTTTATTTTATTTTTTATATCAATAACTTTTTTAGAAAGGGTAAAAGCTCCTCATTTGAGGAGCTTTTATCTTATTCAGCGGTTTCAATCATATCTTCTTCAATAATTGTATCAGTTGGCATTGCGTTGCCGTTGTTATAATTTGGGTTTTGGTTTTTCATAGCCTTTGAAACAACGGGCTGATTATCAGGGGCAACCTCAACGCCCGGATTGTCTGGCAGATTTTCAAACCCTTGGTTTGGTGCGGTATTTGTGTTGGTGGACGGATTATTCATATTGGCGCGACTATTCATATTGCCTGAATTGTTGCCGCTTGAAAGCCCGTCATTCACACCCTGACGCGGGTTTTGCGAATTATTAAACGCACCTGTGTTTTGCATACGGTTCGGGTTTTCTGCCCTCATGCCGTTATTTTGTTCAGGTGTGTAACTTTCTTCCTCAATAACCAAAACGCCTGTATCGGCATTGTTGTTTGTGCCGGCGTTTTGTGCCTCAGAAGCATAAATTCCAAGACCGGCCAAAGCCACAACCGCCGCGCCGGCTATATATGTCATTTTTCTCATATAAAAAACTCCTTATAAAAGATTATTTTCCAAACTTTGAGGTAAGCCTTAAGAAAAAATCTTCAATATAATCAATAGGCTTGAGCTTTTTTTACTTGACCGCACGCTTGTTTTCGGCTAAAAAATAGAAGGTTTAAATAAAAAAGGATAAATTTTTCGTGTTTTGCGATAAAAAAGCCGTTATTTGGGACTTAGACAACACATTATACCGCATCACGCCTGAGCTTGCCGACAAGCTTGACGAGGTTATGGCGCATGCGCTTGTTCAAGATTTAAATGTCCCTATGGATTTTTTAACCTGCAAGCATGAAGTCAAAGCCTCTTACAAACAATATCGCGATGGCGGCGAGGTTTTTTACCGCCGCTACGGCATTACGCCCGAGGCGCTTTCAAAGGCTTATCATCAGCGCATTCCGGTTGAGCTGATTAAACCTTATGAAAATTTGGCGCAAAAGTTGGCGAAAGTGCCGTTTTTGCAATATATTTTTACCGCCAGCACGCGCGAATGTACGGTGCGTATTTTAAAGCACATCGGCTTATGGGAAATGTTTGCCGACAAATTTTATTCAGTGGAAGATTTTGGCGTGACCAAAAAAAATGAAGATGCCGAAATTTATCGCCGTTGCTGCAAAAAAATTGGGCTTGCGCCACAAGAATGCCTTTTTGTTGATGATAGTTATTCTAATTTAGAAATGGCAAAAGAGGCCGGTCTAACAACCATTCGCATTTTTTATAATGAAAATTCCACCAAAGATAAAACGTTTATTGACGCGGCATATAAAGGCGTTGAAGAATGCGTTGACGCCCTTGTTTTGTGCAGGCAGAAATCTGAAACTCCTGCAGAAATCTAAAACAAACAACACTCGCACATTTAAAATCGTAAAAAACACCCCGCAAAAATCTGATTTTTAGCGATTAAAACAAAAAAAATACCCGAGGCAATTACCTCGGATATTTTTTGTAAGTTTATAACAAAATTTGAAATACTAATTTAGAAATACTAATTTAGAATGTTATTTTTTCAAAATAGACTTACCGGCATAGCGTGCCATATCACCAAGCTCTTCCTCAATGCGGATAAGTTGGTTATATTTTGCCATACGATCCGTGCGAGACATTGAACCAGTTTTAATTTGGCCACAGTTTGTCGCAACGGCAATATCGGCAATCGTTGTATCTTCCGTTTCGCCGGAGCGGTGCGAAAGAACGGCCGTATATTTGTTGCGCTGAGCCAAATCAACAGCTTTCAAGGTTTCGGTCAAAGAACCAATTTGGTTAACTTTAACCAAAATGGAGTTTGCCACGCCTTTTTCAATGCCTTGAGCCAAACGTTCGGGGTTAGTCACAAACAAGTCATCACCGACGAGCTGAACTTTATCGCCAAGCGCGTCTGTCAAGAGTTTCCAACCCTCCCAATCGTCTTCAGCCATACCGTCTTCAATAGAGAAAATCGGAAAACGATTGCATAAGTCTTTATAAAACTCAACCATTTCGGCGGAAGTATAATTTTTACCTTCGCCTTTCATGTTGTAGCGACCGTTTTCATAAAATTCTGATGAAGCAGCGTCAATAGCTAAAACGACATCGTCACCGGGTTTGTAACCAGCATCAGAAATAGACTTCACAATAAATGTTAAGGCCTCTTCGGCTGATTTCAAATTCGGGGCAAAGCCGCCTTCATCGCCGACATTCGTATTATGACCAGCGGCTTTGAGATTTTTCTTTAAAGTGTGAAAAATCTCAGCGCCCATGCGAACGGCCTCTCTTATAGAAGGAGCCGAAACAGGCATAATCATAAATTCTTGAATGTCAATAGGATTGTCGGCATGCTGACCACCATTTAAGATGTTCATCATGGGGACAGGCAACGTGCGCGCCATGGTGCCACCCAAATAACGATACAACGGCAAGCCAACTTCTTCAGCCTGAGCTTTGGCAACAGCCAAAGACACCGCCAAAATAGCGTTAGCGCCCATTGCACCTTTATTTTTTGTGCCATCCAAGTCAATTAAAGCCGTATCAATTTCAATTTGATTTTCGGCTTCCATACCGGCCAAGGCGTCAAAAATCGGACCATTGACGTTATCAACAGCCTTCAAAACACCTTTGCCCATAAAGCGACTTTTGTCCTGATCGCGCAATTCAACGGCTTCATGAACGCCTGTTGAAGCACCGGACGGCACCGCCGCACGCCCAAAAGCGCCGCTTTGGAGCAATACCTCGGCCTCAACAGTCGGATTCCCGCGAGAATCTAAAATTTCACGAGCATGTATGTCTATTATAGCACTCATAAAATAGTGTCTCCTAACCAAAATAATTATTAAATTGAAGAAAGTTCAAAATATAACTTTTATAAACTGGACTATTTTTTTGCGCTTGTCAAGAGAAAGATTAAATTTTAGTTTTTTTTTAATAATATGTGGATAAAATTTGTTTTCAAAGGGAGAAAAGTATGTTTTCGGACAAGTGGAACAAGCGTTTTATGGAAATGGCATTTTTGGTGGCGTCGTGGTCTAAAGACACGTCAACCAAAACGGGCGCGGTTGTTGTTGGCCCTGATCGTGAGATTCGCGCCACGGGTTACAATGGTTTGGTGCGCGGTGTAGATGATAACAAGCCCGAACGGTTGGAACGCCCTACAAAATATGACTTTTTTGAACATGCCGAACGCAACGCTATTTATAATGCATGCTTAACAGGCACATCGTTAAAAGGCTGCGTGATGTATGCCACACATGCGCCTTGCACCGATTGCGCACGCGCTATCATTCAGGCAGGCATTAAAACCGTTATTACCAATGCGGTTGAAATAACCGAAAACACGCCCAAAGGCACTTGGCGCGACAAGCTCCAATATTCTGCCGAGATGTTTAAGGAAGCTGGCGTAGAATATATTGAGCTTCCTGTGGATAAAGCTTAACAAGCAAAGAACTGTTTTTTTTGACTTCTGGACTTTAAATGTCTGCACTTATGATTATATCAGCGGACAAGTGGCGTTTAAAAACGCCTGATGAACAAGTTAAGGAGGATAATATGAAAGTTTTGATTGCCGACGATCACGCATTGTTCAGGGACGGTTTGGCAATGCGTCTGGAAGAAATTAATCCGGAAATTGTTATAGAGCAGGCGGCAACCTTTTCGCAGGCAATAAAAATTTTGGATAAAGAAACAGGTATGAACCTCATAATTGTTGATTTAGATATGCCCGATATGAAATGGGAAGACGGCATTGAGCAAATCCGCCAAAAGGCCGAAGGCATTGATATTGTTGTTGTTTCAGCCTCTGAAGACATTCGTAATATCCGAAAAGTTTTATCAAGTGGCATAAAGGGCTACATTCCCAAGCGCTCCGAGCCCAAAGTTATGAATAATGCGCTCAAACTTATTTTAGATGGTGGCACCTATATTCCTCCAGCGCTGATAGAAAATTCTTCTGAAGGCTTAAACGGAACAGGTCGCCGCGCGAGTGGCAAAATGCTCACAAATCGGCAATCGCAAGTTCTTGACCTCATTGCGCAAGGCAAGTCAAACAAGCAAATAGCTTATGAAATAGGCGTTTCTGAAGCGACGGTTAAACTGCATATTAATGCGCTTTTGCGTTCACTAAAGGTCAACAATCGCACACAAGCGGTCGTCACGGCGCAAAAAATGGGCTTAATCTAAACAAAAACTTCTCAACATCTAAGTTTATCAAGCATATTTTTCTATAAAAGGGTTTAATTATGCTTGATAAAGCTTATATACACTTTTCCTTGTAAGAGACTCGCGACAATTGCTTGTTTTTTTAAAAATGTAAAATGAAGTGGAGTAATCAAAAAAAGCTCTTGACGGCGAATCGGCTTTAAGGTATTGAAAATAACATATATATCGGCAATACCTAGGTTTTTCGGGCTTTTGCCGACAGGGGAGAAGAACGTTAAATGCAAAAAAACGGCATTAAAAATTTTGTGTGCAGTTTTATTTTATCCATATTTGCGGTTATATTGGCCGACAAAACGTTCTTTCAGTCGCCCCAAAGCAAAAATTTAGCAAATTCTTCCAAAAATCTTGATGTGCAAAGCGTTTCGCTATTTGCAGAAGATAAAGCTGAAGTCACGGAGTTGTCAAATATCTCCCCGACACCCTTTGAAAAGGTTGATTATTCTTCCATAGAAACGCTTGCGGTTGAAAAACCGAAACCTCAAAAAATAGCCAAAGCGCCTGTGCCACGGCAAAAACCTTGGAAAATTAAGCCTGATACGACTTATGGGCTTGATAAAGCGCACGCTATTGTTTTAGATGAAGAAATTGTGAGCAGAAAGCCCTTTGACGGGCAAAAAGTTGTTTATGAACCTGAAATATCAGGGGAAACCATTTTACCGATTGAGGAAACGACCGAGGTTGTGCATCAAAACGTGGAGCGAGCGGATTTTGCGGCATTGGCAAAGTCGGTTATTTTGGACGGCGCTGTTTATGACGGCGGCGTGGCTTACGGTAAAACAAGCCGTGACATTGTTGATGAAAACTTAAAAGAGTTGGCGCAAGATAAACCTGAAAATCCGTGGACAATGGCGCGGGGCAACAAATATGCCAAGAACAAAATGGCGGTTGAGGCCTTTGAAAAGCTAAAGCCAGCGCCAAAAGAAGAAACCGCGCCCAAAGAAGAATTAAAGGCGCCGGAACCTGCGGTTGAGGTTGCGCCCGAATTGCCGGCGGCGGATGTGGCGAGCGTTGAAGAAACTTTTCGTCCCAAACTGTTGCAAACGCCTGACGAGGCAAGCAAACTTGCTTATAAGATGATTCAAAATCTGCTTATTCCTATTCCGGACGAGATTTTAAACGATGCCGATTTAACGCCGCAACTTTCTTTTGAGCCGAATGCACCTGAAAATAAAGAGAAAGCGGAAAAAACTGAGGAAAAACCTCAAGTTCAAGACGAGCCGCTTGATGAAACCGATAAAAAATCGGGCTTGTTTAAACGCATAACATCGTGGTTTTCCGAGAAAAAGGCCGATGAGAAAAGCGGGGGCGAAGAGAACGTGACGGAAGAAAACTTGGCCGAAACGGCAACGCCATCTAATCCAAAAGCGAACAAACCTAAAAAATCAGCCACCCCGCCGCCAATTGACAAGCCTGCCACGATCTTGCCGGCTGAATTGCGTTTGTCGTTCCAGCCGAACCGCGCTGAAATTTCAGGGCAAACGCTTAAATGGATTCGTGGCTTTGCCGACAATGCGCGCGATAACGATAACGTGATTATTGAAATCCGCATAGATGCGTCCGCGCCACAAGCATTGCAGAAAAAGCGCTTAAATTTGCTTTCAAGCATATTAGCCGAGCGCGGTGTTGATTTTAGGAAAATAAACGTTGTCTTTACGGCGCGTGAGCCAAACTCTTTTGTTATTCGTAACATTCGGTTTGGCGATGAGGAGGAAGAAAATACGTTAGAGGGAGTTCAATTGCCGATAAAAGAAAGCTATTATTGAGTTGGTAATAAGTGCTTTGTTGAGCTTGATTATTTGTTTTAAGGTATGTATGATGGTTAAAAAATTATGAATAACAGGGGAATAAATATGTACAATAAAATGTTTTTATTGGCCGGAATTCTTGCTCTTTGTGGCTGTTCCACATTTAATTCCACATGGAACAGATTGTGGGGCGAGAGTGATTGCTTTGGGCCGGATTGTCCAAATAGTACGGTTATTGTAGAAGAGTCGTATGCGCCAGCGCCGGCAACTGTTTGCCAAGACGGTGGCGATCCAAGCCTTTGCGCCACAGATCCATTTGTAAACTACACACGCACACCGGCTGATTTTAGACGTTACGGCGAGCGCACACCACGTGATCAACGCATTTCGCAGGCGGCGGCCGGCAACAACATCTCGGCGTCTATTCCCCCGTCCATTGAAGATGAAGTTGTGGCTTACGAAGCCGGTGCGCAAATTATAAGCGAGCCTGAAGAAAAGGCGTCAGAACCGACAGCTGAACAAACATCAGAGCCTGCGCCTGCTCCTGCCGAGCTTGCGACAGAAGGCGAAAATTGCCCCGAAGGCTTAATGTATGAAGAAACTTGCGTTGCCATTGAAGATGAAGACGAAGAAAAAGAACCCTCAGACGATGAAGTCAAAGATTGGGTGGCTGATGAAGGGCAAAACTTAAAGGCTTTGTTGACCGAATGGAGCGAGATTTCGGGTTGGCGCTTAATTTGGAACACAAACCGCAACTATGTTTTAAGTGCGGGCGCCATCTTTAGAGGTAATTTTGCCGATGTGAGTTCGGCTTTAATCAGGGCATTTGCCAGAGCGCGCCCTGCGCCGATAGCCACGTTCTATAAAGGAAACCGTGTCTTGGTTGTTGAAACGATGGAGGATGAAAATGCGTATGAATAAGGCTGTTTGTTTAACCTTGGGTGCGGCTTTAACGGGTTTGGCCGCCTGCTCCATCTCAACCGATATGGACGCGACCATTGAGCGCGAGGTTGAAAATACGGTGCGTTTAAAAGAAGAGGCAAAAACGCCCATGCCCGTTGCCACGAATGATGTGGTGCGGGTTAAAAACGATATTTGGCTTGGCGATACAAGCGAGGTTGAATACGAGGGCTTGCCTTTGCCAAGTTACTTAGAAGGGCCGGACGGCATTACTTTAATCAGCAACCGCCCGATTTCGCTTTATGAAATTGGCGATATGATTAATAAAATCACATCATTGTCCGTGCGCTATGAAAATGACTTAGAGCAAGATGCGATTCGTGTTGCGGATAACAATCAGCCCAGTTTGGAAACGATTGGCGCACAATGGACAGAAAGCGATAAAATGCTCCTCTCATATAAAGGGCCTTTAAGCGGCTTGCTTGATGAAGTGAGCAATCGTTTTGGCATTTGGTGGAAGTATGAAAAGAAACAAATCACGTTTTATAAATACATCACCAAAACATTTGTGCTATATTCGTTGCCAACCAAGCCGTCGTTGTCTGTTAACGTTGGTGGCTCGTCCACAGAAGGAAGTGGCGGTTCGTCGTCTGTTTCTTTAAGCTCCAACATTTCTATTGATTTGTGGTCAAACATTGAAAGCTCCTTAAAGTCTTTAATCAGCAAGGGCGCGACAATGACAACCGACCAATCTAACGGCACAATTACCTTAACGGGTACGCCGATGGATATTCGCAAGGCGGCGAAGTTTATCCACGAGCAAAACATCAGACTTTCGCGCCAAGTGGCAATTAGTGTTAAAGTCTTGCAAGTTAATATAACAGATAGCGACCAGTATGGTTTAGACTTAAACGCGGCGTTTGCAAGCTCTAAAAATGCGATTCGTAACGTCGGTATTGCCGGTGCGGGTGGCTTGGGTGCTGAAGTCCCGAACACGCTTTCTATGAACATTGTTTCGGGCGATTGGAACATTAACGCCGTTTTGCAAGCGCTTTCAGAGCAAGGCACCACGAACTTAATTACGAGCGGTACGGTGACAACCTTGAACAACAAGCCCGCGCCGATTCAAGTTATTCAGACACAAAACTACATTTCTGAAATTACCAAAACAAACTCGGGTTCGGACGGCAGTTATTATGATCTTTCCACCGAAACGGAAGAAATTGAAACAGGTTTCACGCTTGACGTTTTGCCCCGCATTTTGGAGCATGGTCGTATGATGATGATGTTTAACCTTACGCTTTCTGACTTGATTGCGCTTGAAAAGGTTGACTTAGGCGGTTCAAGCGATCCGGAAAATCCGAATAGCGGTCAATACATTCAAAACCCGATTATTGAAACGCGCGGTTTTACGCAGGAAGTTGCTTTAACATCAGGCGAAACGCTTATTTTGAGCGGTTATGAGCGTGTTGAAAACTCTGTGAATAAGACAGGTACGGGCTCGGCTGAAAATTCAATTTTGGGCGGTACCGCCACAGCTGAAAAAACACGCAGTATTTTGGTTATTATGTTGACGCCGGTGGTTTTGGAATCACCCTTAATGCCGGAATCGCGTATGAAACTTTAGGCTAAAAGGAACGTAAATGTTAGAGGACGCCAAATTAGACGAGAACACGCCGGTCACGGAGCAAGCGCCAAGGGACGAAGCTAAAGCTTGGGAAACAAACTTTACGCTTGGTGGTGTGAGCTATGCCGCAAGCCTGTTTTGGCAGTCCTTGCAACGCCGCGATGATCCGTTTCCTGAAATTATTGACGCCTCTGAAAACGTTTTAGAGGGTGCTGATTTATTTACAATTAAACCTGGCAAAGCCACACAATTTGGTTTGTGCATATCTTTTCAGGGTTATAAAAAGGGTATGCCGGCGGCAGCAGTCGCTTTGGCAACGGCTTGGTCGGATAGGACATCATTTTTAGCGGTTTTCAAGGTTGACAAAGGTTGGTGGTATGTCTGCGCCCGTAACGATATTATCCTTTCCGATGGCGATATGCTCTTTGTCAACGAGCAAGACGCTAAAGATCAGTTTATGTCTATGCTTGCCGTGCCGGATTGGGGACGCAAGATTGCGCCGGCGGAATGGGGCATTGATGAAACTGAAAACCCTGATTTAGCCGAAATTTTACAAAGAGGCACAGTCGCCAAACTTGAAAAAATTCGTGCTTTGCGCGGCGCCAAGCTTTTAGCGGTATGGGCGGCGGCGGGCATTGTTGGAATTTGGCTTATTTCAACGCTTGTGAACAGTTTGTTCTTATCAGCGCCCAAAAAGCCGATTATCGCGCCGGTGCCGGTGCGCCGCATTGAAACGCCACCACCGCCACCGCCTGAGCCAAAACCTTGGGAAAGCGTGGAAAATCCAACGCAAGTTTTAGCGCATTGTTATTATGCCACACAAGCGGTTGTGCAGTTAATGACACCGGGGTGGAAGTTGCAGGGCATCACTTGTAATTCGTCATCGCTTGTCACTTCTTGGCGGCGTGAAATTGGGCGTATTACATGGATTGATAAAGCGTTAAATAATTCGGGCTTGCCTTTTACAAGCCGTTCAATATCGCCAGACGGCAACAGTGTTATTGTTTCAATCGCGGTTGATAAGCCTCAAACGCTTAATTCGCCACCTGATAAAAATCAGACAGATTTAATTAATACAATAAACGACTTGTTTCAAGCCTTGGAAATGCCTATCTCAATGCAACCACAAACCTGGACATCGCCACAGCAAAAAGTATATAGGCTGATAGGCTTTAGTTTTGGTTCAACGCATAATCCGTTGGAATGGAACGATTTGTTAACAAAATTTTCAGGACTTAAGGTCAATACTATAAGGTATAACGTAGACAGTAACAACTGGCAATATGAAGGAGCAATCTATGTTTTATAAGTTGAATAAAAATATGCTTTTCGCCGTTGTTTTGGTTTTGCTTGGGGTGAGCAATGCTAAGGCACAAGGCGTGGTTACGCTTGTTGAAGAAACCGACGCGCCTTCTTTGGAAAATAAAGAACCGGCGGCAACACCCGCGACCACGGAAGAAGAAAAGCCACAGGCGGAAGTTGAGGTTTTGGAAACAACTGACGAGATTATTCCGCTTGACGAGAGTGCTCTGATAACCCCACCGACACCGGAAGAGGCTCTTCCTGATACGCAAGTTGAAGAAACGTCTAAGGCTGAAGAAGCGCCTAAGGCTGAAGAAAAACCTGCGGAGGATAGCAAACCGGAAGATTTTTCGCTTGAATTAAAAAATCAGCCGGAGCAAGCCTCGCCTGAAACAAAACCAGCTTTGCCGGAAACAACAACGGCAACGGCAACTGCACCGCTTGCCACGGTTGAAGAAATTGTACCGAAATCTGAACCGCAATTTGGTGATAGCCTGCTTTCGTTGATTAATAATGATCTTTTCAGCCAGATGTCAGATATTGAAAAGCAAACAACGCTTTTAACGCTTGAACTGCGCCGCGAAAAATTGAAGAACGAATTGGCGGCAATTAAGGAACAGCGCGAAAAAGCTTATCAGGAAAAATTGGCGGCTGAAGAAGAAAAACAGCGCAAGCAACAAGAATGGGAAACAGAACAGAAAGCTAAAATTTTGCGCGAACAGCAAGCCTTAAAGGAAAAGGAAATTCAGCTTGAAAAATTAAAACAGCGCAAAGTTTTAACGGCTTATATGAATCAGATGTTGAAAGAAAATCAGACTTGGATTCAAGAAAATGCCAAGCTTTACAAAAAAATTCAAGATGTTGAAGAAGACCGCAAGCGCATTTCAGATGTTTATAAAGAAAAGCTAGAAAATCTTTCAAACAGGACGGACAAGCTTGTCAACGTTGCCAGCGAGGCAAAGGGCAATCATGACCGCGCCATTGCAAATTTAACGGCGCAGAATGTGCAGTTGCGCAAGCGTTTGGAAGCAACCGAATTAGAGCTTAAAAATAAAACCGAAAATCCGTTCTCGGGCAAACCTAGCGAAACAACAACAGCTGACGGCAAAACCGTAACAGATGAGGGTGATGAGATTGACGCAGAAATTGCTCCTATTGCCATTGCCAAGGAATATGCCATTTTAGACATCACAGGCAAAGGCGATGAAATGAACGCGACCTTAATGAACAAGGATGGTCAGTCGTTTATGGTGCGCGAGGGCACGCTTTTGCAAACAGGGCACGCGGTTGAAAAAATCGGCAAGAACTATATTCAGTTTGATAGAAACGGCTTAAAAGACTTTTTATACACCAGCACATCAGCGACAAATGTTGAACCGGAGCCTTTTGTTGAATCTGAGGAAACGCTTTCAGGCACAATCAATAAAGCCAAAAAGATTATTGCTCCTAAGAAAAAGGGCAATACAAATGCAGGCTTAACCGCAACGAAAGGTATGCCTTCATTAGGTGCGGGTATGTTTGTTAAATAAGACTGGAAAACTGGAAGATGGCCGATAAAAAGGAAAATACTTCGCCCAATCAGCAAGACGCCAAAACCGAGACGCCTTCTTCCGGTTCTTATTTGCTTGAAACATCTACTGAGCAGACGCATAAGGTTAATATCTTAGAAAAGCTTTTTGGCGCAGGCAACAAGCTTATCACACTGCCGAGCAACCCTGATATTCAAATCAGCGATGAAACGCGCCGCCTGTTGGCGTTGTTTTCAGACGGCACATATTTGGTTTCAAAAGAACACCGTTTTGACGGTTTGGTTTATAACTTTGAAAAGACCATCAAGCGCCGCAAACTGCCGATAAATCCGCCAAATTATGTTTCGCAAAACGAAATCAGCGCCATTTATGCTTATGCCGAGCGCGGTATCGGTTTAACGGACATTGAGGGCGAAAACCTTGACCAGATGCAAATGCAGATTGACTTCATCAATATTGTATCGCGCGCATCTGTGCAAAAGGTGTCCGACGTGCATATTGTTGTGGCTGATTCAACGCTTGTGATGTTCAGAATCAACGGTATGATGGTTCGGCAAATGGAATACAACAAAGAATGGGGCGAGGCGTTTGTGCGTGCCGCGTTTGCATCTGCCGATATTTCAGACTCAAACTATGCGCAGAACGAGTTTCAGGGCGCGCAAAAATTAGGCGAAACGCCGTTGCGTGGTTCAAACGGTCGCTTGATGTTGCCACACAACGTTTTGGCTATTCGTTTACAATTTAACCCAATTGCTTTTGGTTCGCAATATTTGGTTATGCGTCTTCTGTACGCCGATGACAACCCTGACGGAAGTTCGGACTTGCGTGCTTTGGGCTTTGGCGAGCGTGAAGAAAATTTGTTTTATCGCTTACGCGCCGTGCCGGTTGGCTTAAACATTATTGCAGGTCCGACGGGCTCCGGTAAATCAACGACCTTGCAAAGAAATATGATTAAGCTTTTGCAAGAAAAGAACTATGAAATCAACCTTTTAACAGTGGAAGATCCGCCGGAGTACCCAATCCCGGGTGCGCGACAAATGCCTGTGACGAACGCCAACACTGAAGAAGAAAAAGAGGGCGAATTTACAAAAGCTTTGAACGCCGCCTTGCGTTCTGACCCTGATGTGATGATGGTCGGTGAAATTCGTTCGCTTTCCGCCGCAGAATTAACCTTTAAGGGCGCGCTTTCTGGTCACGGCGTGTGGACAACGTTGCACGCCAACTCGGCGCCGGCGATTATTACCCGTCTGCGCGATATGGGTGTTCAGCCTTATATGCTTGCAGATCCTGAATTGATGAAAGGGCTTATCTCGCAACGTTTGTTTAGAAGGCTTTGCCCGCATTGTCGTGTTTCGGTTAAGCAGCGCATGCAAGACCCCTCGTTTGAACGCTTAAAAACAGCCTTGGGCGACTTTGGCATTGAAAATACATATGTGCGTGGCCCAGGGTGCAAGGCGTGTGGCTACAAGGGCTTTAACGGACGCTTGTCTGTGCCTGAAATTATTTTGCCAGACGCGATGTTTTTGCAGTTGATGATAAGCGGCGATACCAAACGTGCCATTGACTATTGGGTAAGTGAACTTGACGGTCGGCCGTTGCGTGATGCGGCGCTTGAACGTATGTTAAAGGGTTATATTGATTTAGACGAAGTGGAGCGTTGGTGCGGCTTGTTGGATCAGCGTCCTGTTTACTAGGAGATAATTTATGCCTGAACATAATAAAACGCAATCTTTTAGTCGTGCAATCAGATCATTAAACACCATAGAGGTTTATTATGCCAAAATGGTTTGCAATTTTTCAAACAGTGCGCGGTTAAAAATTTATCGTAAACTAGCGTCATTAATGCGCAACCGGTTTTCATTAATGGACGCGCTTGATATGTTGCATGACGGCATAACAAATGGTGGCAAAAACCCTGGAGAGCCTATGGCAATTGCTTTAGCAAGTTGGGGACGTTCGCTACAAAATGGTTTGCCTTTTTCAGATGCTTTAAAGGGTTGGGCACCGAGCCGTGAAAGACTAATGCTTTCCGTGGGCGATGTTTCAGACTTGGAAAGCGCGCTTTTAAACCTGATTAAAGTGACTGAGGGTTCAACCAAAATGATTCGCCCGATTATCGGCGCAATTTCTTATCCGTCGTTTTTGTTAATGGCGGCGGTTTTAATTATTTGGGCAATTGGTGTGTATATGGTGCCGCCGATGATTGATGCCGCCCCTGGCACGCGCTGGGTTGGCACGGCAAAAACATTGGTTGACCTTTCCGCCTGGATTAAAGAAAACTGGTTGGCGGCGTTTTTAACGTTCCCAATCATTATGTTTGTGATATATGTGACCATCGGCATTTGGACGGGGCCGATTCGCGCGATGTTTGATAACATTCCGCCTTGGTCATTATACAAGGTGTTTTCAGGCATTACATGGCTTTTGGCGCTTTCCGCTCTAGTAAAAGGTGGCGTGCCTGTTTCAACCGCTTTAACGTCTTTACGGCGCGATTCAAACACTTATTTGAAAGAGCGCATTGATAAAACGCTTATTTACATCAAAAACGGCGATAACTTAGGGCAAGCGCTTATGAAAACGGGCTTGGGCTTTCCTGATAAAGAAATTATTGCCGATTTGAAAATTTATTCTGAATTGGATAACTTTGAAGAGGCGCTTGAAAAACTCGCCAACGAGTGGCTTGAAGAATCGGTTTATATGATTGAACAAAAAGCCGGCATTTTGAATATGGTGGCGTTGCTTTCAATCGCAGGCGTTATTGCTTGGGCGGTGTTTGGCGTGTTTGAGATGCAAGATCAAATCACCAGCGCTATGGGAGGCTAAAATGATAACCATAAACTTGCCGAAAATCAGAAACTATCAAAACAAATATGTTTTGGCTTTCGGCATTGCGTTTTTGGCATTTTTGTTATTGATATTGCTTTGGCCTTCAGCGCAAAAAAGCTTTGAAAAGACGCAAATTCAGGTTGAATCGTTAGCAGAATCTATCAGACAGCATTATAACCGCCAACCCAATTATTGGGGTTTAGACACGGCAACAGCGCTCCAAAAAGGCATTATAGATCCGCAAATGAATCGTAACGGTAAAATTATATCAGCGCTTGGCAAAGAGCTTTTAATTGGTGGCGATTCGCTTGGGAATGCGGTTTCAATCGGAAGTCGCGAGTTTGTGGTTACAATTCCTGAAATTAGCGCCAAGGCTTGCCGCTATTTAGCTGCCGCGCCGATGTCCGATTCGTTTAAAGCGGGTTTGTTAAAAATTGTAATCAGCACCGACAATCAGACGCAAACGTTTGAATGGGGTGGCGAAAACACGCTCCCGATTGATAAAGAAAAAGCCGCAGAAATCTGCGGCAAAACCAACGCGTTGAGCTGGTTTTTTGAATAATTATTCATAATCTTCAAAAATAGGACGACCTTGTGCCAAGCGCGTCATTTGCGTTTCAATTGGTGTGGCAAGGTTGACTTTGCCGCTCTTGATAATAGATCTTACCTGACATCCTTTGCGCGTATCGGGGTTAGCGAACAAAAAGCGTAACACTGGCGTTTTAACGCCTGTACCGCGGAGTGTTTGGTGCATCACGCCCAAAAGTCCGCGCGAGAGCATATCATAAGCCAAATCCTCACTCATATCGCCTGCCGAGGCATATTTCACAAGGGCGTTAACAGCGTCAGGAATATTGTTGGCGTGAATGGTAGACAACACCAAGTGCCCTGATGTTGCGGCGCGTAGGCACTCAGAGGCGGCGTCAGGCGTTCTGATTTCGCCAACCAAAATATAACGCGGTTTAGAACGCAAAGCCGATTTTAACGATTCGCCCCATTTATCATCAATCGGGTTGGTTTGTTTGCATAGTCCGAACGAGCCGTTTAAGGCGGTATATTCGCCGTCAAGAGGCATTTCAGCAGGGTCTTCAATCGTATAAGCAAAGCCGCCCTCTTGAATTAAAAACTCTTTTAAGAGCGATGAAATCGCGGTTGTTTTGCCCGAGCCTGTTGCGCCCGACCACAAAATCAGCCCCGATGCTTTGCAAAGGTTTAAAAGATATTCGGTTAATTCTTTATGAAAGCCCAAATTTCTAAAATCAGGCACAGTTTTGGGCATTTTGCGCGCGCAATATTGCACGCCTGTAACGGTCATACTTTTTTCAACGCGGAAAAAAACGTTTTCATAACAAACCGAGTAGCTAGAGTTGCCCTTATATTTTTCTTCAAGCAGAGCATAAAAAACGCCAAAATCTTCAGGCTCAAAAATTTGCAAGCCATTTTCGGTTTGTGTATCGGGGATATAAGCAACTTTTTCAGGGGTGATGTAAATATCCGAAAAAGGGACGTCATTAATTTTGACCATAGATATAACCTTTATTTATATTACAATTACAAATAAATTATCTTAAAAATGTTACTGAACAATTAAAAAATCCGGCAAAAAGCCGGATTTTTAAACAAAGTTTCAAATTATTTATGCCCATTGAGCCATGAAGTTATAGCAGATTGGGCATTAAAGCCGACTTTAACATCAATTTGTTTGCCGTCTTTGAACAAAAACATTGTCGGAATGCTCCTAATGCCGAATTGTGCGGCGGTATTTGGCGCTTCATCAACATTCATTTTGCAAAATTTAACAGTATCGCCCATTTCTTTAGAAACCTCTTCCAAAACAGGGCCAAGCTGACGGCAAGGGCCGCACCATTCTGCCCAAAAATCCACCAAAACAAGACCTTTTGAATCTAAAACTTCTTTTTGAAATTCATCATCTTTAATTGACTGCATGGTTTTTCCTTTCGTAAAATCTGAGATTAAAAATATAGTAAATTTTTTCTTATATTAAATAGAAACAAAAAAATTACAACCTTTTATTAAATCTTATAATACATTTATTTTGTATTCATTTTATTAAGGGCTTTGAAGCGTAAAATGCTTGCTACTCGTTCAAGCTTTTTTATAATTTGTGGTGCTTTTAAGGGGGCTGTTTTTGTACCAAGAGCTTTATCAATTTTTTTTGCCAGTTTGTTCCTGACTTTAGACATATAATTTTTAACGTCGTTATCAATGCTTTCTTTTTGCATTCTTCCTCTTGGGCTATATGTGATAACAGCGTTATTATTTAAAAATTGCTGCATAATTAGATTTTCACGACGAAAGAGCATTCTTTCTCGTTCATCATAATACGAAACTTGAGAGAGTTCTTTGAAGTCTTCCCAATCTTTGTCATTATTAGGGATTAAAAAAGCCCCGTCTTCAAAGCAAACGAGCGTTTCAACATATTCTACATTGCTTTTACAAAGAGGAAACTCCATATCATTAATATCTATAGGAAGTCTAGGACTACCGCGTGTTTCTAAAGAACCTGTAGGTTCTAGTTTAGTGCTTCCGATAATCTTGTAAATATGTAAAAATCCATAAGCGTGCTCATAATTAAAGCCTTGCCCTCTAGATTCATTATCTATGATAGAATGTTTATAAGCCTGGGCAAACCCTAAAGAGCCATAAACAAGATGCCTTGATTCAAGGTTGTTTTTGGCAAAAATGACCATAGGTTGGCTTGTGATACCGCCATGATAAGCTCTATTTAAAGACTCATATTTTTTATATATATCTGCGCGAGCCATCTTGTTGTTAAATGCTTCACCAAGCATCTTTTTATAAAAATCTTTTCCATGCTTTTTCATAATTTCATCAAAACGTTTCGGGTTAGGATGCGCTAATTTTCCCGCCAAAACCGAGCGAAAATCTTCCGGGGTGCGTGGTGCGGGGTATGTCAGCTGATTAAAGGTTGTTCCCCAAACATAGCTTAAAGGTAAGGCAACATTGGCGCGGACAAGCGTTTCTAAAATATCGCGGGCAATTTGAGGGGCTTCATCAGGTTGGTAAAAAGGTGTGATGATACCGGTTTTAGTAACAGCAATATAACTGGGGCGGGAAGCTCTTTTTTCAGTATAAAATGCAGCTTTATAACCAGCATCTTTTAAAGTTTGGACAACTTGTTTGCCATTATCATTTTTGTATTGTTCAACAGCCTTGGCGTTGCCACTTTTTCGTAAATTTATGTTTTTTTCTTCTACATAGCCAAAAACCAACATAACTGGTTCGGTTAATTTTTCTAAAGTGTGATTATCTATATATTCATTAATATCTAAATAATCATTTAACATTTTACTATAAACTTCATATTCTTCCATGGGGTATTCTCTTAAAATTATATAAACCTATTATACTATATTTTATCTCTAAAATCAACCGTAAAAAGATTAAAAAATGCTTGACAAATTTCAAAAAATATGTATATATACAGGTAAGGAAGGTAGAAAATGCAATACACCCCACCACCATATGAGGAATATATCAAAGACTGGAATCTTGATATGGAGCACTTGAAGATGACCCATAAATGTGGATTTGTGGGCGGTTGGAGAACTATGGGACCGCGTTCAAGCGGTATTTGGCCGAATTTTAAATCATCCGTAGAAGAGAGAGAGAAGTTTTTTAAAATGTTAGAGGAGCAAGGTTATACAGAGTTTGAAGATAAAAGTCGTGCTCTTGCTGATATTATTCGTCAAGTGGAAGAAATATATGTGCGGAATTTTAAAGAAATACTTGAGGAAAGGCATAAAGATCCAGAGTACCTTAAAAAACATCTTGCTCCTGAACCAGCGCCGAAAAAACTGCATTGGGCACCCGTGTCAAACATGTATCGGAAATTAGCAAACAATTTTAATCGCTTTCAAGGGCGGTAAAAAACATCTCTTTAAGAGGTGTTTTTATGTTTGCAAAAGATAAATAGCGTCTTTTTTTAAGCAAAATTTGTTTAAATCACTTTCATCAAATCGCCGGTATTTGTCCACAAAATGTAGCCTTCAACAGGCCTGTCGGGATAAATTTGCGCCACAAGTTTTTGATAAGTTGAAAGCTGATTTTTATAAACCGCCGGCACTTGGGCAATGTCTTGCGCGGCAGGACGATTTGTTTTGAAATCAACCACAACAACCCTGTCATTAAGAACAATCAGACGGTCAATTTGCGCAGAAACAATTTTGTTTTCCACGCGCCCAATAATAGGTACTTCGGCTTGCGAACAAGCGCCAAAAATAAAGGCAAACGAGGGATTATCAAACAAGGCGGAAATTTCAGACACAAGCTGATTTTGAGTTTTTTCCGAAAGTTCAGGGGCGTTTTTCTTAAAAAAGATTCGCATTAAATTTTCGCGCGCCGCCTTGTCAATTTCAGAAGGCAACAACTGCAACAACTTATGAATAAGCAACCCGCGCTTATAATAAAAACCCTCATCATTTAAAGGCGATGCTGCGGCAATTTCGTCATCATCAGGCTTTGAGGGCGTATAAGGACGCGCCAAAGGCTCGGCTTGAGGAGCGTCTTCCAAAGTCCATGAAGGGAGCTTAATTTGAGGCGTTTCTTCCAGCTGATTTAAGGCTGTTTTGGGCGCAACGAGTTGTTCCGATTCATAAACCAAATTACCGTCTTTTTCTTTGCCCCAAGTTTTAAGCGTTTCTGCGCACAAATTATACCAGCATTGCTCATTAATTTTGTTTTTAGATTTATAGCCGCAAACATAAAGCCTATCTTCCGCGCGCGTTAAGGCAACGTATAAAAGTCGCCGATATTCGTCATATTCTTTTTGCTTTTCGGTTTCATAAAGTGCATTGCAAATATCTTCATAACCATCGGCATTAAGCGGAAAATAAGCGCGCTGATTATCTTCAACCAAAAGCGCCGCCTCTCGCTTAATGTTTGGCACACGCACGGTATCAGGCAAAATAACGACAGGCGCTTGCAAGCCTTTTGAACCATGAACCGTCATAATGCGCACAGCATTGGCTTGGGGTTGTTCTGTTTCGCGCTTAATTTCAACATCGTCTTCTTCAAGCCATTGCAAAAAAGCCTGAAGCGAGGGTGTATGTTCACGCTCAAAATCAAGCGTCAAATTCATAAATTCATCTAAGGCGTCCTCGGTTTCTTTGCCCAAGCGCGCCACAAATTTTTGCCGCCCGCCATAAACGCTTAAAACGTATGAAAAAAGCTCAAACGGACGAATATAATCTGCCTTGGCTAAAAGCGCAGAAAGCGTTTCAGTAGCGGGAGCATATTTTGAATTTGTTTTCAACCTTTGCCACAATGCGGTTGCGCCACGGTCAATGCAAAGTTGCATTAAGTCGTCATCGTCAAGCCCGAACAAAGGCGATTTTAAGACTTCCGCCAAGCTCAAATCATCTTCAGGCAAAAGCAAAAACTTTGCCAAAGAAATCAAATCTTGAACGGCAATATGCTCTAAAAGCTTAATTTTATCGGCGCCGGCAATATTCACGCCAATTTGCTTGCACGCGCGGATAAAGTCGTCCATAAAAGCGTTGCGCCGTTGCACCAGCACCATAAAATCGCTATATTGGAGCGCCCGCCCTTTTGATTCCAAAACCTCTTGCCGCGCCACCATTTGCTGAATAGTTTGCGCAATTTTTTCGGCGAGCCGTGTTCGCGCTAAAGGCTTGTGCGCGCGCTCTACAGGCGGATACCAAACATCTTCTTCATCATCTTCGGGTTCAATCAAGGGCCAAATTTCAACGCGGCCGCCTTGCCCGAGCCTAAAGGGCAGGTGCGACACTTTTTCATCTTCTAAAACCACGCCGGATTGAGCTGTTGGCATATCAAACAAATGATTAACCGTTTCCAAAACCGCCGCCGTTGACCTAAACGAAACATCAAGCCGCACTTTTTCAAAAGAGGTGCTTTTTTGAGCAAAATATTTTGACATTTCATCAAAAGCGGCAGGATCTGCGCCCTGAAAACTATAAATAGATTGCTTCCGATCGCCGACGGCAAAAACTGTTCGCGTTTCATCAGACTGCCCTGCGCCGTCAAAAAACTCGGCGCTTAAAGCCTTGATAATAGCCCATTGTTGGGGCGAAGTATCTTGCGCCTCGTCAATCAAAATATGACTAATGCCGCCGTCAAGTTTATATAGCACCCATGATGCCGCGCCCTCATTTTCAAGCAGACGCTTTGTTAAGTGGATAAGGTCTTCATAATCAAGCTCGGCGTTTTGGCGCTTAAAGGCTGTATAAGCATTTCCTAATGTACCGGCAATAATCATTACCGCGCGCGTAGATAAAAACAAATTAAGCCGTTTAAGATACATTACAAATGCCAAAACATCTTGCGCCAGTTTATCCAAAAATTCGCCCACGAACGGAAATTTTTTAACAAACGATTTTGTGGCTATCGCATCGCGAATTTCATCATCGCCCGTTAAAAAGACGCCTTTAAACGTGTCAAAATCAAATTGATTAGCATTTTCTAAATTAGCATTCTCTAAATTAGCATTTTCTAAATTAGCATTTTCTAAATTAGTGTTTTCTAAATTAGTGTTTTCTAAATTAGTGTTTTCTAAATTAGTATTTCCTAAATTAGCATTTTCTAATTTAGCATTTTCTAAATTAGCATTTTCTAAATTAGCGTTTTCTAAATTAGCGTTTTCTAATTTAGTATTTCCTAAATTAGCATTTCCTAAATTAGCATTCTCTAAATTAGCGTTTTCTAATTTAGCATTTCCTAATTTAGTATTTTCTAATTTAGCGTTTTCTAAATTAGTATTTCCTAATTTAGCATTTCCTAAATTAGCAATATCTAATTTAGCATTTTCTAATTTAGCAATATCTAAATTAGTTTGTTCTAATATAATGCGCGCGGCTTTTTTATCGTTTACAGAGGCGCTTTGCCCCAAAACATCGGCGATTTGGCGCAATTTTTCTATATCAAGCGTCTGATAAAAATCTTTTTCAGCCTCAGCCAAAGATTTAATTTGCTTAAGTCCGAGCCGAGTCATCAGAGCTTTTTCAAAGTCTTGAATACAATCATAAGCGCTTAAAATATCGGCAAAAGCACTGCGTTTTTCAATCAAAAGCGACATTAATTTATTAAAAGAAAATTCTTTAATCTGCGTCGTCAAAAACGCCATTGCCTGTGCTTCCGGCGTATGTGGCGCGGTTTCCATACGGCTTAAAAGTTCTGTGGCGGCGGTGTTAAGGGCTTCTTTGGCGGCGCGGTCGTCCAAAACGTTAAAATAAGGTGAAACGCCCGATTCTATTGGAAAGCGCTTTAAAATTTCTTGGCAAAAACTATGAATTGTCTGAATTTTAAGCCCACCGGGAACATCTAAAAGCAAGGCAAACAAAATGCGTGCGCGTTTAACAAGTTGTTGGCATTCTTTTTCAGACATATTTTCTGAAACCAAAGATTGCAAGTCTTTTATAAGATCTTTTTGTGGCGCGACAGCCCAGTGTGAAAGCCGATTCGCAATACGCGCGTTCATTTCAACGGCGGCGGCTTTGGTATAAGTTAGGCACAAAATTCGTGACGGATTAACATTTTGCAACAAAAGACGCAACACGCGGTCAGACAGAACTTTTGTCTTGCCTGTGCCGGCGGAAGCTTGCACCCAAACAGAAAGCTTAGGATTAGCGGCTTTTTGTTGTTGCCTTGTCGCAATTTGACTTAAAGCGTTTGTTTCTTGCTCAATATTATTCATCATCGCCTCCGCTTGCCCATTCTTGCACGCGCGCCAAATGTTCATAATCGGCGTATTCAAGCAAATGTTTCGGGTTTGGTCGCGCCGGATAAGGTGTGTCAAAATCTGCAAATGGTTCAATTAACATTTTCAAGCGCGTTAAAGTGTCGTTGAGCAAATTTTTTTCATCAGCGTCAATTTCAGATGTTTTTTCACCAAGTTGCCAATAAATCAAACGTCCGACATCAGTTGTTTGAAACGAAAATTCATTTGTTTGAAAACCGCCTTCACGAACAATAAGCCCCTCAATCGGCAACTGTGGCGCATAGCCTTTAAAAACCTCGGCTTTTGTGCGGATTTTGCCTGTTTTGTAATCAATAATATTAATTTTTCCTTCGGTTGTCAAATCAAGCCGATCAGCGCGCGCCTTAATGGTAAATTTGCCGTTTTTAGTATCAAACGAAAACGAGCCGGCTACTTCTGGCACAACTTTAACAATGTTTTGCCGATAAATTTTTTCATGATGAGCAATAAAGCGAACAGTCTTTTCAAACCGTGGCAACCAAAAGGCTTTGCTTTCGGGTTCAACGCCCATTTCATCAAAAAGTTTAAGCCCCATGGAAAGCATAATATCTTCGGCGTTTTCGGGCAATTTTTCAGGATAAGCCCGATTAAAACGCTCCAAAACCTTGTGAACAACAGAACCATACTCGCGCATGGAAAGAGAAGAATCAATATCTTCAAGCGGATACAATTTCAAAATATATCGGGCATAAATTTCATAAGGATCGCGCATCAAAACTTCAACCGCGCTTGCTGAAAGTTCTTTCGGGCGATGTTGAATGCTTGGCTTGGGCATAGGCCGCTTGGGGGTTTCGGTTTTAATGGGGTTATCCAAAGCAAGCGCCAACGGATAATAAACATTTTCAGAAAGAGCGTCTTTGGGCAGACCATAAGCTTCTAAAACTGTCTCAAGCCTCAGCCACCAACGCGACTTATTCGCCGGCGTACCGCCACAACGCTCCGCGCGTGTTAAATAAACTTCTGGCGCAGAGAGCAGACGGGCAAAATCAGCGGCGGCGGCGCCAATAGCGGTTTCAGGCATCATCAGCCCAAACTCTTTTTTCATCGGACGCGAAAGCCAACCATCGCTAGAAGGCAACATCGGCCAAACGCCTTCGTTTAAGCCGCCAATAATCACGCGGTCAAACTGATTAAAACGCGCCTCAATCGGCCCTAAAATTTTAAGCCGCGGATGCGTGCCATAAATCGGGCGCACGGTTTGTGTTGAAAGCAAAGCCGTCAAAACAAAAGCGTATTGACTTGTTTCAATCGCGCCAATTTCATGAGCTTTTTCTAATATTTCACTCAGCCACTGTGCCGCCATACGGCCGTCATCGCCTTGCCACAAATTTTGCGCCCCTGATTTTTCCGTATCAGCCGCAAGCGATTCGGCAAGTTTGAGATGTGCTGTCAAAAGAGTTTTAAAATCGGCCGTTTTTTCTTTAAAAAGCGCGGCGAACGGCGCGTAATTTTCTTTTAAAGTCTTAAGCCACAAAGGCTCGGGCAGAGCATTTTTTTGCGAAATATCAAAAACAGGCTTGCGTTCTTGATACTCCCAAAGCCTAATTTGTTGCAACAACTCAACCCGATGAGTTTGAAGCCGAACAAACGGATTTTTAACAAGCGCTAAAATTGCCTTGGCGCTAAAATCTGTTTCAATCAAATTCGGAATAAGGCGCAGATAAATGCCAATCGGGCAAAGGTGCAAAGGCTTACCAGCGGAGTCGTCAACTTCAATGTTCCAGCGCCTCATTTCAGCGCAAACACGGCGCGCCAATTGCCGATCAGTCGTGACCAAAGCGGCGGTTTTTTCGGGCGTGTTTAGGGTTTCGCGGAGCAAAAGCGCAATGCTTAAAGCCTCTTGCCTACTATCAAAACAATTGATGCAGTGCAGATTTTTAACAGCCTCTGACGGCAATTCTTTACCTGCAAGCTCTTGCCAACGAAGGGTGTCGGCGGCGGGGCGCATAATTTCAGCCACAAATTGCTCGCGCGGCAAATTTTGCGCTTGGACGACATCGGTAACATCTGCGCGCTGAATATTCAAAGCTTCTAATATTAGCTTATGCTGATATTGTGGATGATTTTCATCAATCATCTGCCACGAATTTTCATCTAAAAAGCGGTCAAGTCCATAAAAATAAATTTCGCCTTGAGGCATTTGCGCAATAACTTTCAAAATCCGCACAAGCCCTGGAAAACAAGCCTCAATACCGGCGGCAATAACTTTATGCTTTGGAAAATGCCGTGCCCAAACATCGGCTTGAGCGTCTAAAAGGGCGTTGCGGCGTTGGGCGACATCGCACACACCTCTTTGCGCCAAAATTTCAGGCCACCAATGCGTGATAATTTTCAAAAAGCGGAGCGTTTCTTGCCAATGTACGGCATATTGCGCCGGCACAATATCTTGGAGCTTATCAAAACTTAACTGCTGATTATAAACATTATCCATCAGTTTGCAAAGTTCTTCAGAAAGCGCTAACGCTTGCGCATACGACATTTCAGGCAAGCCGTATTGTGTTGGTCGGGCATTAATGAGCTTAGCAAGCAAAAAGAGCCTTTCGGTTGAAGATATAGCTGGCGGCAGATTTTTAAGCACATCGGCATTATCGGCGCCACCAAACAGAACCTCGTCTTCATCAATATCGGCAATAGGAATCATCTTTGGCAAAATAGCGGGTTTCGTCCCAAAAAGGCGCACAAAAGCATCGCGAAGAGATAATGCGGAGCGCCGATTTGGCAACAAAAACAAACACGACGACAAGCTTTGCGGATTATCCTCAATATCTTTCAAAAAGCGCGTGGCGAGAGTGTCTGCAAAAGAACAGCTTGCCGGAATATTAAAGATATGATTTTGCATAAAACCCCTTTAATTGTGACGAAGATAATCTAAAAATTTAGCCATAGCACGCGCCCGATGTGATGTTTTATTTTTATAATCGGCGGAAAGTTCAGCAAAGCTTTTATCTTGCCCAAGCGGGAGAAAAAGCGGATCATACCCAAAGCCGCCCGAACCCCGTGGACTTTGCCCGATAATGCCGTCAACGCGCCCTTCAAAAGTTTGCGTTTGTCCGTTTGGAAACGCCAAAACCAAGGTACAAGCAAAATAAGCGCTCCGGTCATCAGAGCCTGATTGAGCAATATCGTCCAAAAGTTTTTGCATGCCAAGTTCAAAGTTGCGTTGAGGAGCATAGCGCGCCGAATAAACCCCGGGGCGACCGTTTAAGGCGTTCACGCATAAGCCAGAATCATCGCCCAAAGCGACAAGCCCCGTGGCGCGCGTGGCAGATAACGCCTTAATTTTAGCGTTTTCCTCAAAAGTTGCGCCTGTTTCTTCCACATCGGGCAGATTTAAATCAAGCGCCGATAAAACCTCAATGTTAAAAGGCGCAAGCATTTCCCTTATTTCAGTAATTTTGCCTTTGTTGCGACTGGCAAAAACAATTTTTTGAAAGTCCATTATTTTAACCCCAAAGCTTGTTTTTGTAATTTGATGATTTGCTGAATGCCTCTTTGAGCAAGCTCAAAGAGCGCGTTAAACTGATCTCTGTTAAAAGGTGCGCCTTCGGCGGTGGTCTGAATTTCAACAATCCGCCCGCTTTCGGTTAAAACAAAGTTAGCGTCCGCGCGCGCGGTGGAATCTTCGCTATAATCCAAGTCCAAAAGAGGCACATCGCCTTGCAATCCGCAAGAAACAGCGCCTACAAATTCGCGTATTGGGTTTTCTTTAAGCTTGCCTTCTGAAACCAATTTTTCCATAGCCAAATAAAGAGCGACAAAGCCACCGCTGATAGACGCCGTGCGTGTGCCGCCGTCTGCCAAAAGAGTGTCGCAATCAATTTGTACCATAAAATCTTTAAGGCCGTATAAATCCGTCACAGCGCGTAAAGAGCGCCCAATAAGCCGCTGAATTTCATGCGTACGGCCACTATGTCCGGAAGTTTCGCGGGCAACGCGCGTCTGTGTGGAGCGGGGCAAAAGCGCATATTCGGCACTAATCCAGCCTTTACCTTGTGCTTTTAGCCATGACGGAATTCTATCATCAACCGTTGCCGTGCAAAGAACATGCGTATTGCCGCATTTAATTAAGCAAGAACCCTCTGCGTAAGGGTTGACATTGGGTATAATTTCAATTTGCCGTAGAGCATTTTCCAAACGTTCATCGTTTCGCATAAGATTTTTCCTTTTGTTGAAATTTGTTAATAGCTTCAATCACGCGATTGACTGTATTTTCAACCTTTTCATTGCGTGTTTCAACCACAATATCAGCTTCAGAATAAAAAGGATATTCTACTTCAATGTACGATTCCAATTTTTCTTTGAGGCGTGTTTCCGCGCCTATTAAAAAGGGGCGGTTTTTGCGTCGGGCGGTGCGGGCACAAAGCAAATCCAAGTCGGCTTTAAGCCAAATTGTCAAGGCGTTAAGCTTGGCAAGATTGCGCGTTTGTTCCGCCACAAACGAGCCGCCGCCTGATGCCAAAACGCAGGGCGTGCCTTGCAAAAGCCTTTTCATCACGCGCATTTCGCCAGCGCGATATTCTTCCGGACCAAAGCATTTCAAAACATCAATCAAAGAAAGGCCGGCGGCTTTTTCAACTTCACGGTCGCCATCAACAAAGGGAAGAGCGAGTCTTTGAGCCAGTCTTTTGCCCACGCTTGTCTTACCGCTGCCCATAAGTCCGACAAGAAGAATTATTTTGTTGTTTTTTATCATTTTTTAACGCTTCTTTCAAAAATATTATGTTAGATAATATAAAAATAATTAATCATGCGCAACATTTTTTATGAGGTAATAAACGATGAAAAGAAAAAACTATAACTGGTTATTTTACATTTTGATTTTAGCCTTTATCGGGGGCTTTTTTTACTTAGGTTTTACAAGCGTTGAGCCTGAAGTCACGCACACTGAAAAGACAATAAAGATTTTTGAGGATTAAAATGCCCTTATCACCGCTTGAAATGTTTTTGGATATGATTTCAGCCGAAAAAGGCGCTTCGCCCAAAACGGTTGAGGCCTACGAATATGACTTGCGCCAATTTTTAAGCTTATGCCACGTTTCGGCAGATCAAATCGGCGCGCAAGAAATTGCCTTATATTTGCAGGCACTTTCACAAAAGCATTACGCGCCAAAATCTCAAGCGCGCAAACTTTCGGCGGTACGAGAGTTCTGCAAATTTTTATATGGTGAAAAGTTTTTGAAAGAAAATCCGGCGGAAAGCATTGAAGCGCCCAAGCAACAAAAGCCTTTGCCCAAGTTTTTAACGCCCGTTCAGATTGCCAAAATGTGCGATGCCGCTTTTTCGCACCAAAATTTAAGTATGCGGCGAATTGGCGTGATGATTGAGCTGATGTTTGCGACAGGGTTGCGCGTTTCGGAGCTTGTGGCGTTAAAAGAAAACGATGTTAATTTTGATAGAAAGCAAGTTTTTGTAAAAGGCAAGGGCAGTAAGGAGCGGCTTGTGCCTGTTTCAGAGCGCGCTGTTAAAGTTCTTGCTGATTATGCCCCTGACAGGCAAATGTTTATCAAAAACGGCAAAACTTCGGCTTATTTATTTCCGTCCAAGTCGGCGACAAGCGGGCACATCACGCGCGATATGTTTTTTAAGGCGCTTAAAAAGTTGGCGCTTGAGTGTGGTTTTAACGCGGCTTTAGTTTCGCCGCACACATTAAGACATTCGTTTGCGACAAACCTGATTAATCACAAGGCAGATTTGCGCTCGGTTCAAAAAATGCTTGGGCATGAAAATATTGCCACCACCGAAATTTATACGCACATAACCTCGGAGCGCTTGTTGCAAACTGTGGCGCAAAAACATCCGTTAAAAGATTTTGATTTAGGATAAACAGATGCCTCAAAAAAAGCAAAAAAACATCATTTCTCAAGAACATCAGGGCGGTGGCTTAAAAAGTATGAGCGAAAACATTTGCTCATTGGCGCAAAAACTTTTGGGCAATAAGGGTATGACCGAAATTGAAATTTTGGCGCAATGGAAAAACATCGTTGGCGCGGAGCTTTCTCAAACGACACTGCCGATGAAAATAGATTTTAAGCGGGGCGAACGTACAGACGGCGTTTTGCACCTGATGTGCCAAACAGGCGCTGACGCTCTAGAAATTCAGCATAAATCGCAGATGATAATTGATAAAGTCAACACCTTTTTCGGCTATAAGGCGGTTGCTCAAATCAAAACAATGCAAAACGCCTCTTTAAGCTTAAATGAAAACTCAATAAAAAATGAAGATAACCCTAATAAAAATCTTGTCAGCGCGCATGAAGAAAATTATATTAAGCAAATTGTAAAAGATGTTCAAAACGAGGGCTTAAAATCGCGCCTTGAAAGTTTGGGCAACAAAATATTCGGACACAAAAAATAGGAGGCATTTTTGGAAAAGGTCGTTCGCACAATCAGCTTAATTGTAACAAGTGTTTTGGTTTATGTTTTTTTCGCGTACAGTTATCTGTCGTGGAAAGGTTTTGTTTGGACGGGCAACGGGTTTGATTTGATTGCGCCGGCGCAAGCGGCTGAAACACCTGAGGAGCAGAGCTTTGCCACGCCTATAGCGCCAGATGTCGCGCTTAATTTTTCCTCATCAGATCTTATCGGCAATCCTGACGCGCCCTTAACGTTATATGAGCTTTCGTCCTTAAGTTGCGTTCATTGTGCTGATTTTCATTTACATATTTTGCCCAAGCTTAAAGAAGATTTTATTTCAAAAAATCTGTTAAACGTGGTTTTTGTGAATTTTCCGCTTGAGAAAAAAGCAATGCAGGCGGCAATGCTTTCTGAGTGCTTAAAGGATTCGCAACGCGAGAACTTTTTGAACAAGCTATTTAGTCGCCAGCGTTCATGGGTTTTATCGGCAGATGCTGAAAATGTTTTAATTCAATACGCCCTTGACGAGGGTTTAGATAAAGCCGCCGCGGAAGAATGCCTTAAAAACGATTCGTTGGCGCAACAAATTTTAGCAACGCGCCAAGAGGGCATAGATAAACTTAATATGCAAGGCACTCCGGCGTTTTTGATTTCAGGTGGTGGCCGCAATGAAATTATTTATGGCGTACCGAATTATGATGAATTGAAAGCTTATTTAGAAGAACGCGGCGCAAAATAGTAGGTTGTTTTATGAAACAGACGGAAGAAATAAAAAATTTAGACAAGCGCATTAAAGGCTTTAAGGCAAAGCACCACAAACGCACGCAAAAAAGCCTCGCGGAGCAAAAAACTTATACCAACGCGGGCTTTGGTTATCAAATTTCTGTGGAGCTAATTGCAGCGGTTTTGCTTGGCGCGGCGATTGGTTATTTCTTAGACGGTGTGTTTCATTCAAAGCCTTTGTGTTTGGCTTTGTTTACAATTTTTGGCGGCGCGGCAGGTTTTTTGAACATTTACCGCGCGTTTAAAAACGCCTCGGAAAAGGAGGAACGTCGCTAATGTCAAACCCCATGGAACAATTTGAGGTTCAGCCCTTAATCCCTGTTTATATCAAGGGTTATGACGTTTCGTTTACAAACTCGTCGTTGATGATGTTTGTTTCTGTGCTAGCGATTACGGTTTTGTTTTTATTATGCCTAAAAAATCGGGCGGTTGTGCCAACAATGGCGCAATCTGTGCCTGAGGCGGCGTACGATTTTATTAAAAACCTCATACGCGATACAATTGGCAACGAAGGGTTAAAATATTTTTCGCTTATTTTTTCACTTTTTTTATTTGTGGCATTTGGCAACTTTTTAGGGCTTTTTCCTTATAGTTTTACGTTCACGTCACATGTTGCGGCGGTAGGGTGTCTTTCGGTTTTAGCATTTTTGATTAACGTTTGCGTAGGCATTTATACCAAAAAATGGGGCTACTTGCGCACATTTTTACCCAAGGGGATTCCGCTTGTATTAGCGCCCTTGATTGCCCCGATTGAAGCTATATCGTTGCTTTCAAAGCCGTTTAGTTTAACGGTTCGTCTTGTTGCAAATATGACGGTTGGGCATATTATGCTCAAAATTTTAGCGGGTTTTATTGTGGCGTTAGGCATTGCGGGCGTTGTGCCGCTTTTGTTTGACGCGTGTATTATTATTTTTGAAATGTTTATTGCACTTTTACAAGCATATATATATACTGTTTTAAGTTGCATATATTTAGGCGATGCTTTGCATCAACATTAATTGATTGAAAGGAAATAAAATGGAACCATTAGCTTATATTGCCGCTGGAATGTGCACGCTTTCAATGACTGTTGCCGCATGGGGCGTGACCAAACTTTGGACAACAATTATTGAAACGGTTGGGCGCAATCCGCAAGTCAAAAAAGATGTTGACTTATACGCTTGGGCAGGTTTTGCCGCCATTGAGGCTATTGCTTTGTATGCCTTAGTTGTGGCGTTAATTATATTGTTTTAAGTAAAAAATGCCTCAGCTTGAAACCGCGACATATCTTTCGCAAATTTTCTGGTTGCTGATAAGTTTTTTCAGCTTATGGGCAATTATGGCTTTTTTGATTGTGCCAAAAATTGAGCAAGTTTTAGAAAGCCGCCGCCTGAAAATTGACGATTATATTCAAAAAGCCGAAGAACTAAACAAAAAGGCGCAAATCTCGCTTGAAAAGTATGAAAAAGCCCTTGCGAAAGCGCAGGCAGATGCCACGCAAAGGCTGAAAGACGCAAGCAAAGATTTAGAGCAAGACGCTTTAAAGAGTTCGGCAGAGCTTGAGGCATCGCTTTTGTGCAAAATACAAGAAAACGATGAAAAAATGTCAAAACTCCGCGCTGAAAGCTTAAACAAGCTAAACAAGACATCGGTTTTGCTTGCGCTAAGCTTGTTAAACAAAGCGGGCATAACCACGGCGACGCTTGAAAAACTTGAGGCGTTATCTGAAAAAGAGGGACGGCATGGCGCAAACATTTGAAGAAACGGTTTTAGAGCCGACCAATGTTTCTGCCGAGCCGTTTTATCTTTCGGCAGAGTTTTGGGTTGGAATGGCTTTTGTTTTGGCGGTGGCTGTGCTTTTAAAACCTGCGTGCAAAGGTGTTTATAGCTTTTTGAGCAAGCGGCGTGAAAGCGTTATTCATCAGATAAACGAGGCGCAAAATTTGCGTGATGATGCACAAGTTTTGCTTGCCAAGTACGAGCGAAAAAACGTTGATTTAAAAGACGAGACTTTTCAGATTTCATCGCGCGCCGAGGGGCGGATTGAGCATTTGCGGAACGAGCAACGCGCCGCGCTTAAAAGAAAGACGAAAATTAAAATGCAAGAGGCTGAAAACGATATTAAAATGAGCATCAGCCGCACGCGAAACGAAATTTATCAGACGGTGCTTAAGCGCACTGATTCGCTTGTTTCGGCTTATATGACTAAGGTTTCAGATTCTGCTGAACACGCCGCTTTAATTGATGAATCCATTGACCGGATTTTAAAAATCATCACCACAAAAAAATAAAAAATGCCACTCTGGCACTGTTTTTTATCGTAAAACTTACGAGCAAGAACGTCTCGGGATCTCATAAAGAGATGCTGAAACAAGTTCAGCATGACAATTTGATTCGTTTTTTCTGGATTCTTCGGCGGTAAACCGCCTCAGAATGACGTTTTTAGGGGTTTGGGGAATGCGGATAATGAGGTGGATAGAGTGATTTCTTTGGGCTTGGACAATTTTAGCGTACGTTGGGGTACGTGAATTGGACAAGCCCAAAAAATTGCTCTAGGCGCCCATTAGACGCGTTCCCTTAATCTTATGTTTACTTTTTGCCCTCATAATACTTCTTCGGAGAATAAAATGATTAGAATTTTAGGGCTTGATCCTAGTCTTTCATCAACTGGCTGGGGCGTCATTGAGGTTGAAAACAACCGCATGCGTTATATTGACGACGGTTTTATTCCTACAACCGCCGAAAAACCTATTGAACAACGCTTGAGCCTTATTTATAAAACCCTCTGCGGCGTGATTGAAATGTATAAGCCAAATGAGGCCTCTATTGAAAGAGTGTTTTTAAACAGTAACCCTGTTTCAACACTCAAGCTTTCTATGGCGCGCGGGGTGGTTGTTTTGGCTCCTGGGACGTATAATCTGCCTTTGTTTGAATATGAGCCAAACAAAATTAAAAAAGCAACGGTCGGCGTTGGCAAAGCGGAAAAAAAACAAGTGGAAACAATGGTTAAAATTTTGCTCCCCGGTTGCAAACCCAAAAATAACGACTCGTCCGATGCTTTAGCTATTGCTATCACGCACGCGCATTTTCGCAACGTGCCGGCGGTTTATTCCAAAATGGGCTGACAATCTATGGCATAGCCGTTGGCGCGCACTGTGCGAATATAATCCGCGCCAAATGCGTTTAGCGCCTTGCGTAAACGTCTGATATGAACATCTACTGTGCGACTTTCAACATAAATATTATCGCCCCAAACCGTTTTAAGCAAATATTCGCGACTAAAAACTTTGCCAGGCGTTTCCATTAAAAGCTTCAAAAGCCTAAATTCCGTTGGTCCTAAATGCACATAATTTTCGCCCCGAAATACCTTTTTAGCAACTAAATCCATACGAATATCTTCAAAACAGATTTCACGAATCGTCATAACCTCAGGCGCACGGCGCAAATTTGTTTTTACGCGCGCCATAAGCTCCGGCACTGAAAAAGGTTTGGTAACGTAATCGTCCGCGCCCGCGTTTAAGCCCTTAATTTTATCTTCTTCCTGCCCTTTGGCGGTAAGCATAATGACAGGAATATTTTTAATATCGGGCTTGGTGCGAATGATTTTTAAAATTTCAACCCCGCTTAATTCAGGCAACATCCAGTCAAGTAAAATGAGTTGCGGACACCAACGCTCCACTTCCGCCACAACGCGATTCCCCTTTTCAACTATCAAAACTTCATGCCCGTCTTTCTCAAGGTTATATTTAAGCAACAATGCCAAAGCTTGCTCGTCTTCCACAACCATAATTTTTGCCATTTTATTCTCCTTTATCTTAGGGCGTCCATATTGGCGCGATAATTCTTGTCTTTAAAAACCGCTGTTCCAGCAACCAAAATATCCGCTCCTTGCGCGCGGCAAAGCGCCGCCGTTTGCGGATTGATGCCGCCGTCAACCTCAATTTTGATATTTTTGCCTTTTGTGTGTTCTTTAAGCCAAGCTATTTTAAAGAGCTGGTCTTGCATAAATGTTTGTCCGCCAAACCCCGGCTCAACCGTCATAACCAACACTTGATCTAGCTTGTCTAGAACACCGTTCAAAACCTCGGGCGGCGTTTTGGGCTTGAGGCTCACGCCCGCTTTTAGCCCTAAGAGATGAATCTGATTTATGATGGGCTCAAGCTTTGGGCAAGCCTCAAAATGAACGGTTAAAATATCCGCGCCCGCCGCCGCAAATGCGCCAAGCTGTTTGTCGGGCTCGGTTATCATTAAATGCACGTCAAACGGAAGCTTGCTTGCCGAACGCACCTGCCTTATCAGTGGCGCACCAAAAGTAAAATTCGGCACAAAACGACCGTCCATAACATCAAGATGAATATAATCGGCACCAGCTTTGTCTAAAGCCTCAATTTCGGCGTCAAGACGGCTGAAATCGGCCGATAAAATACTGGGGGCAATCAGAACCATAAATTCTCCTTGTCTTTTAGGTTTTAGAATAAAGGCAAAAGTTTAAATACTCGTAAAAATTAAACCCGCCGCGTTGATTTTAAATCCACCGCGCTTATTTATGTTTTGAAAACCATTTTTAAGAAAGGAAAAATCAATGGGAGATATGGCGCAAAAAATTGTTAAACTAGATATTAGCGAGTTAATTAGAGTTTTAAATGAGGCGTTCTCAGAAGAATGGCTGGCTTATTATCAATATTGGATTGGCGCACGCGTTGCGCAAGGGCAAATGCGCGGCGCGATTGTGGCTGAATTTAAAGAACACGCCCATGACGAACGCGAACAAGCCGAACTTTTGGCGGATCGTATTATTGAGCTTGGCGGCACACCCGTTATTAATCCTGACGATTGGAGCAAAATTGCAAAATGCAAGTACGATGCGCCGATTAAACCCGATACCAAAACCCTCGTGGAACAAGTGTTGCAAGCTGAACGTTGCGCTGTGGGGCGTTATCAGGGCATTTGCGATATGTGCTTTGGCAAAGATTATAAAACTTTTCAGATTGCTGAACAACTTTTATCAAAAGAAATTGAGCATGAGCAGGAAATGGAAGACTTTTTGAAAGATATGACCGTCGCTAAGGCTTTTTATGACCAACCGAATCCATAAGTCTGGCTTAAATCACTGCAAAGCCTTTCGGTTTTGAAAGGCTTTTTTTATATATTTTTTCTTGACAAATAAACAAAAACATGCAAAATAGAGAAAAAATATTTAATGGAGTTTTAAAATTGTCTGAAAATAACACTGAAAATAAGGCCGCGGAAGAGGAATCTGTTTCGCAGGAAAAGCTTATTGAGCTTATGCAAAACAAGATTGTTTTTTCGGTTTATAATCACTTAAAAGCAGATTCTTGCTTTTTAAGTAATTTGGCAACTTATTACGCCAATTTTCAACCCGAATCCATTTCGGAAAGCGGCGAATTGACGGTTAATGTCAATGATGAAAATTTTGCTGAATTTTGCCTTCATTACGGGGCTTCAGACATTATTCGCGACACTTTGGAAAATGGGCTTTCTGACGGGCTTAAAAAGTTTTATGATTATATCGGCATTGAAATTCCTGCTGGCGCTTCGTCAACAGATTGGGATGAACTTTTGCAAAAATGGAACGCCATTCGTCCGGAAATTAACGCGATTAAAGGGTTTTCTGAAGCGCAAAAAATTCTTGACATGCAAACCGAAGTTGAAACGATTTTAACGGATTCCGATAATAAAAAGAACACATCTTATCAGATTCATAAAATTCAGGAAATGTTTGAAGATGTTGCGCCTGAATTAGTGCCTGAATTTTTGGCGGCCGGTTATTATAATCTTTCGGTTTTGTATCGCAATTTGGGAAAAAATGTTCTGCTTTATTCTTCTAGCAAAGAAATTAATGAGGATGAAAGCGCTTGTTTGCAAAAAGTGCTGGATTATAGCGCCGATTATAAACGTATTGAATATTGCACAAACCGCCTTAAAAATAGCAAAAGCAATATGCATGCTATTCGGGCGGCTTATCGGCGCGCTTTAACAACTGCCGAAAAACCTTACGATTTGTATAAAATTAATATGGCTTTGGCTCAAACTTATATTGATGAAAGTAGCGCCGTCGGCTTTATTACAACCGATAAGGAAGAAAAATTTAATCGCGCCGAATTTTATTTGAAAGAAGCTTATAAAAATGCCCCTGAGGGCGATAAATTAAGTATGCTCAAAAAAATTTCGCTTTTGCAAAAACAAGTCGGACATTTTGATGATTGGGTTGAAACACGCACTCACATGGCTCTGAAATTGCTTGAAAATGAAGATAGGGTTCATGTCTTGCTTGATATTGGGCAAAAATTTTCTGATCCGAACAAAAAACGCGCTTATTTTGAACGCGCGTTAAAGGAAACTATCCGCAGTAAAAAAATTTCTGCCGAGAAAAAAAGATACCTTGTCCAAAAAGCAGGTAAAGAGCTAAAGCCTTATATTACTGAAGAAGAAAACGCCGCGGCTTTGGAGCGCTTAATGACAAAATATATGCCCAAAGCGCAAGCGCAAACACCTTTGGATTTGCATAAAACCAAGTCTATAAACTGGGAAAAATTTTAGTATTCAAAAATAACGCGGTTATCTTTAACGTACATATTTAAGTATTGGCGAATGTTGTTTTCCATACTTTGGTTAAACGATTCCATCAGTTTATCCGTCATTTTTGACCAAGCAATTTCTTTGTTTTCAATGCTTGTGTCAACCGGAATGCTGATTTCACGCCACGACTCCATTGCTGTTTGGGTATGCGCGTCGGGTGTGTTTATTCTCAAAACCACGGATAAAACCGCCTTGTAGTGCAGGTTGTCTTTATAAAAAGCCTTTTCAGAGGGGACTTCTTCTTCCGTAACAGAAGCATCCTTTATGATAAATTCTGCCGTGCGATCAGCCGGTTCGCCCGAGGCTTTTAAGCGGTCTGTTGCCCAAAGGCGGGCGCTCTTTTCAATGGAAACAGGGAACAAATGCTCCACATTTGGGCGTTGAAAAGTTGGCGTAAATTCAGATTTTATTTCAATCTGCCCCACTTCTAAAACAATCGGAGCCTCATCTTGAAAGCGAATTTCCGTAAATTTAGGTGTTTCCGCCGTATCATTATAATGCGCGCAAGAACCTAGTAAAACCAAGGCTGAAAGAGCAAACAATTTTTTAAAAGTTATCATAGTTTTTCCCTTAAAACGAAAACGTAAATGTATGCTACAACGTTTTAAGTAAAAAATCAATTAAATTTTAAAATTTCAGTGTTTGGACAGCTCGGACTTATCAAACACATACTTTTCAGAACAAAAATGACAAGTTAACGTAATTTTGCCCTCTTCAAGCATGGATTCAATTTCATCTTCCTTGAAACCTCTTAAAGTGTTCAAAAGTTTGTCACGACTGCAACGACATCTAAAACTATAAGACTTTTCAGTGCCTAAAGTTAAATTGTTGGCGTGAAACAAGCGGTATAAAATGTCAGCCGAAGTTAAGCCTTCGTCAAAAATTTCGTTGTCTGTTAGGCTCTGAATATATGCCTCGGCGTCTTCCCAAGCTTGTGCTAAGTCTTCCGGCGATTCTTGGATTGTTTTTCCACCTTTAAGCGGCGCTTTTTGAAGCAAAATTCCGGCTGAAAGCCAACTGTCGCTCTCGCCCTCAGGGTGTTTCAAAAATAATTTTAAGGTTGTGTCAATCTGCTCCGATTGCTTGAAATAACGCAAAGCCATTTCTGTTAATGTTTTACCCTGCAAGTCAACCACGCCTTGATAAGGCTGCGTATTTTGCCCCTGATCCACCGTAAACGCCATATAACCGCCACCAACCAAGTGCGGCAGCGCCTCTATTTGATTTTCGGTCTTGCGCAAAGCCTTGGCAGAGGCAAGTTTTTCGGCATCATATGTGGAGCAAGCGCGGATTTTGCCCTCGGAAGTCACATCTGCCACCAAAAGCGAAACCGGCCCGTTGCCCTGAATCTGGAGCGTAAACAACCCCTCATACTTCAAAAGGCTTGAAAGTAAGGTCGCCAAAGCCGTTGTTTCTGCTAACGCCGCCGAAACATCAAGCGGATAACAATGCTTGCCTAAAATTTTATCCAAAACGTTGTTTAAGCGCACAATCCGCCCTAAAAACGCCCCGTTGTTAATGTGAAAAGATACACAACTATCAAAATTTTTATTACTCAATGTGATAAATCCTTTATAATAAATTCGTACAAACTAAATTTAATGCAAAACGAAAGGTTTTTCAAGTGAAAGATTCAAGTATTCAAAATCGCGGCAAAATGCCTCGCAAAATTACAAAATCTCGGCTTAAAAACATTGGGCTTTATTATTTGAAGCGCTTTGAATCTTCAACCGAAAACCTGCGGCAGGTTTTAAAGCGGCGCGTTTCAGATTATGCGCGCGCTGATCCTTCGTTTGATAAAACCGAGGCTTTGGGCTGGATTGAAGAAGTTTTGGCCGATTTTCAGCATTGGGGTTATCTTGATGACGCGCGTTATGCCGAACTTAAAACGCGCGATTACCTCGCCGCCGGCAAGCCCGCGCGTTATATTGAGCTTAAATTGCGTCAAAAGGGCATTAACGCAGATTTAACGCAACAGATTTTAGAAAATCAGGGTTATGATGTTAAAGAAATGGCGCTCAAATTTGCAAAAAAGAAAAAGATTGGGCCTTTTCGTTTTGATGAGGAAATCCGCCGTGCGAATCGGCAAAAAGATATGGCGACATTAATCCGCGCCGGTTTTGATTATGACGTTGTTTCGGAAATTTTGCAAAGCTCAGCTGATGACGATAACGACTTTTAAAAAATCGCGCACACAATTTTTATGTCCGCGATTTTTAAATACACCGTTCAGCGCTTGAAAAGACTCTGTTTTTATTTTTCAAGCTTATCAATAATATTTTCAAGCTCGGCAAGCTGTTTGTATTCCAAAACAACGCGCCCTCGCCCATTTTGACCGGCTTTAATGATAACCCGAACTCCAATTTTTTGCGATAAATCGCGCTCAATTTGGCATAATTCCTTATCTTTTACAATGGCGGGCTTTTTGGGCTTGGGGTTGTTGCCCTGTTTTTTGATTTTGCTGATAATTTCTTCCACCTGACGGACGCTTAGCCCCTGCCCTATAATTTGCTCGGCTAACTCGGCGGCATTTTCAAGCCCAACCAAGGCGCGCGCATGTCCAGAGGTTAATTTGCCCTCGTCTAAATATTTTTGAACAGATGCCGGCAAAGTTAGCAAACGCAAGATGTTTGTGATGTTGCTTCTGGATTTGCCAACAATTTCCGAAAGGCGTTCTTGCGTATAATTAAACTGATTAATCAAACAATTAAGTCCGTGCGCCTCTTCTAAGGGGAGTAAATCTTTTCGGACAAGGTTTTCAACCAGTGCTACTTCTAAAACCTCGTTGTCTTTAAGCTCTTTTTCAATAACAGGCAGTTCAATTAACCCTGCCATTTTGGCGGCTCTGTAACGGCGTTCACCCGCCACAATTTCATATAATCCGTTTTTGGGACGTACCAAAATGGGCTGCAAAACCCCCTTCTCTTTTATGGATTGCGCTAAAGATTTTATAGCCTCTTCATCAAAGCTTTTGCGCGGTTGAAAAGCACAAGGGCGCAATTTTTCAATGGATACCGTTTTAATGCCTTTGTCATCGGCGTTTAAAACCTCGTCTAAATTAAAGCTTTCGTCCCCGAAAAGCGCATTTAAGCCCCTGCCCAATCCATGTTTGTTGTTATTTGACGGCATTTTTATATCTCCTTTTCACGCGTTAAAACTTCTTTTGCCAACTGAATGTAAGCCTGCGCCCCAACACTCTTGAAGTCATAAATCATTACAGGCTTGCCATGCGAAGGCGCTTCCGATATACGCACACTGCGCGGTATAACGGTTTTATAAACCAAATCGCCAAAGTAGCGCCGAACATCAGCCTCAACCATTTGACTCAAATTGTTGCGCTTATCAAACATTGTTAAAACAATGCCTTGAACTTTGAGCGTCGGGTTAAAGTTTTTCTTAATTCGGTCTATGTTTTGAATTAAATCAGTCAAACCCTCAAGCGCCAAAAATTCGCACTGGAGCGGCACAATCACCGAATCGGCGGCAACCAAGGCGTTGATTGTGATAAAATTGAGCGAAGGCGGGCAATCTATCAGCACATAATGAAAGCGCCCTTCCAACATTTTGAGCATTCGTTTTAAAATATATTCGCGTTGAGCGGCGTTCACAATTTCAATTTCAGCGGCGGCAAGGGCAGGGGCAGACGGTAAAATATAAAAGTTTGGAATGTCTGTCGTTTTAACCGCTTTTAAGGGCTCAACACCATTAATTAAAACATCGTAAGAAGAATAAGGGCATGTTTTTTTGTTCAAACCCATAGAAGTGGTGGCGTTGCCTTGCGGGTCTAAATCAAGCACCAAAACTTTTTTGCCAATTGCCGCCATGGCTGTGGCTATGTTTATGGCTGTTGTTGTTTTTCCGACACCGCCTTTTCGGTTGGCAACCGCAATAATTTTCATTTATTTTCTCCGTAAATCTTCCAAAACCAAAATTACACCGTCATTTGAAGATGTGTTCCGGTAAACGTTTGTTGTAAACGACCATTGCTTTCGGGCCTCTTCTATTTCCCCTCTATATTTGCGCCCTTTTGGAAAAATCAGCTTTGTACGCTCAAGCTCGGTATAGGGCAGGGCATATTCCAAAAGTTGGGGAAGCGCCGCTAAGGCGCGCGAGGTTATAAAATCGGCTTTTTGGAGTTTCAAATTTTCAATTCGGTCGTTGATGACATATACATTTTTAAGCACCAGCGCTTCTTTAACGGCATTTAAAAACACTGTTTTTTTTGTGGTACTTTCTATCAGCAAAAACCTAAGTTTGGGTTTTTCTTTTGCCGCCATAATCGCTAAAACAATTGCCGGAAAGCCCGCGCCGCTTCCAAAGTCATAAACCAGACCGGCTTTTTTATCAATATATTGAAAAAGTTCCGCCGAATCGGCAATATGACGTTGCCAAACATCGGGTAACGAGTTTTTGCTGACAAGGTTAAACATATTTTGCCATTCTTCCAAAAGGCTTACATACCTTTGAAGAGAGGCCAATGTTTCACGTGAAACATTATATTTTTTGATAAAATTTTCCATAAAAAAATTTATAACGCGGCTTGCCACTTTAATAAACAATCTTTGTAAGTTATAAACACGATTTTAAATAAGTCGCCTTTCCGGTTTATTTTTTCAAATAACCCAAAAGCGCCGTGATTGCCGCCGGCGTGACCCCTGAAATACGCGATGCCGCCCCGATTGTTTCTGGACGCAAGCGATTAAGTTTATCTACCATTTCACGCGATAAACCACCGATTTTTTTATAATCTATGTCTTCTCTTATTTTAAGACTTTCATCTTTTTTGAAAACTTCAATGTCGGCGAGTTGGCGCTTCATATAGCCTTCATAACGCGCTTCAATTTCAATCTGTTCATAAATTTTATCAGAAAATTCAGCAAGTTGAGGAAAGGTTTTAAACAATGTTTCACGTGAAACATTATTTAAAGTCATTAAATGCCAAAGCGTTTCTTTGCGACCAGTTATTGCGTTTGATTTGAGCGTTTGAGCTAAGTTTCTTAACTTTTCAACATCTTGCTTTTTCGTTTTAAATACAGTGTTCCGTTTTTCGCCAACACAGCCGATTTGATAACCTTTTTCCGTTAAACGCATATCGGCGTTATCCGCGCGTAAATATAACCTGTATTCAGAACGCGATGTAAACATACGATAAGGCTCGTCCACACCTTTGCTGATTAAATCATCAATCATCACGCCTATATAAGCCTCTGAACGGTCAATCACAAACTCTTTTTCAGGCGAAATTGCTTTTAAAGCAGCATTGACACCCGCTACCAAACCTTGCGCCGCCGCCTCTTCATAACCCGTCGTGCCGTTAATTTGACCGGCTAAAAACAAGTTGGGCGCTTTTTTGAGTTCTAACCGACGGTTAAGCTCCTGCGGATCAACAAAATCGTATTCAATGGCATAGGCGTAACGCAAAATCTCAACGTCTTCAAGCCCTTTGATGGTGTGAATAAACGCGTCTTGCACATCTGCCGGCAAAGACGTGGATATGCCGTTTGGATAAACCACATCTGTATCATAACCCTCAGGCTCTAAGAAAATTTGATGACTGTCTTTGCCCGCAAATTTAATAAGCTTGTCCTCAATGCTTGGGCAATAACGCGGACCGACACCCTTTATCAGCCCCGAAAACAAAGCGCATTTGGAAAAATTGTCCCGAATAATTTGATGTGTGCGCTCGTTGGTGTGCGTGATGAAACAGTTTATTTGCTTTTGAGGTAAACTTTCCGTTAAGTATGAAAATGGCTCGGGGTTTTCATCGCCTGATTGCACTTCAAGCGCGTCCCAATGAATTGTTTTGCCATTTAATCGCGCGGGCGTGCCTGTTTTAAGTCGCCCTAAATTTAACCCAAGCTGATTTAAATACGGTGTTATACCTTTGCACGATTTGTCACCAATTCTGCCACCTTCAGAAGTTTGATGACCAACAAACATCACGCCGTTTAAAAATGTGCCTGTTGTTAAAATAACCGCCTTTGCCGAAATCTGTTGTCCGTTAGATAAAATGACACCGCCAACACTGTTATCTGAATTGATGAGCAAACCCTCAACCGCGGCTTCTAAAATTTCAAGATTTTTTTCGGCTCTTAGCGCCTCAAGCATATATTTTTTATATAAAGCCCTATCAGCTTGCGCACGCGGACCACGCACTGCCGGCCCTTTGGAAGAATTAAGCATTCTAAACTGAATGCCTGCCTTATCAATCACGCGCGCCATTAGTCCGTCTAAAGCATCAATTTCACGCACAAGATGACCTTTGCCCAAACCGCCAATTGCCGGATTGCATGACATTTCGCCAATGGTGCTGATTTTGTGCGTTATTAAAACCGTTTGAGCACCTGTTCGCGCCGCCGCGGCCGCCGCCTCACAACCGGCATGACCGCCGCCAACAACTATGACATCTTTATCTGTTTGCATTTTCAGTTCCTTTTAATTAGGCACATCATAGAAAAATGTCTTTAAATTGCAAGCTTTTTTTATTTTCCAATACAAAATGACGAAAAGATATTATTTAAAATTTCTTCTACTTCAATCTGACCTGTGATTTTGCCAAGTTCACGCGCTGCCAAGCGAATATCTTCCGCCGAAAGTTCAATTTCTTTATCAAAGCTAAAGTCTTTTAAGGCGTTGAGCGTGTTTTGCAAATATTGATGATAACGTGCGCGCGTTAAGGGCAGGGAAGCCGCGCCGGAAAAATCTGATTCTATGCGGTTTGCGAGTGTTTTAAGTAAATTTTCAAGCCCTTTTCCGGTCTTAGCCGAAAGCAACAAACAGCCTTGTTTTTCAAATACTGAACACTGTTCAAATGTTAAAGTATCGGATTTATTAGCAATATATAATATATTGTTTTTAGATTCTTTTTTGAGATTTTTAAAAATCGCCGGCGTATCTTTGGAGGCATCAAAAAGGGCTAAAATATAGTCGGCGTCTTTGATTTTTTCTTTTGTAATTTCAATGCCTTGTTGCTCTATCTTATCCGAAGACTCCCTTAAACCCGCCGTATCGGTTATAATAACTGGATAACCGCCCACATCTAAATAAATGTCTAAAGCGTCACGCGTTGTGCCTGCAATGTCAGATACGATTGCCGCCTGCCTTTGGGCAATTAAGTTCAAAAGGCTAGATTTGCCGGCGTTGGTTGGTCCAGCAATAACAACCCTAAAACCATCGCGTAATCGTTCACTATAATGTGCGGTTTTAAAATGTTCATCTATTTCTTTAATTAATTTAAATACACCGTTCAAAATAGATTCTTTTATGGAATTTGGTATTTCTTCATCAGGAAAATCTATATAAGCTTCTAAGTAGCTATATATTTTGAGCAACTCACTACGCCAGTTTTTATATACCTCTTTTAAGTTTCCTTCCATCTGCAAAAGCGCGGATTTCCGTTGTATTTCGGTTTCTGAATTAATTAAATCTAATAGAGCGTCAACCTCTGTTAAATCCATTTTTTTGTTCAAAAAGGCTCTTTTGGTAAACTCGCCTTGGGTTGCCATTCGGAAATCGGGCAGGGTGGATAAACTGTCTAAAATAGCCGTGATAACCGCTTTTGATCCGTGGCACTGGATTTCAACACAATCTTCGCCCGTAAAAGAATGTGGCGCTTGAAAGTATAAAAGTAACGCCTTATCTAATGTTTCACGTGAAACATTGTGAAAAATGGGCGTAAAATAAGCGTATCGGGGTTTTAAATACACTGTTTCAAGATTGGTCATTAAACGAACAACCTCTTTGGCATTTTGCCCCGATATGCGAATAATCGCCACACCAGACTTGCCCCATGCCGTGGATAATGCATATATGGTTTGATTTGTCATTTTTACCTCATCAGGGGTTTTATTTTAATCAAAAATTATTAACAAATTTATAAATTTGCGATTTTAAGCCCTTGGAGCGCTTTTTTATGAAATTTTAACCTCTTTATCATAAATTGATTAAAAATGCTTTCTACGGGCTTTAGGCGAGGTCAATTTTTGACGAGGTTTTAATGCAAAAAAAATTGTTGATATGGGATTTTGACGGCGTTATTGCCAATACAGAAGATTTTTGGCTTAAAAATCGGCAGTATCTTTTAAAATCTAAACTTGGCATTGATTGGGACTTGGAAAAAATTAACCGCACCTTGCGCGGAATGAGCGATAAAACGAAAGCACAAAAATTGTTGGAACATCATATTGAAGTTGATGATTCCTTTTGGGATGAAGCAAATTCTTTAGATGTTGAACTTATGTTAAACCAAAAATTTGAACGCGCCGCCGGTATTGAAAAAATTTTTGAATTGCCTATTAAACAATGTATTGCCACAGGCGGCATTTTTGAAAAAACAATGCTTAAAATAAAAAATGCTCAAATTGAAAATTATTTTCCTCTAAAGCATATTTTTACCGCCGATATGGTTCAAAATGGCAAACCAGCACCCGATTTGTTTTTGCTTGCATGTGAAAAAATGGGCGAAAAACCTCAAAACGCTGTTGTCGTTGAAGATTCTCTTGTTGGTCTGAAAGCCGCCCTTGCCGCCGGCGCGACGCCTATTGCTTTTCTTGGATTTTATCATAAAAATCAAAAAGAATATCTTTCAGAACTTAAAAAGCTTGATATTCCTTATTTTTGTAAAAATATGACCGAAGTTTATCAGATAATTTTAAAATTATTTGAGCCAAACGGCATCGGTTAATTTTTCTTTTAAAAAAGTTTCGTGTGCTTGTTCCTCGTCTGCAGTTAAAGGAAAACTGCGCGGTTCGTGAAAATTTTGGATTTGTATATTAGCATTTTCTAAATTAGCATTCTCTAAATTAGCGTTTTCTAAATTAGTTCTTTCTAAATTAGTTCTTTCTAAATTAGCTTTTTCTAAATTAGAATATTCTAAATTAGCATTTTCTAAATTCATACTTGGTTCAGCGCCGCCCAAAAGCTCTAAATAAACCTCCGCCAAAAGTTCGGCATCAAGTAAAGCGCCGTGCTTGGTACGCGAAGAATTATCAATATTAAACCGACGGCATAAAGCATCTAGATTGTTCCGCGCTCCAGGGAATTTGGACTTAGCAATTTCAAGCGTATCTACCACCCTATCAGCCGGAAAAGTCCTAAAACCTTTATGCTTAAATTCGTAGTTAATAAAATTCATATCAAAAGTGGCGTTATGCGCGACTAAAATGCCGTCATCGCCAACAAAATCTATAAAAGATTGCGCCACTTCGCCAATTTTTGGATAATCTTTTAAAAATTCGGTCGTTAAACCATGAACTTTAACAACTTCTTCCGGCACTTCACGATCCGGATTGATGTATTGATGATAAGTGCGACCTGTTGGAATATGGTTAATGAGCTCCACAGCGCCAATTTCAACCAATTTGTCGCCTTCTTCGGGGTTAAAACCTGTTGTTTCCGTATCAAAAACAATTTCTCTTAACATATTATTTCTTCCACTAATTTCAAAATATCCGTTTTCAAAATGTTTAAAGGTTTATTCGTATTTACTAATATATCATCTTTTATATCATCTTTTTGATATATAAGCATTTTCTTATATGCATCTTTTGTAATATTATCACGCTTTATAACTCTTTGCATTTTAACCTCAAAAGGCGCGCAAGCCCTTATGATTTTGGTGCAAAAGCAATCTAAACCCATTTCATAAAGCAAGGCAATATCTACAAAAATATCATAATTTTTATAAGCATTGCAACGCCTTGTTTTTAAAAATTTGGCTTTTAAATAAGGGTGCGTTAAACTTTCAAGAACTTTTAAATTTTCTTGATTTTCAAAAACAATATGCCTCAATTTTCTTTTATCAAAAACACCATTTTCAAAGGCTGAAGGAAAGTTTGTTCTTATTTTTTCTAAAAACAAAGCATCATTATACATTTGGCGGCACCATTTATCTATGTCTAAGACCAAAAAGCCCTCTTTTCTCAAAATTTGAGCAATGGTTGTTTTGCCGCTGCCACTTTGCCCTGTAATGCCTATGATTTCCATACTTTCAGCCTTTTATCCACAAAATAGAAATTGCCTGTGTAAAAAATTAGCCTTCTGAAACGATTTTACCATTTTATTCAGACAATATAAAAATATTTTCTCAAGTTTATCAACATGTGCATAGAATTTATGAACAAATGGTAAATGTGTTAAAAACTCAAAAAATTAACACCTTGTTAATTTTTAAAAACCTATTGAATCTTCATTGTGATTTTAAATTTATACATCTTTTATTCACAAGAGGGGAAAATGTTGATTAATCTGTTAAAAAAATTGCATCCACAATATAAACAATCATATACAATAACTACATAAAATTTTAAATTTAAATAGAAGGAAAAAGAACGGTGTATAAAAAGTGTTGACTTTTAAATTAAATGGTATTATAAAGCGCTCATTACATTCGTAATTTATATTAATTTATCAAATAAAAGGTTTCCATGCATATAAAAGAATTAAAGGATAAATCTCCTAAAGAATTGTTGAATTGGGCTGAAGATTTGGGTGTTGATAATGCGTCTTCTATGCGTGTTCAAGATCTTATTTTTGCCATTATGAAAAAAGTTGCTTCCGATAATAATGTTATTGAGGGCGACGGCGTTATTGAAGTTATGCAAGACGGCTTTGGGTTTTTACGCTCGGCAAAGTCTAATTATTTAGCAAGCCCTGATGATATTTATGTTTCGCCAGGTCAAGTTAAAAAATATTCTTTGCGCACAGGCGATACGGTTGAGGGTGAAATTAGAGCGCCAAAAGATAATGAACGTTATTTTGCTTTAATGAAAATTAACAGAATTAATTATGAAGATCCTGAAAAATCTAAGTTGCGTGTTAATTTTGATAACTTAACGCCTTTGTATCCGACTGAAAAACTTAATTTTGATATTATCTGCGGCGAAAAAGACTATACAACCCGCGTGATTGATTTGATTTCGCCTCAAGGCAAAGGGCAACGCGGCTTGATTGTTGCGCCTCCAAGAACAGGTAAAACAGTTATGTTGCAAAATATTGCGCATGCTATTGCAACAAATCATCCAGAAGTTTATTTAATGGTTTTACTCATTGATGAACGTCCGGAAGAAGTGACTGATATGACGCGCTCAGTTAAAGGCGAAGTTATATCCTCAACATTTGATGAACCGGCAACGCGGCATGTTCAGGTTGCTGAGCTTGTTATTGAAAAAGCCAAGCGTTTGGTTGAAAATAAAAAAGATGTTGTTATTCTTTTGGATTCCATTACGCGTTTGGGACGTGCTTATAATGCGGTTGTGCCTTCATCAGGCAAGGTTTTAACAGGTGGTGTTGACGCTAATGCTCTTCAGCGTCCAAAGCGTTTGCTTGGCGCGGCGCGTAATATTGAAGAGGGCGGTTCTTTGACTATTATTGCCACAGCTTTGATTGATACCGGCTCGCGTATGGATGAGGTTATTTTTGAAGAATTTAAAGGTACAGGTAACTCTGAAATTATCTTAGATAGAAAACTCACCGATAAGCGCTTGTTCCCAACCATTGATATTACACGTTCTGGTACGCGTAAGGAAGAGCTTTTGGTTGATAAAGCCACACTTTCTAAAATGTGGGTGTTGCGGCGCGTGTTGATGCAAATGGGCATGACGGACGGTATGGAATTTTTGCTTGATAAGCTTAAAAATTCTAAAGATAATCAAGACTTTTTTAATAATATGAATAGCTAAAAAACAAAAAAGACTCTTTTAAAGAGTCTTTTTTGTTGATTTTTACATTGTTATGTGGTAAAAATAAGGCAATGTCTAATTATTAAAATATATTACTATTATGGTTAAAGAAAAATTACCTCTGCCTGTTTTCTATGAAAATGGGACTATTTCCCTCTTTGCATTTGAAAATAGGGGACTTCCCCTTGGGTTTAAGCTAAAATCAAAGATTTTTAGCTTTGACGCGTCGCCCATTAGTGCTGAAGAAGGCGAGGATTATAAGAGAACTCTTTTAACAATTGGCAAGGAGCATTATAATGTGATATTGCCAACTTTTGCAGAAATTATGGATATTGCCGCGGCAATTCCTTTAATTAATGACTGCATAAAAAAATTAAAAGATGTTCATGAATATCCTGAAATTCCGGAAGACGTTGTCTTTTGGGCTAAAAATAAAAACGAAAAATTTGCCGTTTATTCGGCGGCGGAAAAACGTTTTTATATAAAACCGCTGGATACAGAGTTTCCAACGATTTTCAGGATAAAGCAACGATGAAAAAAAGCCCGTACTTCTAAAGTACGGGCTTTCTTTTTATGATTGTTGCTGAAATATCTATTTTCTTTTTATAAAAAAAGAGATAAGATAAGCGTCGGAATAAAAAATGATAGAAAAAGATTTCAAATTAGAAAGCCCGTTTGAACCTGCCGGCGACCAGCCGCAAGCGATTGCTGAACTTGTGGACGGCTTGAAAAGGGGCGAAAAAAGCCAAGTGCTGTTGGGCGTGACCGGCTCAGGCAAAACCTTTACCATGGCCAAAATTATTGAGCAAGTTAAGCGGCCGGCGCTGATTATGGCGCCTAACAAAATTTTGGCGGCGCAACTTTATGCTGAAATGAAGTCTTTTTTCCCAAACAATAAGGTGGAATATTTTGTTTCGTACTACGATTATTATCAGCCCGAAGCTTATATTCCCAAAACTGATACTTACATTGAAAAAGACTCGGCAATTAATGAGCAAATAGACCGTATGCGGCATGGTGCAACGCGTAACGTTTTGGAAGAAAATGACGTGATTATTGTGGCATCTGTTTCGTGCATTTACGGCTTGGGAAGTATGGAGTTTTATTCTTCTATGGTTTTTACGCTTAAAGTTGGCGAAAGTTATAATCTGCAAGACATTAACAGACATTTGGCGGAACTTCTGTACGAGCGTAATCAAATGAATTTTGTGCGCAGTACTTTTCGTCAAAACGGCGATGTGCTTGAGATTTTTCCGGCGCACTATGAAGACCGCGGTTGGCGCATTAGCTTTTTTGGCGATGAAGTGGAAAGTATTGCCGAATTTGATACTTTAACAGGCAAAAAAACGGCGGATTTAACCGAAGTGACAGTTTATCCCGCCAATCACTATGTCACACCGCGACCGGCGCTTTCTCAAGCAATAACGCATATTAAGGAAGATTTAGGACTTCGGCTTGCCGAGTTAAAAACACAAAACAAGCTTTTGGAAGCACAACGCTTGGAGCAACGCACGCGGTTTGACTTGGAAATGCTTGAAACAGTGGGGCATTGCAAAGGCATTGAAAACTATTCGCGTTATTTAACAGGGCGCAACCCCGGCGAACCGCCGCCGACTTTGTTTGAATATCTGCCCAAAAACGCTATTTTGTTTGTTGATGAAAGTCATATTTCCGTCCCGCAGATCGGCGGTATGTTCAGAGGCGATTATAATCGTAAAAGCACGCTTTCAGATTATGGATTTAGGTTGCCTTCATGTGTGGATAATCGTCCCTTAAAGTTTGAAGAATGGGACGCTATGCGCCCGCAGACGATTTTTGTTTCTGCCACGCCGGGGCCATGGGAGCTTGAGCAAAGTCAAGGTGTTTTTGCTGAGCAGGTTATCCGCCCGACAGGCTTAACAGATCCGCTTTGCATTGTGCGTCCGGTTGAAAATCAGATTGATGATTTAATGCACGAATGTCGCCAAGTTGCCGCTAAAGGCGAGCGCGTTTTGGTTACGACTTTAACGAAAAAAATGGCGGAAGATTTAACCGAATATCTGCATGATAACGGCATTAAAGTGCGTTATATGCATTCGGATATTGATACTTTGGAGCGCATTGAAATTATCCGCGATTTGCGTTTGGGTGTGTTTGACGTTTTGGTTGGTATTAACCTTTTGCGCGAGGGTTTGGATATTCCGGAATGTTCGCTTGTGGCTATTCTAGACGCTGATAAAGAAGGCTTTTTACGTTCCACGCGTTCGCTGATACAAACCATCGGGCGTGCCGCACGTAATGCCAAAGGACGGGTTATTTTGTATGCCGATAAAATCACAGGTTCTATCCGCGAGGCTCTGGATGAAACCAATCGTCGCCGCGAAAAACAAATGAAATATAACGCTGAAAACGGCATCACGCCTCAAACCATTCAAAAAAGCATTTCCTCAACGCTGAGCGAAATGACAGAAACAGACTTCGTTAAAGATGATTTTATAGACCCCGAAGAAATCAAAAATGCCGAAAAGAAAATCAAGGAATATACCAAGCTTATGAAGGAAGCCGCCTTGAATCTTGATTTTGAGCAAGCGATGGTGTATCGTGATAAGTTGAAGGAGTTAGAGACTTTAATTTTAGTTGGGAAAGACGGATAAGGGAATGTGTCTAATGGGCGCCTAATCGCAAAAAAGCGAAGGTTTGAAATTCACGTACGCTTTTAGTACGCTAGAATTCCAAACCTTCTTTTTTTGCTTCTATTCGCCTCATTATCCGCATTCTCGCGGACTATGAGGAAAACGGTTCTCCGTCTTTCTTTGGTTTGTGAATGCGTCTAGCTGGCATCTAGAGCAACTTTAAACCTGAAAGTTTCCTCATGTACGTCTTATGGTCTTGCTCGTAAGTTTTGCGCTTAACGCAAAACTTACGAGCAAGACCGAAACGAGTTAGGGTTGCCATTTCTGGCAACCCTTACGAGTAAGACCTTAAGCGTACCTAAAACCTTCGCTTTTTGCGATTAGGCGCTCATAGATGCCTTACCAGCTCTAGATGTGCTGCTATGCGCGTTTCTTAGACTTCACAGCTGCTTGAGCGGCGGCCAAACGCGCCACCGGCACCCTAAACGGTGAGCAGGAAACGTAGTCTAAGCCACATTCTTGGAAGAATTCAATAGATTTCGGATCGCCACCATGCTCGCCACAGACACCTAAGTGAATGCTCGGGTTGACTTTGCGACCTTCAACGCAGGCGCGCTTTACGAGCTTGCCGACGCCATCCACGTCAATGGATGCGAACGGATCAGCCACATAAACGCCACGTGCGCGATATTCATCCAAAATAGCGCCTGTATCGTCACGGCTCATACCCAAGGTTGTTTGGGTTAAGTCGTTCGTACCAAAGCCGAAGAACGCGGCAGATTGTGCCAATTCTTCCGCCATAAGAGCCGCGCGGGGCAACTCAATCATCGTGCCAACGATATAGTCAATCTTCTTGCCTTTTTCAGCAAACACTTTGGCGGCCGTTGTATCAATAATGTCTTTCACAATGTCTAATTCTTTCTTAGAACCTGTCAAAGGCACTTCAATTTCAGGGATAACTTTAATACCCTCGGCCTCGCATTCCAAAGCGGCTTCCAAGATTGCGCGAGTTTGCATTTCGCCAATTTCAGGATATGTAATCGGCAAGCGGCAACCACGATGACCCAACATCGGGTTCAGCTCATGCAAAGCGTTAGCGCGGGCTTTAACTTCAGCCAAAGTTTTGCCCAATTTATCCGCCAATTCCTGCATTTCCGCATCGGTATGCGGCAAAAATTCGTGCAACGGCGGGTCAAGCAAGCGGATTGTTACCGGCAGACCGTCCATAATTTTGAACAAATCTTTGAAGTCTTGCTTTTGATAAGGCAACAAACGAGCCAAAGCCGCACGACGACCAGCCTCATCATCTGCCAAAATCATAGAGCGCATATCGGCAATACGTTTGGGATCAAAGAACATGTGTTCCGTACGAGCCAAACCAATACCTTCAGCGCCAAAAGCCAAAGCCTGCTTTGCGTCTTTCGGTGTTTCAGCGTTAGCGCGGACTTTCATGGTTCTGATTTCATCAACCCAGCTCATCAGTTTGCCGAAGTTACCGGTGTTTGTATCCGCCTCAACGGTCGGAATTTGACCTTCAATAATCTGACCTTTTGCGCCGTCCAAAGAGAGCCAATCGCCTTCTTTAATCACAACGCCTGACTTTGTTGACATTGTTTTAGATTTATAATCAATAGTAATGTCGGTAGAACCCGAAACGCAAGGTGTACCCATACCACGGGCAACCACAGCCGCGTGCGATGTCATACCGCCACGTGCGGTAATCACACCCTGTGATGCGTGCATACCGCCAATATCTTCAGGCGAGGTTTCGTTACGAATTAAAATAACTTTTTCGCCTTTCTTCGCCCAAGCTTCAGCGTCTTCCGCATTAAACACGGCGCGACCGACAGCCGCCCCCGGAGATGCCGGCAAGCCTGTTGCAATCACATTTTTCTTGGCTTTAGGATCAAGCATCGGGTGCAAGAGCTGATCAAGCTGATCAGCGCCCACGCGCATAATAGCTTCTTCCTTGTTGAGCAAGCCTTCTTCAAACATTTCAACAGCCATACGAACCGCGGCGGCAGCAGTGCGCTTACCGTTACGGCATTGCAACATCCAAAGTTTGCCATGTTCAATGGTAAATTCCATATCTTGCATATCTTTGTAGTGCTTCTCAAGGTTGTTGCGGGCATCAACCAATTCTTTATAAAGCTGAGGCCATTTTTCTTCTAACGATGTGCCATCGCCAATGCTTCCCATCGGTTGCGGTGTGCGAATACCAGCCACCACGTCTTCGCCTTGAGCATTAACCAAATATTCGCCATAATATCTGTTTTCACCGGTTGCCGGATCGCGCGAGAAACAAACGCCTGTAGCGCTATCATCGCCGGCGTTACCAAACACCATGGTTTGAACGTTAACCGCCGTCCCCCAATCGCCGGGGATATTGTTTAACTTGCGGTATGTAATTGCGCGCGCTGACATCCAAGAGCCAAACACAGCGCCAATACCGGCCCAAAGCTGATCCCAAGGATCTTGCGGCACAACTTTACCGATTTTTTGACCAATTTCTTTATATTGAACGACCAATTCTTTCAAGTCATCAGCGGTCAAATCAGTATCAGACTTATAGCCGTGCGCTTTTTTCATATTTTCCAAAGCTTCTTCATACAAATCTAAATCTGCGCCAAGCACAACGTCAGAGAACATTTGCAAAAAGCGGCGATAAGAGTCATAAGCAAAACGCTCATTATTAGAGGCTTTGGCCAAAGCTTTAACTGTTTCATCATTTAAGCCGAGGTTCAAAACGGTGTCCATCATGCCCGGCATAGAAACGCGAGCGCCCGAACGAACCGAGAACAACAACGGGTTGTTGGCATCGGCAAATTTCTTGCCCATAATTTTTTCAACGCCGGCAACCGCCTCACGCACCTGATCTTTCAAATCAGACGGATAAGTATTGTTGTTAGCATAGTAGTATGTACAAACTTCAGTTGTAACCGTAAATCCCGGAGGAACGGGCAAGCCAACGAGGTTCATTTCCGCGAGGTTTGCGCCTTTACCGCCGAGGAGATTACGCATGGAGGCATCGCCTTCGGCTTTGCCGTTACCAAATGTATAAACCCATTTACTCATGGTTATTCAAGCTCCTTTAAGCTGTTTCAGGTTAAACACATAAGCGCACAACGCTAAAAAAGCGACGCGCTTAAAATTAAAAAACTTTCAATTCGCCCCGAATCTAAACCGTTTTTTCCGATTCTTCAAGCAAAAAGTTTATATCCTGATAACAAAAAAGGACGCAAAAGCGTCCTCAAAGTTTCAAAAGGGTTTAATCAGCGGTCATAACGTTGCGCCGTCCATGGAGCGATTCTTCAATAAATGCCAACTGTTCCATAACCATTTCATTATCTTTAAATTTTTCTTTGGCAAGCTGAATACGCTCTTCAAAATTGCCCTCTTTGCCTTTAAAGATAAACATAAAAGCGCGCGTAATCGCCTTAACGGCGGATTCTTCCATACCGCTACGCTTTAAGCCGATAACGTTTAAGCCGCGGAGTTTAGCGCGATCTGAGGCCACAATGCCAAAAGGTATCACATCGCGGTCAACGCCGCTCATGCCGCCAATCATCGCTTTGCGCCCGATATGCACAAACTGATGCACCGCCGAATTTCCGCCAATAATCACGCCGTCGCCCAAATGGACATGCCCGCCAATCACGGCGTTGTTGGTCATAATCACATTATTGCCGACAACACAATCATGCGCAACGTGGCTGTTAATCATAAACATACCGTCATCGCCAACCACGGTTGTAAAGTGTTCTTTCGGCGTACCAGCGTGCATGGTCACATTTTCGCGAATAATGTTGCGTTTGCCGATAATGAGCTTGGCTTCTTCCTTAAATTCATTGCCATGGTCTTGCGGCCCCGCGCCAAGGCATGCGCCCGGAAAAACAATTGTGCCTTCGCCGATAGTTGTATCGCCCATCACGCTCACGCGCGCCAAAAGTTTAACGTTTTCGCCGATTTTTGCGCGACTGCTTACCCAGCAGAAAGGTCCGATTTCTGCCGATTCGGCAATTTGCGCGCCGTCTTCAACAACCGCCGAGGGATGAATTTTTGCCATTTTCAAAGTCCTTTCTAAAAAATTTTTGATAAAAGCATTTTATAAAAGCAAACCTTTGAAGTCCAGACACATAATATTTCAAAAGATTACATTTTATAAAGCATACAAAAGAAAAAGCCGTCCGTTCCCGTCACAAGTGGCGAAAAAGAAAGATATTTATCCGTTTCAAACGGGTAAGGCGCGCCAACTTTTTGCGCCCAAAGTTTTTGATGATGAGCAAAAGAAACATCAGGATGTTTCAAAACAAAATCGCTGACAATTTGTGTGTTTTCTTCATCTAAAACCGAGCAAGTCATATAAACGATTCGCCCGCCTTTTTTGGTGTGCTGATACGCTGTTTCCAAAATCTCGCCCTGCGTGCGCGTTAAGTCGGCAAGTTTTGCTTCCGTCAAGCGAAATTTAGCATCTGGCGACCGCCGCCATGTGCCACTGCCCGAGCAAGGCGCGTCAACAATAAAGCAATCATAATCTGCGCCGTCCAAGGCTTTAATAAGCTTAATGTTGCGCACCCCCAAACGCTCCGCCCGACTTTTAATCACATCCATGCGATTCCAATTCGCATCGTGCGCAAAAATCTGCCCTTCGTTGCGATTATAAGCCGCAATCGCCAAGCTTTTACCGCCTGCGCCAGCGCAATAATCCACCACTTTTTCATCTTCACGCACACCGCAAAGCCAAGCCGCAAGTTGCGAGGCCTCGTCTTGAACTTCAACCAAGCCTTCCTGATAAGTGGCGGAATTATTTAAATGCACCCTTTCTTCCGAACGCAACCCAAAAGGCGCGTAAGGCGTGAAAGAAAAGAACAAGCCCTCCGAACGCAACCGGCGCTGAGCCTCCTCGCGTGAAACAAAATTTGCGCGTAAATCTGCCGGCGCTTTGGTATTAAGGCTTTGCACCAAGCGCGGATGATTTATTTTTTGATAAAGCCATTCGGGGCATTCGTTTTCAACAAAAGGGGGATAAACTTCTTCTTTGAGATTTTTCAAAAAGTTTTTCTCATCTTTAGAAAGCGCTGCCAAACCATATTCTGAACCGTCCGCAACAATATCTAAATCCGTATCTTTAAGATACGTCAAAAGAATGCGCCGCGCATCGCCCGACTTTGCCTCAAACGAAAGACGCATGCGCTTACGGATAATATCCCAAGCCACATCGGCAATAAAACGCCTGTCTTTAGAACCGATATATCGGCGCGCCCGAAAATAATCTTGCAAAATGTTATCAACGGGGCGCGCGTCTTGCAAAGCCTCGGTTAAAACCTCAAAAACAGCCTGATATCGCGCGCTAATTTGCATTTTGCGAACCCTTAAAACCTTGCGCCACAACATATGTTTCGGGCGAACCTTGACGGCTAGCGTCAGGCTTAAAGTGCGAAACTTTGGCAAAATTTTTCTTCATATCGTTTAAGAGCGAACCCTCCGCGCCACCTTGAAAAACCTTAGCAATAAAAATGCCCCCTTGCGCCAAAACATCTTTGGCAAAGTCGTACGCCAGCTCCACCAACGCAATCGTGCGCAAATGGTCGGTTTGCTGATGCCCCGTAGTATTGGCAGCCATATCGCTCATCACCACATCAGCCGGACCTTTCAACAAAGCTTTCAAACTTTCAGCGGCACCGTCTTGCGTAAAATCTTGGCACAAAAGCGTTGCGCTCTCTATAGGCTCTGTCGGCAAAATATCCAAGCCCACAATCTGCCCTGCACCTTTGTTGCGCTGAACGGCCACTTGTGTCCACCCGCCGGGGGCGCAACCCAAATCTACAATCGTTTTGCCCTTGCCCAAAAACTTAAACTTTTCATCAAGCTGAATAAGCTTAAACGCCGCGCGCGAACGATAACCCAAACGCTTAGATTCGGCCACATACGGGTCGTTAAGTTGTCTTTCAAGCCACCGATTAGACGAGGCTTTGCGATATTTTGCCGTCTTAACGTGAACAACCAAAGTCTTTCGGCCACGTATCGTTTTTGCTGATTTCGTAAGCTTTCCCATTTGTTCTTAATTCCTCTATGATACCGTTTTGAGCGCTTTTAAACGAAGCAATAAAACTTTCAAACCCCAAGCAGTCATAAATTGTCTTAAAAATTGTGCATGCCGAAACAAAAATCGGCGCGCGATTTTCCCCGATATAAGGCGATTGTGCGCGTTCTTCCGCGCTCATAGCATAAACTTTTTGAATAACCTTGTCAGCCGCTTGTATTTCTACGCAAACACCATCGCCTTTATCGCGTTTATAATCGCCCCAATCATTAACCATTGAAACAAGCCTGAGCGGCGTGCTGGACGTGGCCAAAAGAGCCGTTTCCGGCCGATATTTTTCTAAACCCGAATCAGAAATAAAAGCATCAACATAAGGGCTGATTTCATCAATCAATTTCTTTTGCTTTTCGGGCTCAAATTCTTGAAGCTGAAAAGCCTCGGCGGCATTACGTCCGCCCCATGGAATAGAAACCGTATGCAAAATGCGCGCGGTTGGAACATCAGCAAGCGTCAATTCTGTAGAGCCGCCGCCTAAATCGTACAAAACGGCATATTTTGCCTGACTTGGCGCGTTTAAAAGAGCGCCTTTCAAGTTAAGCCGCGCCTCTTCAAAGGCATCAATAACTTCAAGCTTTAAACCGCTTTTTTGATAAACATGCGCCAAAAATTCGTCCCGATTCTGTGCCGCGCGACATGATGCCGTTGCTATCGCGCGATACTTTGAAACGCGATAATTTTTCATAATTTTAGCATATGTTTCAAGTGCCTGAACCCCGCGTGAAATAGCATCAGCCGTAAAGCGCATTTCAGGATAAAGCCCCTCGCCCAACTTGGTTGCGATGGAATCGCGATATAGCGTTTGCCCCGATTCGTCCGCGATTAAGATTCGGCAAGAATTTGTGCCTAAATCAATGGCCGCCAAATTTTGTGTTGTCATAATTTCTTCCCTTTTTCCGCCGTACAAACTTGCGCCTCAACCAAGGATGATAACACTTACGCTTGTGATGATGATACATTAAGTCCAGAAGAATACCCTCGCGAATGCCACGATCAGCAATCGTAATCTGTGAAATAGGCCAAAAAGTTAAAAGCGCCTCAATAATAGCGCAACCAGCAATGGTTAAATCAGCTTTTGAGGGGCCAATGCACGAATGCTTTGAACGCCCTTCATCGCCCATATTTTTAATTTTTGTAATCACTTTTAACAAATCAGCGCCCGAAATGGAAAGACCATCCACCGCCGAGCGATTATAACGTGGCAAATTAAGATGAACCGCGCCCAAAACCGTAACTGTGCCAGATGTCCCGACAACCTGAATTTTCTGATTTTTAATGCCTTCCGATATATGATATTGAGCGTCAAACTCGCTTAAAATCTTTTGCGTGCGTTCCACAATGCTGTCATAAGCCAAGTCTGTCATTTCCTGATGAGGGAAAGCCTCTGAAACAGTCACAACACCATAAGGCAACGAAACAAAACCCTCAATATATGTTTTGCCTGTTGGCGTAATCCCTGCCAGTGAAATTTCACTAGAGCCGCCGCCAATATCAAAAACCAAAGCGCGTTTAACATCGTGATTCAAAAGTGCCGTGCAACCAACGGCCGCCAAGCGCGATTCTTCCTGAGAAGATATAATTTCCAAACGAATGCCCGTTTCGCGCTGAACCAAAGCAACAAATTCTTCGCAGTTTTTAGCGCGACGACAAGCGGCGGTGGCGACAAAGCGTTGTTTTACAATAGGGGCGTATTCATTCATCACGCCGCGGCAGACTTTAAGCGCGGTAAGCGTGCGTTTAATAGCGTCTTTAGAAAGCTCGTTATCTTTAATAATGCCCTCGCCCAAACGCGTGATTTTAGAAAATGTTTCCAAAACACGAAACGACCCCGACATTGGCGTGGCAATAACCAGTCGGCACGAATTTGTACCCAAGTCAATTGCGGCATAATTTCCTTTAACCGCTTGCGGCTTTTTACGAACAAAAGGCGCTTTTACCCTTGGGTACGGATGAAACCTTTTGTCTTTTTGCATCTTATCACATTAAAATAATGATATTCTCTTGTTCTTTTTTATAGTATATATTTATGACAATGACAAGTTTTATTTATCATTAAAACAAAAAAATACCTCCGCTTTTTTAAGATTCTTGAAAAACCTTAATAAAGCGGAGATATTTTTAAGCCAAAGTTAGGCGAGACAAAGATTCTTCATTTTTGAACTTAAGAGAGCAAAGGCCTTTGTCAAATTTTTTATTTTACGTCACTCTGAGGACTTTATGGGTTTCAAAAAACAAAAAAACAAGGAAAACCAACTAACAGCGGGGAAAATCAACTATCTCAAAAAAACGTACCTTTTAATTATACAATTGTCAAGTTTTTTTATTATCGTAAAATCAAGCACTTAATTTTTTAAAAATGCCTCAAAAAAATGCACATTTAAACGTACCTTTTTTTGAGAAATGTGTATAGCGGCACATCTAAAGCCGTTTCTTCAAGTTCGGA
>CANPYS010000001.1 GCA_947588655.1 uncultured Alphaproteobacteria bacterium | reverse complement strand
TAAGCACCGATGCAAGCGTTACAGAGCGGTGACCGAAGCGAGTTAGTTTTGCGTTTAACGCAAAACTTACGAGCAAGAACGTGCGCAAATTGAGTGATTTTAACCCCGAAAGTACCGCAGTGTACGTAAGAGGTACATGAATTTTGAGCGTTCTGCAGTTTTTACACCCAAGCCAAAGGAATGTGGATAATAAAAAAACGAATCCTTATTTTTTGCACTGATTCTAGGAAAGGCGGATAGCGTGCGCAAATAGAGTGATTTTAACCCCGAAAGTACCGCACTGTACGTAAGAGGTACATGAGGACACTTTCGGGGTTAAAATTGCTCTAGATGCCAGCTATACGCCTTTCCAGCACCAAGATTATCTGGAGTAGAATTCTATGACTAGATTCGGCTCCATCAAGCATGCATAAGGAATATCATCAAACTTCGGCACAAATGTGTATTTAGCGGAAAGTTTTTTAGTATCCACTTCTAAATAAGCCGGCGCTTCACGCGTTTGAGATTCAACAGAAGCCACAACCATCGGAATAGATTTTGCTTTTTCACAAACTTCAATCACATCACCAACTTTAAGGATATAGGAAGGGATATTCACTTTTTTGCCATTCACGGTAACATGACCATGATTAACAAATTGACGCGCGGCAAAAACAGTTGGCACAAATTTAGCTTTATAGACCAAGTTATCCAAACGCGATTCCAACAAGCCGACCAAGTTTTCAGCGGCATCGCCCGAACGACGGATAGCTTCTTCATAATATCTATGGAACTGTTTTTCCGAGATATTACCATAATATGTTTTTAATTTTTGTTTAGCGCTTAATTGCACACCGTAGTCAGTCGCTTTTTTGCGGCGTTGACCATGTTGTCCGGGCGCATAGTTACGCTTATTAATCGGGCTATTAGCCTCGCCCCAAAGGTTTACGCCATAGCGACGGCTAGGCTTTTTCTTTGCATTAACAATACTTTTCATAAATTAAATCCTTTTTAAATTAAACATTATTGTCCCGGTTGCCTTTTGGAAAGATTATAAAGGCCAAAAGCCTCACAAACCAAGCCTCAGGCGGGATAAGAGCGTGCGTTCCTTACTTTTATTTGCGTCATGATTGCTCTATCCACCACCCCGGAAGTAGGCGCAAGATACATCATTAATTTTGATTTTGCAAGCATTTTTTTCAAAAAAAACTAGATTTTTTATAAAAATAAATTAGAATAGGTTTCAAAGGAGAAAGTGATGTCGTTGCAACAGATGTTTAAGCAAGCCACGGCATTTTATCAAAATGGTGCATGGAATGCCGCTGAGCAGGTTTGTCGGGAAATTTTAAGTCAGCTTCCCGAAAACCCCGATGTTTTAAATCTTGTCGGGCTCATTGCACATGCCAAAGGTTATCCGCAAACGGCATCAGATTATTTTGAACGCGTTTTACGTCAAACACCAAATCAACCACCAGTTTGGTTTAACTTAGCTGTTTCGCTAACGGCCTGCAACAAATATCGCCAAGCCATTGAGGCTTATCAAAATGTTTTGCGCTTAAATGCCGGCATTAAAGAGGCTTACAACAATTTGGGCGGCTTGTATGAAAAAATCGGAGAACCCCAAGAAGCCTTTAATGCTTATCGGCATGCTTTAGCGCTTGATAAAGATTATATTGAAGCGGCGGTTAATTTAGCGGTTTTAAATAAGGATTGGGACGGTTTAAAAGAAATTTTTAACACATGCAAAAATTCGCCGTTACCAGCTTATTATCTTGGCTTGGAAGAAATGCGGCGCGGCAATTTATATGCAGCGGCGCATCTGATGAACGAAGCACTCAAAATTGATAAAGGCATTGCAGAGATATGGTTTCAGTGCGCACTGATTGCTAAAAAGATGCATAAAGAAAAATCTGCCGTAAAATGTTTAAAAAGAGTCCTAGCTCTAGAACCGCAAAACGTCCCTGCCCTAATTAATATGGCCGCTCTCACGAGCGATGAAATGCTTGTTCAAAACGCCTTAGCGCTAGAACCGAATAATCCCGAGGCACATGTTACCTATGCCGACATCCTCTATGCCCAAAACCGCAAGACAGAAGCTTTAGAAGAATACCGCAAAGCCGTGGTGTTGAATCCGGATATGCCGGAATTAAGCAACAATTTAGGGCTTGTTTTGAAAGATTTAGGCGAATATGAACAGGCTCTAGATTTATTTATGAATGCTTTTTTAAAAAATCGTCATATTAAAGATTTTGCTATTAATTTGGCGGAAACCTTAGTTTTGCTTTATCGCCAAAACCCAAGACGAGCGCTTGAAATTGCGCAGTTATGGGCGCATAATGCCCCTGAAAACACTTTAGCCAAACACACCCTAGATTCCTTTAGCCGAAAAAAATCAGACAATGACGCGGCTTTCAGCGAAGAATATTTTGATACATTTGCAAAATATTATGATAAGGCCATGCAAAAAATACGCTACAATATTATTCAAAAAATCAAGGAATTAAAGATTAAAGTTGAAGGCAAAGTTTTAGATTTAGGTTGCGGCACAGGTTTAGCCGGCGAGTTTTTAAAAAAGAACGGCACGACCTTTACAGGCGTGGATATTTCACAACGTATGCTTCAAATTGCCGCCAGTAAAAAGATTTATGAAAAACTGATAAAAGACGATTTACAGCATTTTTTGTATTGCAACAAAACACCTTACGATTTAATTATTGCCCTTGATGTGCTGGATTACACGGATTCCATAGCTGATGTATTTAATGCGGCAAACAAAACGCCCTTTTTATTCAGCATAGAAAACGCCCGCCCCGATGTGGACGAATTTAGCATAACGCCAACCGGACGTTATCAGCACAATCCGGCATATATCAGAGGGTTACTTATCAAAAACGGATACGCACACATTAAAGCATACGGTTTAATTTTACGTACTGAGCATGGCGAGCCTGTCCACGGCACACTTTTTGAAGCACGCTAAAAAAGCACGTTTGGTTTAAGCAAACGTGCTCTTCGGACGTTCTCAAAAGTTTAGAATGCGTAGCGCACACCAAAGTTGATTTCGTGCGAATCAATTTTCATGTCGCCTTTCACATCCAAACCATGCTCTTGCATACTTCCGGCAGGATCCCACAAGTGACCACGTTTGTTCTTGCTTTCTGTAATACGACCATAGTTGGTGTAACGATAACCTAAATCTAACGACCAGTTATCATTCAAGGCATAAGCCGCGCCAAGACTGATGTTCCACGCCGGATTATCATCCGTCATTTCATCGGTAATGGAATAATCTTGAGTGGCTGAATGCCCGTAAACATGCGATTTAGCTTTGACATGCGCAATACCGAAACCGGCGCCGATATATGGTGTAAAGCGGGTACAAGTATTAAAATCATAGTAAAAGTTAATCATACCGGAATAAGCCGAGGTTTCCAACTGATAATGTTGCCCCGGATAAGTATCATTCATATGAAATGTCCAGCCTTTATTATCCTTGGCTTTACCAATATACCCAAGTTCAAGTTCAGAACGGATCTGACCATGCGGCACAGGTGTTGCCACACCGGTTGCCAAACGCAAGCCCCATGTGGTATCCTTAAAATTTTTATCATTGATAATGGTCCCTGGTAAATCTATTCCTTTGTTGTTTGTTTGTTCAAAATAAAACCCATAGTTCACATCAGCTTTATTTTGAAGCCAGGTTAAGGCACCCTTGGCAGAAACATAAGGGTTAAAATCAAGCGTAAAGGCTTGAGCCTGCGCGGCAAAGCAAAGAGCCGCAGCGCCAGTTAAAAGTGCAAATTTGTTCATTAAACAACTTCCTTATAAAATTAAAAAGCGCCTTGATGAGAGGCGACAGGAAGTTGAAACCTATTTTAGGAATAGTGTGATGTATTTGTACAAAAACTTATTTCACCACCTTCCTGCCATAGGCAAAAAGATGGTTATTTTACATCAAAAGACAACCTAAAGAGGGTTTCAAACCTCACATTAGTAATCAACTAATGCCCCTTCAGGTTAGAAGAAAGAAAATCAAATGTCAATAAAAAAATAAAAGAAAAAGAATCAGTAAAAATTGCGATTATCTTCAATCCGCTTTGAGGGCCTTAAATCAAGCAAAATGCCGTCTTTAAGCTGAACTTGACGATCCATTTTGCCCGCTAGCTCCAAATTATGCGTGGCAATGAGCGCTGATAAACCCGTTTCTTTGACAATTTCCATTAAAGAGATAAAAACATTATCCGCTGTATGCGGATCCAAATTACCCGTTGGCTCATCAGCAAGTAAAAGCTTAGGTGTATTTGCCAAAGCGCGCGCAATGGCAACACGCTGTTGTTCACCGCCCGAAAGCTCGGCAGGCCGATGATACATGCGTTGGCTTAAGCCTAAACGTTCCAAAAGCCATCCGGCTTTTTCGCGTGCAACTTTTTCCGAAACATTGGCAATCAATTGCGGTAAAACCACATTTTCAAGAGCATCAAAATCGGGCAACAGATTATGATATTGATAAACAAAACCCAAATAGTTGCGCCTTAAAGCCGTGCGTGAATCATCATCAGCCTTCTGGCATTTTTGCCCATCTAATATAACTTCGCCCGAATTCGGTTGATCTAAAAGTCCGGCAATTTGCAAAAGCGTCGTTTTACCTGAGCCAGATGGACCAATAAGCGCCACCACTTCATGTGGCGATATTGTTAAATCAACACCTTTCAAAACTTCTAATTTTTGACCGCCCTGAAGATAATGACGGCACACTTTTTTAAGCTGGAGAGTATTATTCATAACGCAAAGCCTCCACCGGATTCATTTTAGCGGCGCGATAAGCCGGGTAAAGAGTCGCTAAGAAAGACAAAAGCAACGAAACAAGCCCCACCACGCAAACTTCCGTCCAATTAACTTCTGCCGGCAACTGCGAAAGAAAATAAATTTCGGCTGAGAAAAGCTCGCGCCCTGACAGATTTTCCAAAAACTGCCGAATAGATTCAATATGCGCGCAAAAGGCCACACCCAACCCAAAACCAATGAGTGTGCCAACAACGCCAATAAACGCGCCATCCATAAAAAAGATGCGCATCACCATCCCTTTTGTCGCCCCCATGGTTCGCAAAACGGCAATATCGCGCCCTTTATCTTTCACAAGCATAATAAGTGCCGTGATAATATTAAACGCCGCAACCAAAATAATAAGCGTCAAAATCAGAAACATCACATTGCGTTCCACATCAATAGCATTAAAGAAAGCGGCATTGGTCTGCTTCCAGTCATAAACATACGCATCAATGCCAACGCTTTCTTCAAGCATTTCACGCATCAAAGGCAATTCATCGGCATTTTGAAGCGTAATATCAATTTGGCTAACCGCCCCATTTAATGAAAAATATTTTTGAGCGGCTTCTAAGGGCATAAAGATAAAAGAGGAATCATATTCATACATACCCACATTAAACGTACCGACCACTTCATACGACTTAATCCTCGGAACAGTACCAAAAGCCGTCACTTTGCCGTTAGGCGAAATAAGAGAAACTTCATCGCCTTTAACCACACCAAGCTTGTGTGCCAAACGTTCGCCCAAAACAACAACATCGCCTTCAAACAAAGAGGCATCAACCCCTTGCAAAGCATCAGATAAAATTTTCTGCGATGCAAGAGATTGCGCTGAAATACCGCGAACCATAGCACCCTCTGCTGTTTGCCCGCTTGAAACCAAAATCTGCCGTTCAATCATCGGAACAGCACTTTGAATACCTTTCATATTCTGAAATTCTTGAACAGCAGTTGTATAATTTGTAAAAGGAAACCCTGGCGCAGCAACAATCATCACATGCCCATTTAAGCCCAAAATTCGGGAAAGGAGTTCGGTTTTAAACCCATTCATTACCGACATCACAATAATCAGCGTTGCCACACCAAGTGCAATGCCCGTAAAAGCAAAACCGCTAATAACGGATATAAAACCTTCTTTGCGTTTGGCGCGCAAGTAACGCCATGCTGTCATACGTTCAAATTTTGAAAAAATCATGAACCCTCACTTTGAACAAATCATATTCAACTGATTTTTTTTTGCAAGCATTTATTGAAACAAATCCTTGATTTTATCAAAAAAAGTTTTGATTTGAGGCTGACAGTTATCATCACCGGATAAAGTACGAAATTCCTCCAAAAGTTCTTTTTGACGAGCCGTCAAGTTTGTTGGCGTAACAACGCTCAAAACCACAAACAAATCGCCACGCCGTTCTGTATCCATAATGCGCATGCCCTGCCCTTTAATACGAAGTTTATCGCCAGTTTGCGTGCCTTGCGGTACATTCAAAGAAACCTTTTGACCGTCAATTCCCGGAATTTCAACCTGTCCGCCTAAAGCCGCGCAAGCCATAGAAACCGGCACTGATGTAAACAAATCTTTGCCTTGGCGTTCATAAAGTTTGTGTTCCAAAATATTAATAAACACATACAAATCACCCTGTACACCACCACGTTTAGCCGCTTCACCAGCACCAGAAATGCGCATACGCACATTATTTTCAATACCGGCGGGAATTTTAACTTTAAGTGCTTTTTCAACACGACGAACACCCTCGCCGCGACATTGCGGACACTTTTCTTGAACAACTCGCCCTTCGCCGCGACACTTGGGGCAAACTGTTTCAAACATAAAAAAGCCCCCTTGTTGCGTCCGGATACGTCCCCGTCCTTGACATGTAGGACATACAGGCGGTTCTTTACCATCTGCCGTCCCAAACCCATGACAATGCTCACAAGGTTCAGTCGTACGGATTTTAATTTCTTTTTCAATACCATTAAAAGCTTCTTCAAGCGTAATATTTAGATTATAGCTTAAATCCTGCCCCCGATTTTGACTTGACCGACCTTGCGTTCTGCCTCCACCCATAAAATCAGAAAACATATTGGAAAAAATATCCGTTAAATCTTCAGCATTAAAACCAAAACCGCCGCCAAACGGATTACCGCCCATACCATTTTGAAAAGCCTGATGCCCATAGCGGTCATACGCCGCACGTTTTTGATCATCTTTTAAAACTTCATAAGCTTCATTAATTTCCTTAAAGCGTTGCTCAGCGGCTTTATCCCCCGGATTCCGATCCGGATGATATTTCATAGCCTGCTTGCGAAAAGCTTTTTTAATTTCTTCAGCGGAAGCCTCTTTTGAAACTTCCAAAAGTTCATAGTAATCTGTTTCAGTCATAATTATTCCTGATGATTTTGCTGTATAAGTTTAGGACTAACCCACATTTTTCCGTGGCGCAAAAAATCGGGCAATTCCGGAAGCGAAGACGCACCTGCCGCTTTGGCATGGCCGCCTCCGCCAAATTTTTGAGCCAACTTAGAAACGTCCACATCATCTTTGGCCGTATAAAACGAAAGATTCCAACGATTTTTTTTATTCATAAAGAAGTTTATCATCACATCAAAATCTTTAATATTATCCAAAGAGTCATAAAATTCCGAATAGCCTTGCGGAATATTGGCGCAAATACAACGAAACCCCTCATATTCAACTTCAAACGCCTCTGCACGTGAAAGCCGAAAATTGCGGTTGCGGATATAAGCCAAAATAGCGCGGCCTTTTTCAACCATTTCATTGACGCAGACTTTGTTAGAAATCAAGTCCGACCAAATTTTATCGTTTGGGCGATTAACACCCAACGACTGCATAGCATATTCAAACGGACGCACGCGTTTATCTTTCAAATCAAAAATATCATTTAAGCCTAAAAGTTTGAGCCCTAAAGGAAGTTCTTGATGCGGATAAAAATATTCCCAAGTTAAAACCAACGCCGCTGTTCCAACGCGCCGTATTCCTTGAATAGGCTTAATTTGCCCATTTTGCAGCATCTGTTCATAATTTTCAATAGCCGACACATGATGATCAATCCAAACAAGCTCTAGTTTTTCATTTAATTGCGCCATAAAATCAAGCGGTAAGGCAAAATCACATATAACAACTTTTTCATGCTTTAAGATTTCATCATACTGAATTTCCATATCATGATTTAAGCCCATGAGTTCAATATCAGGATAAACACTGCGTACAATCGCGGCTGAACCTTTACCATCATGATCTGCCAAATGATAAATACAAAGCATTATTTTTTCCTCTCATCAAAAGAAAGAACCATATTATCAAAAGCCGGGACAACACCCTGAGGTGTCATTTCATCAACAGCATCATAATCGCATTCCACGGCCATATGATTAACAACAGCAATTTCAGGTTTTAACATATCAACATAACCTAAAAAAGTTTCCAAACCCATATGATAGACAAGCGTCCTTGGGGTTGTGAGTGGCATAACCAAAATTTGTGGTCGCCTGCAAATAAGAGCTAAGCTCTCTGGTGGAATTTCCTTGCAGTCAGAAATATAAACCACCGCGCCGTCCTCAAACATATATCCAACAGAAGGCAATGAATGACCAGCCAGCAACAAAGGCGTGATTTTAACACCCTTAATTTCAAAACTTTTGCCAGGAATAATATGATGCAAAATAAGACTCGCTTTATAAAGCGGATTATTGGGCATTTCATCATCAACAACCAAATAAGGAAAGCGTTCTTTAATTGCCCGATAAGTATCATCATTGGCATAAACATCTAAAGCTTGCCTTGAAATACGATTAATATCGCGCAAATCATCAATACCATGCAAATGGTCAGCATGGGCATGCGTATATAAAACCGCGTCTAAATAACGGATGTTATTATCCACAAGTTGCGCGTGCAAATCAGGCGAACTATCAATTAAAATACGGGCATCCCCAATTTCCAAATAAGCGCCGCTACGCCGCCGCACATTCTTTGGATTATTAGGATTACAATTTCCCCAGCCGCTTGCAACTGCCGGAACTCCCGGTGCCGCACCGCATCCTGTGATAATTAATTTACCCATTGACCGCCCTCGCCCTTTTCCGATTAACTTTTTGAAACAATTTTAAAAAGTTCTTTGTTGTTATAGCTGAAATTTTTTGAAAATCAACATTTTTTATATCTGCCAAACATTTTGCCGTTTGAACCACAAACGAAGGCTCATTGATTTGTCCCCGAAAAGGAACAGGTGCTAAATAAGGCGCATCGGTTTCCACCAACAAACGATCCAACGGAATCTGCACAAAAGCCTCGCGTAAAGTAGTAGAATTTTTAAAGGTAATCATACCCGAAGCCGAAATATAAAACCCGATTTCAAGCGCCGTTTGAGCCACTTCCCAACCAGACGAATAACAATGAATAACACCGCTAAAAGACTTTTGGCGCATAGATTGGCGTAATATATCACACATATCGGCATCAGCTTGACGCGTGTGAACAACTAAAGGCAAACCACTTTCCTGCGCGCTAGCAATCATTTTACGAAACACCTTAATTTGAACATCACGCGGACTAAAATCATAAAAATAATCCAAACCACACTCCCCAATCGCCACAACTGCCGGAAAGCGTGTGTTTTTCAAAACATCTGATATTTTGACATCAGCATAAACCGAAGCATCATGCGGATGAACACCCGTGACAGTATAAACATTCTTATACTGTGCGCTAATTTGAAGTTGCTTGTTCAAATCTTCAAACCGACCGCCAGCATTCATGACATACCTTACATCGGCACTCCGCGCCCGATTCATAACATCTGAAAGGCACTGATCAAATTCTTCCGAACCTAAATGGCAATGACTATCAATTAGCATCGGACACCGCCTGTGATAATGCATAAATAAGGTTTAATAAAACCTGGCGTTTATCCATATTCAAATTTTCCGTATCACGAAACATCGCTTGCGCTTGGTCCCAAACAGCACCTGTTTTTTCAACACAACAGCCTTGTTGAATATAATTTGAAACAATTTTCAAAAACATTTCTGTTGTTAAAGCCCATCTCTCCTCATCTGAAGAAGCCTCATAAGCTAGCTGAAGCGCTTGGGAAGTCATACCTTTTTGGGAAACGACCTTTAAAAGATTTTGATAAACTTGTAAAGCATTCCCTTCCACATAAGAAAGAGCACGCCCAATACTTCCATGCGCAATTTGAACAATGCCGTCAACATCAGCTTGCGAAAGTTCGGGGCAATAACGATGCAACAGCAATGCGACATTCTCATTTGTTAGAGGTTGCAAAATAAGCTTGGCACAACGTGAGCGAATGGTTGGCAACAATCTGTTAGGATTATGACTAATTAAGAGCAAAATCGTTTTAAGGGGTGGTTCTTCCAAAATTTTCAAAATAGCATTGGCACTAGAAGCATTTAAATCGTCTGCGGAATCAATTAAAACGACACGCCAATCCCCATCAAAAGATTTCTTTCCTAAAAATTCATGAATAGAACGCGTTTCATCAACCTTAATAACCGCAGATTTTTTCAAATTTTGCAAATCATCTTCATCAAGGGGCTCGCCGTCTTTAATAGCCTTCAGAACCTTTTTTTTATCCGTTTCAATAAAATCACGTTCCAAGACCTTTAAGTTAGGATGCGCACGACGTGCAATCAAACGAAAAGCGGCGCTATTTTCATCAACATCTAAACTTTTGAAATCTGAAAGATTATCCTGACGATTTGCAAGTAAAAAACGCGCTATTTTATAAGCCAAGGTGGCTTTACCAATACCTTCAGGACCGCTAATCAGCCACGCATGATGAAGTGCATTGCTTTTAAAAGCATTTAAAAACACTTGCTCGGCCGTTTCATGACCAATCAGATAAGGATTTTGATAAGGTGCTATATTTTCCATGAAAGCCCAAACCTTTCGCAAACCGTACGAACAACTTCCTGATGCAAATCTTCAACACTTTGGTTTGCATTCAACACGACACAACGCGTAGGCTCTGCCTGAGCAATTTCTAAAAAACCACGACGCAGATTTTCATGCCATTTTAAATCGCGATTTTCATTACGGGTTTCTTGATGAGCCATACCGCTTGCTTTTTGAAAAGACCGCTGAAGGCCGATTTTGGGATCTAAATCCAAAATAAGCGTTAAATCGGGCTTAAAATCGCCCGCCGCAAATTGGTAAAGCATTTCAATATCTTCTTTATGAAGGCGCTTATCATAAGCATAATACTGATAAGCCATAGTTGAATCGGCATAGCGATCGCTTAAAACCCAAGCGCCTTGTTCCAAAGCCGGCCAAACTTTTTGTGTTAAATGAATACGACGATCAGCAAAAAACAAAAGTGCCTCTGCTTTTTCATCAAATTTATTAATTTCACCCTCAACCAAAATTTGCCGCAATTGCAAACCGATTTCTGTTCCGCCAGGTTCTTTAGTCAAAACCACATTTTCAAGTTTTTGTTTAAAAAAATCATATAACAATCTGATTTGTGTTGATTTTCCACAACCTTCACCACCTTCAAATGTAATAAAGCGCCCGCGCATATTTTACTTTTTCCCAAACACGAAATATTTCAAATTTATCCAAATTTTTTTCAAAAAGCCAACTTTCTCAACGTCATCCCGCGCAATCAAATCCACTTGACGCGAATGACCGGACGGATCTGTCAACACCGCCTGCCCGATAACATCGCCTTTATGAACAGGCGCCACAACAGGCTCATCATACAAAATCTGAACATTAAAACGATCGCGCTCACTGCGACGAATGGTTTCCACCTCGCTTTGCGCAGCAACCAGAGCCACCTTTTCTTGCTTGCCATACCAAACCGGCACTTCAGCTACTTGTGCGCCAATTGTCAGCACCTCAAAATTATCAAATTCACGAAAGCCATAATTCATCAGGCGTTCAGCCTCTTCCGAACGCTCTTTATTGCTCTTCATACCACTCATAACGCCAATAAGCCGGCGACCACCCTTCTGAACAGAAGCTGTTAGACAATAACCGGCTTCTTCCGTATGTCCGGTTTTCATACCGTCAGCCCCTGGCATACTATAAAGCAATGGATTACGATTGCCTTGCTTAATGTTGTTGTGCTTAAATTCTTTTTGCGAAAAAATATGATAATATTCCGGAAATTCTTTAATAATCCGACGCGCCAATAAAGCCAAATCAGCAACCGACATCTTTTGATAATCGTCCGGAAGTCCTGTCGCATTCGCAAAAAGACTATTTTTGAGACCAATTTTTTTAGCCATTTCATTCATCAAAAGTGCAAAATCTTCCTCCGTACCAGCAATATTTTCTGCCGCCACGATACAAGCATCGTTACCAGACTGAACAATGATGCCTTGAAGCAAATCTTCAACACTAACTTTTTCCCCGACTTTTAAAAACATTGTTGATCCGCCACTTGCCGCGCCACCTTTGCGCCACGCGTTTTCACTTACGGTAAAAGTATCTTCCAATGAAAGCGAACCGTTCCGAAGCTTATCAAAAATCACATAAAGCGTCATCAGTTTACTCATAGAAGCCGGTGCAATTTGCACATCAACATCTTTGGCATACAAATAAGCGCCTGTATCAAAATCCATCAAAATAGCATTTTGCGCGGTAGTTTCAAACCCATGAGCCACACCACACATCAAACATAGAGCCAAAGCGCTGGAAAAAGTTTTGACTTGCATATTTATCTCCTATTCATGAACAATACGGGCATCTGTTATGCCATAGCTTTTAAGTTTAAAGAGCGTTTGAGCGGCATCTTCTTCAGTTTCAAATGGTCCGAACCGAACACGATAAAATTGCACACCATTCACAAGCGCCGGTGCCACAAAATTATGCCCTATCGTGGCTAAACGTCCACTAAAACCGTCTGCCAAAGATTTTTGAGAAAAAGCCGCCGCTTGAACAAAAATACCACTTTCAGCAACAACCGGTGCTGGTTCATCCGCAGGTGCTTCGTACGCAGACGCTTCAACAGTCGTTGCAACCGGTGTAACAACAGGTTGAGGCGCTTGATAATCCTCGCCTAACAAAGCCGCCTTTAAAGCTCGGCTTTCTTCAGGCATAATCTCAACCCGCACTTTTGCCGTTCCTTTTGTCTGATACCCCAAAAGTTGCGCGCCACGTTTAGAAATATCTATAATCCTGTCTTTGGCATAAGGACCACGATCATTAACACGCAACACAAGCGAGCGCCCGTTTTCCAAATTGGTAACCCGTACAATAGAAGGCAAAGGCAATGTCCGATGCGCCGCAGTTAAAGTATTCATATCATACTTTTCGCCATTGGCTGTTTTTTGCGCGTGAAAATCTTCGCCATACCAACTAGCAATACCGACTTCAGAATAAGAATAATCTTCTTTCGGATAATACCACCGCCCCATAATTTTATAGGGATTACCAACCTTATAAGTACCACCATGACGTTGAATAGCCACGGCTTGCGCTTGCGGTGTCAAACCGCTAAGTTCGGGCGTACCAGCAGACGAACAAGCCGTCAAAAGAGCGCAAACACCCAAGCTGAAAATATGTTTATAGTTCATTTTTAATCCTGTTCCTTATTAATTAAACATCAATTTAGCTTCTTTTTCCAAAGGCGTAAAGCCCCAAATGCACCTTATGCAACTTTATTTTCTAACCTTTCTTGGTGGCACAGGCACATGAAATCCAATTTTGGGATTATAATTCCTGATTTTTTTCAACAGCCTTTCATCAGGATAACCGTCCATAACCAAACCGGCTTTTTTCTGTAATTGTTTAACTGCCTTTTTGGTTTGAGAACCAAGCCTGCCATCCACCTTGAGTTTTGTTTTCAAAATTTTGTTTGCAAACCGTTGAACATCCCGAACATCGTCATCAGTAATGGGTTGTTTCAAACTTTTTTGCGATTGAAACGGTTTATCGGACAAGGCATAATCCGATAACACACCGATAGCTAAAGCATAATTTTCTGACCTATTCCAAATCATAATTCTTTTAAAATTATGAAAGACTAAATAGCTTTTGCCCCGATGTCCATCTGGCAAAATCAGCGAAGCTTTCAAATCATTATCTAACGAAAGCGGTTTACCCTCAGCATCAAGCAAGCCGTACTTTTTCCATTTCCGAATAGGAAAAGTTTTATCCCGACCAACCAAATTATAATCAAAATTCCACGGTAAAAGAACTTCCATGCCCCAAGGCTCATTACCCTTAAACCCAATTTTGTGCAAATAATGCGCCGCAGAAGCGACTGCATCGGGGATATTATCCCAAATATCCGCGACACCGTCACCATCCCAATCAACCGCATAAGCGGCATAAGTAGAGGGCATAAACTGAAAATGTCCCATTGCGCCGGCCCACGAGCCGAGCAATTTGTCATTTTTCAACCCCTCATCTTGCATAATTTTCAAAACATAATAAAGCTCATTTTTAAAAAACGCCGAGCGCCTATTTTTATAACTCAAATTCGTTAAGGTATCAATCAGATGAAAACGCCCCTTGTTTTGCCCAAAATTGGTTTCAACTGCCCAAAAAGCGGAAAGATAATTCATCGGCACATCGTATTTTTCTTCAATATCAGCGTATTTTTTCTTCATTTCGGCATAATGTTTCCGAACATTTTGAACACGTTTTTCAGTTACAATCCGTTTCAAATAGGCTTCCGATGTTAAAATAAATTCGGCTTGTTTCTGATCATGCGCCACTACTTCAGGCTTGGGATGATAATATAGATTTTTGCCATAAGCCTGATCAAGTGTTTTTTGATCAATACCACGCTCAAGCATTTGCGCTTTTAAGTCATTTAAAAAAGCAATCCATTCTGAGGGAACTTTTTCTTTGGCATAAACCTGAAAAGGCAACAAAAACAACGTTAATATAAATATTTTTTTACAAAAATTCATTTTTTATCCGTTTAATTATTTTTATTTATCATAAAACGGAATAAAATGTTTTGCAATTGAGAGTTTAGGTTATAAAGAACTTATTTAGAAACAATCGTCACCACTAAACGAATAGTCAACGACAACATCGTTTTGAAGTGTAAAAAGCGTTTCGCAATAATAAACACTCGGATACATTGATAATCCATATCGCGGACCAGCCAAAGCGGCATAATTCAAATCGCGCCGATAAGGATAAAAATTATCATGAAGCGGCCTTGAACTTTGTTTCAAATATACCGCGACAACCCGATTGCCAGCAAGTGAAAACTGGCGCATAGGTTCACCCCAACGCCGATAAAGTGTCGCACGGCTTTGACCGAGCCACGGCTCCAGCTTTTGGGCATAATTTGGGGCTTCAACGACTTGACAAGCAGTTAAAAGCCCTAAAAATAAAAGGCATATTTTTTTCATCAACAATCCTTATCAGCGGCAAGGTTTATATTGAAAGTTTTACTTAATCTTTTAGCATTTAATGCGCTGATTTTTATATTAAAAATTGTTTTATCTTTAACATCGCACCGATTCAAAATCTGGGCATTTTGATAAAGCCAAGCCTGAATTCGTCCGTCCGCGGATTCCACACAAACCTCACCTGTTATTTCTTGACCGGAAAGCTTTTGATCTACCAACTGATAAAGATTTTCCAAGCCCTTTCCCGTCAAAGCAGACATAGATATAAGCGTTTCAGGATGTTTCGCCAAGGTTTGAGACAAACTTTTTTTCTCAGAATCTTGAAGCAAATCCGTTTTATTCAAAACCTCAATATATTGATCTGAATATTCAACACGTTGTAAACCAAGCTGATGCAAAACCGAAAGGACATCTTCTCGTTGCCGGTTTGATTCTTCTGTGGCGGCATCACGGACATGAAGAATTAAATCGGATTCCAAAACTTCATCAAGCGTTGAACGAAAAGCCATAATCAATTCATGTGGTAAATCTGAGATAAAACCAACCGTATCCGTTAGAAGCACCTTTTTACCAGACGGCAGGCTGATTTGCCGCGATAAAGAATCAAGCGTGGCAAAAAGCATATCTTGCGCAAGCGTTTCAGCACCGCTTAAGAGGTTAAAAAGCGTTGATTTGCCAGCATTGGTATAACCGACAAGCGAAATCAAAGGAATTTTGGCGCGTTTTCGTTTATTCCTTTGGAGTCCCCGCGTATTTTCAACCTTTTCAAGTTCTTTTTTAATTTTGATAATTTTTTCATCAATCAAACGGCGGTCAAGTTCAATTTGCTTTTCGCCTGGACCGCCCAAAAAGCCTGCTCCACCGCGTTGACGTTCTAAATGCGTCCAACTACGCACTAACCGTGAGCGTTGATAAGCTAAATGCGCCAAAGCAACCTGCAATTTGCCTTCGTTTGTTTGAGCACGTTCCCCAAAAATTTCTAGAATAAGAGCGGTACGATCAATAACTTTTAAAGAAAGTTCATTTTCCAAATTACGTTGCTGAATAGGGGTTAGAGAGGAGTCCACAATCAAAAGTTCTACGGCAAGTGCCACCAATTCTTGTTTCAAAGACTGAAGATACCCACGACTAAAAAAACTAGCCGGCTTAATCTGCCTTAAGAAAACGCTTTGCGCGTACTTAACTTCAAGATGCACAGCTTCTGCCAAACCAACAGCTTCTTTCAAGCGATCTTGCTCTGAAAGATGATGTTTGACATCAGAGGTTATAGGACAAACAATTCCCGCCCGAACGGCAGGTTTTTGAGTATTTTCAAGCAAAATTATTCTTCAACCACATCAACAGTTGTATTAGGCATAATAGTTGAAACAGCATGTAAATAAATCAATTGTGTATGACCTTCACGGCGAAGGAGCAAATAATTTGTATCAGAATAGGTAATTACACCTTGTAACTTAACACCATTGATTAAAAAAACAGTCACCGCAAGCTTTTTTTCTTTAATATCATTCAAAAAATCACCTGGAGCATTTTGTGTCATTATAATAATCCTCTTATAAATTAAAATTCTGAAATAAGCTAGTCTCAAAACCTCTAAAAGTAAAGCTATGATTCATTTTGTGGATAATTATGTTTGTATTGAAAATAACAAGAGAGGGAATAATTTCCCTCTCTATTGACCTTTTAAAAAACTGGTTTCAAACGAATTTAGATCTTTTGTCGCCTGTCAATTAAAGGAACATTTTTTGTTCTGATACAGGTAAAGTTGAAACTAAATTCTATTTTCCACGATACGTATCATGAACGCCGTTAATATAACCTTCAAAATCCCCTTATCAACCCCCTATAACCGAAAGGATAAATTTAGAGAATAATTGAGCGCTACTTCTTAAGAAATGATCCTATTCCTCATTAAGATAGGACATAAGTGCGCCAACATCATTAAAAGACGGCAAACGACCGTTTTTTATGTCTTCCGCCGCTTCAATGAGATCTTTCTTAAGCTCTTCGGTAGAATCTTCCCTAATGCATGGCTTAAAAGGCAAAGCTCTATCGTTTATGACTTGGTAAATAAATATTCTAATAGCATCTGATAGATTCATCCCCATTCGCCCGACAATATCTTCGGCACGCTTGCGAGTTTTTGCATCAATTCTGGTTTGAATAACGGATAGCATGGTTTCCTCTTGCAAATTATTTTTATATCATTTAGATATGATGTGTATTACATCTGCAATACAATGTCAATAGAAACTTTTTTAGAACAAAAATAAAGGCTCTCACCAAAACCGTGAAAGCCTTTATTTTCTAAATGGTGCCGACAGAGAGACTTGAACTCCCGACCCACTGATTACAAATCAGTTGCTCTACCAACTGAGCTATGTCGGCGAAACAAAACCGATATAACAAAAGCTTTTCGCCTTGTCAACAAAAAAATCATCATAAAATAAAATCTTGCACAAATTAGAAACACTTTTCAAAAACTTCTTGTGAAAACAAAGTGCAAAAGTCTTGACCGGCAGACGCTTTCGGGCTTAACTGAAAGACATGGAAAAGATAAGACATCATCGGAAGCCAAACTTCCCCTTTCTCATCCGCCTCACGCTGGCTCTTGTTTTTCTTGGGCTGTCTTTTGCGGCGTTTCGTTATGCTTTTTACAAAATGCCTGTTTTTGAGGCGGAATTCGCCCCGCTTGTGGCGCGCATACTTGCTGATTTTTCCGTTTATGCCACGATATTGCTTGGCACCTTGGTGGTTTTAACGCTTCTTTTCGGACGTTTTTATTGCTCTTTACTCTGCCCCGTCGGCATTTTACAAGAAATCATAATGCTTATCACACGCCGCCGCATTTCACACCGCCCGAACCGCCCTTATAAATATGTCATTGCCCTCATGGTTTTCGGCACCCTTTTCGGTGGCACGACTTACCTCTTACGCCTGATTGATCCTTACACGATTTTCGGCTCGGCGATAAGTTTAACCGCTTTCGGGCTGATTGCCCTGCTCATCATCTGCCTTTTAGCACTTTGGAAAGGTCGCCTTTTCTGCACCGATATTTGCCCCGTCGGCACGGTTTTAGGACTTCTTTCCAAACACGCCCTCTTTCAAATCTATATGGACACCTCCGGAAAAAAATGTGTCTTATGTGGCAGTTGCGCCAAAGTTTGCCCCACTGGCAGTATTGATTTTAAAAATCAGACCATCAACAACGAAACATGCGTCAAATGCCTGCGCTGTTTGGGCAGATGTCGCTTTAACGCCTTGCGCTTTGGCCTCAAAAAATCAAAGCCCATGACGTTTAACCCTAACCGTCGCCAATTCTTAAACTTATGCGGCGCGGCATTATTTTTAGGTGTCATGTATAAAAGTGGCGTCAAGCTCTCTCAAACGATTGCAAACAAAGTCAAAACCCTGATTTTACCGCCTGGAGCAGGCAATCCGCAAACATTTGCCAATAAGTGCTTAAACTGCAATTTATGCGTTGAAAACTGCCCGATGAAAGTCATCCAGAAGGCAAACACCGAATATCCCGCAGTTCATTTGGATTACAGCAAAAGTTTTTGCAGTTTTAATTGCAACACCTGCTCTTCGGTTTGTCCATCAGGCGCTTTAAAACGCTTAAGCTTAGAAGAGAAACGACGCACCCGTTTAGCCCTTGCCAATGTTAACCCCAAAATTTGCATTCAATGCGGCCTATGCGCGCGTGAATGCCCCCGAGGCGCGATTATCCCGCCCGAAGGACACGCCGCCAAAGTAGACTCGTCAAAATGTATCGGGTGCGGTGCGTGTCAAAACGTTTGTCCGGTGCAAGCCATCAAGGTGCGCGCCATAGATAATCAATCAACTTTAACATCATAAGGAGGAAATATGTCTTTAGGTTTAACGGAAATTATCCTGATTTTGGTTGTGGTCCTGATTTTGTTTGGCGGCAAGCGAATTCCCGAGCTTGCCAAAGCCTTAGGCAAAGCGCAGTACGAATATAAAAAAGCCAAAGAAATGTTGCAAAACGAGGCTAAAGAATTAAAAGACACGGTAGAAAAAGCCGCCGAGGCAGAAGATAAAAAGCACCAAGATTAAAATGGAAACGCAAGAAGAACAAAATCTGCTTTTTCACCTGAAAGCACTGCGGCAAGTTCTGCTTAAATGCTTAACAGCGCTTGCCTTCGGGCTAATCCCGATGTTTGGCGTAGCGCCGTTTTTATTAAAGGCTTTTATTAGCTTTCTCACGCAAAATACGGCTCTCACACTCAATTACTTTACGCCGATGGAAGTTTTTATTTTAGAGCTCAAACTTGCCGCTCTTCTTGATGTTGCCTTTTGTTTTCCATATTTAGCAAGGCAAATTTGGCTCTTTATCGCCCCTGCCCTTTATGAAAACGAGCGCCGCTTAGCTTTAAGGCTAATTGCGAGCGCCTCGTTTTTGTTTGTCTTTGGCTTAGGCTTCGGTTTGTTTGGCATGATGCCTCTTTTAATGCGCTTTGGCTTAAGTTTCGGATCTTCTACCTTGCAACCGATGTTTGGCGTAGGAAACATTATCAGCTTATCTCTGCACATTTCATTTATCTTCGGGCTGATGTTCCAATTTCCGCTCATAACATACGTGCTGATTAAAAACGGCATTTTGCCGGCGCAAGCAGTTAAAAACAAGCGTCCCTATGTGGTGGTCACCATTTTGGTTTTATCCGCGCTTTTAACACCGCCCGACATCATCAGCCAATTGATGCTTTTTATACCGACTTATGCCCTTTTTGAAGCCGGCCTCTTCTTTGCCGCACGCAAAGTTTCTTAAAGAAGCAACCTTTTAATCACCCTCAATCCGCCAACCTGTACCATACGGATTATTCGGACTATCATCAAGATACGGGTTTCCTGCGCCATACGGATTATGAATGCTATCAGGCGAATACGGACTTCCATAACGTCCGTAAGGATTAGAGATAGAATCCGGATCATACGGATTATTAGAAAGCCTACCCCGATAATTTCCCTCGCTATCATAAAGTTTGGGCGCATCCGTCGCATACGGATTATTCGCCGAGGTATTGCTATAAGGACTGCCGTAATCCCCATACTGATTATCCACACTATCAGCATCAAACGGACTTAAAACTTTTGAATTATAAGGGTTATTACTCAAATTACCGATATACCTAGCATCTGCTCCAAAAGCCGCGCCACACAAGGCAAAAAGCAAAATTAAAAAACGCATATTATTTCTCCTTAAACAAAATTATGCCCCGATTCATAAGAAAAAGCAATCAAAACTTGCAAAGCGCACAATAAAGCTTTATCTTAAACAAAAAAAGGAGACGACTATGGCTGAATACACCACAAAACTTTTAATTATCGGTTCAGGGCCGGCAGGCTATACGGCAGGCATTTACGCTGCGCGTGCAGGTTTACAACCTGTTTTAGTTTCAGGAAATCAAATCGGCGGGCAATTAACCATCACGACCGATATTGAAAATTTTCCCGGTTTTCCCAAGCCTCTCCCTGGGCCGGAATTAATGGCGCGTATGCGCGAACAAGCGCAAAACGTAGGCGTCACCATGGTAGACGATAAAATCACGGAAGTAGATTTCAAAAACTGTCCGTTTGTCTGTTCTTCTGAAAACGGCAATTCATTTAAGGCGCGCGCCGTCATCATTGCCACAGGCTCATCGGCGCGGTGGCTGGAATTGCCAAGCGAGAAAAAATATATCGGTTTCGGCGTTTCGGCATGCGCCACCTGTGACGGATTCTTTTATCGTGGCAAAACAGTTGCCGTCGTTGGCGGCGGCAATTCAGCCGCAGAAGAAGCGCTTTATTTAACAAATTTTGCAAGTAAAGTGATTTTAATTCACCGCCGCGATGCTTTGCGTGCTGATGCTGTGATGTCTGAACGCGTTAAAAAGCACCCCAAAATCAACATTATGTGGGATACAATTGTTGAAGAAGTGCTTGGTACAGAAAATCCTTTAGGCGTCACAGGTATACGCGTTAAAAACGTCAAGACAGACGTCACGCAAGAAATTAACCTAGAAGGTGTGTTTGTCGCCGTTGGACATCATCCAAATACTGAAGTTTTCAAAGAATATTTAGAGCTCACTCCTGACAACTATATCATCACAAAACCTGACAGCACGCAAACTTCCGTCAACGGTGTTTTTGCCGCGGGCGATGTGAAAGACGCCAAGTATCGCCAAGCCATCACAGCGGCGGCATCAGGAGCTATGGCCGCTTTAGAGGCGGAGCAATACCTTGCCGCGTTAGAGGATAATTGTAGCATTTAGGAGCAATAAATGCCTCAATTTCGTTATATTCACGGTTTTTGCGTTATGCGTGCGCAACCTTTCCATATTGGGCACGCCAAGCTCATTGATGCTATGCTCCAAAACTGCGCGCATGTCACAATCATTTTAGGCTCTATTCAAGAACAAGGCACAAAGCGCAACCCCTTTGATTACGCCACACGTCAAAAGATGCTTCAAAATCATTATGTCAACACTTCAGGTTTTGAACGCATGAACATTGTTGGTTTGGAAGATATTCATAATTCCGAGAAATGGAGCGCGTATGTGCTTGATTTTTTAGGCAAAACATTTCCAAACCTACCTAAACCTGATGTTTATTACGCCGGTAGCGATTATGATGCCAACTGGTTTAAGGGCGCTGTGCCACATATTGAAATTATTGACCGCAATGACTTGAATTTTCCTTATGTTTCGGCCTCTATGGTGCGTGATATGATTGCTTTCGGCGACTCGCGCTGGAAAAACTTTGTTCACCCCGAAAATCAAACGCTGATTGAAACCTTTTTAGAGCGTCAGAAATCTATTTTTTAGGACATTATGCGATGGAAGAAAAGTGGAATATTCTTAAACAAAAACTTAAAGATTTTTGCTTAACGAATTGTTTTAACAAAGCTGTTCTTGGTTTATCAGGTGGCATAGATTCGGCGGTTTGCGCCGTTTTGGCAGCCGATGCCCTCGGATCTCAAAACGTAACGGCACTCATGATGAAAACACGTCACACTTCTGATTTAAGTCTTCAAATTGCCGCCGAAATTGCATCTTTAAACAACCTCAATTATAAGGTTTTAGACATTGAACCGCTGATTGAAACAGAAACGGCTTTTTTAAACAAGGCATTTGATACTGAACCAAAGCCGATTGTGCTTGAAAATTTGCAAGCGCGCGCCCGTGGCAAAATTTTGATGTCATGGTCAAACCAGTTTGGCGCTTTGGTATTGGCGTGTGGCAATAAATCGGAAGCCTGCACGGGTTATTGCACGCTTTACGGCGATACATGCGGTGGCATTATGCCGATTGGAAACCTTTATAAAACCGAGGTTTATGCACTGGCAAAAGCCCGCAACCAACAAGGCAAAGTTTTCCCCGAGTCGGTTTTAACTCGCGCTCCAAGTGCTGAGTTAGCACCGAACCAAAAGGACGAAAACACGTTGCCGCCCTACCCTGTTTTAGATGCTGTCTTAAGGCTTTATACAGAAGAAAAAAAGACTGAAAATGAAATTTGTGTGCAAGGTTTTGAGCCTGAAATCGTGCAAAAAGTGATTAATTTGTACCAAAAATCAGCTTTTAAACGCTTGCAAATGCCACCTGCTCTTTAAGAGAGATTTTTCATTTTATCTTGATTTTCTTTCAAAATTTGATGATGTTTAGCTTTCATATGCGCAAGTTCATCATCGGAGAATTCATAATTTTCCATATCTGCCTCCTTAACTTTTTGTTAAGAAAGATATAAGCGCAAAGAACATAAAAAAAAGCCCCTTAAGGGCTTTTTTTGAAATCAGCGAGGTGCTTTTTCCAAGACTTTCATTAATTTAGCATGATCTTTCATAATTTGCTTATGTTCTTTCATCAAATCTTTATGATCCTGCATAATTTTATCCATTTGTTTTTGCAAACGTTCATAATTTTCCATTGTATCCTCCTTTATGGTTAAAAAACAAAGATTATATAGGCTTTATAAAGTTTTTTCCAAGAAGGTTAGTTTAAAAATAAACACAATCAGAAAAAAATCTTGACTTAAAACGACATTTTACGATTAAATAAGAAGTTGTTCATTTAACAAAGGAGGATTTAATGAAAAAATTACTTGCATTAGGTATATCATTTATAGCGCTAAACGCCCAAGCCGCTGAAGGCAACACGGCAATCAGCAATGAATCGGCAACACCCAAAATTTTGGTCGCTTATTATTCTTGGAGTGGCAACACAAAGCAAGTAGCTGAGGCGATTCACGATAAAATTGGTGGCGATTTGTTTGCGATTGAAACCGTGCAAACTTATCCTGAAGAATATCGCGCCACAACCGAACAGGCTAAGAAGGAAATCAATGAAGGTTTTCGCCCTGACCTCAAGACCAAAGTGGCAGATATTGCGCAATACGATGTCATTTTCTTAGGCTCGCCGAACTGGTGGGGAACGATTGCGCCGGCTGTCAGTAGCTTTTTAGAAAGCTATGATTTAAACGGCAAAACGGTTATTCCGTTCATCACACACGGCAGTGGTGGCGTGCAAAACACAGTCAGCACCATAAAAGAGCAATGCCAAGGTTGCCAAATTTCAGACAATCCTTGGGTTGGTTATTCAAACACTACAACGGGTTTAGATGCTTGGCTTGAAAATTTGGGTTATAAAGTGAAATAACTTAATATACTCTCTTAATAAAATCCCTGCCTTAACGCGGGGATTTTTTTATTTTAAAACAACAACTTATCATCAAAACGTGTGCAAAAAAAGGTACGTTTAAATGCGCAATTTGTCAAGGATTTTTTTTTGAGATTTTTCAAAAGGTTATTTTCTTGATGAAATGCGCATTTAAACGTACGTTTTTTTGAGAAGATTCTCAAAGGTCATCCTGAACTCGTTTCAGGATCTCATAAAAAGAGATGCTGAAACAAGTTCAGCATGACATTTGGGATCGTTTCAGTATGACGATTCGGATGGTGGAGTCTGTAAATAAGGAGGAAAAAATGAAGTACGTTTTATTTTTAATGATGATTTTATTTTCAAAGCAAGCAGTGGCGCTGAATTGTGAAAAGCAACCAACCTGTGAGGAGTTAAATTATGCCAAAGAAGATGATCCACAATGTGCTGAGGACGGTTATATTCTTTGTCCGTTTGACTTCTCTTATAAAAAATGTTTACAGCCTGATTGTGAAAAAATGGGTTACACAAAGTCTGAAAAATCGGATTGGTGTGGCAAGCTTGCCTTTTGTCCGAACGATAAAACCTACACGGCATGTAAAGCCCTTTGCGAAATTGGTGATGTTTATTATGCGGATGGGACTTGCGGTTATGCCAAAGATTATGACTCAAATGGTTCTAAAATACCTGTCGGCGTGGTGGTAACCGTAAACACCGAGGGAACGCACGGCAAAATCCTTGCATTAAACGATTTAACACTTCAAGATGACTACACCTTTGACGAACAGAATCCCTTTGGCGGAAGTATTAAAGAAATACCATTCGGTGGTTACCATTATGAAAGATTAGGAACGCACACCTATAATACAAATAGCATTTTATCAGCCTTTACAAAGCATGACACTTGGCTTTGGGACGGCTTAAGCGCCACAAAAGCCGCCTTTGTTGAAACTCCGCAAACCATTGGCGATGGTTGCCAACCTTCAGATAAGAAAGGCACACTTCGTTATGCTGAGTATTGCGACACCCCTGGGCCAAGAGCCGCTATGGCTTTTTATCCTGAAGGCGTTTCGGCAGATGATGCGCACTTGGGCAAAGGCAAATGGTATGTACCTTCCTTAGGCGAATGGATAGATGTTGTTGGAACAGGTTATACCACACTTGTTTGGGAGAATGAATATAATCGTCAGCCTGATTACAAACAAGTTTACCTTGATCAAATCAACACCACATTATCTAGGCTTCAACAAAAAGGGAAAGCGCAATCCCTTGCCAACTATTACTATTCTTCCACTTTCTTTGATAGCAGAACATTTTGGACATTTAATCTTGGAAGTTATAAAACAGCTATAGAATGGACAGATAGGAGCTATAGAATCCGCCCGATGACAACATTTTAAAAATCTTAAGGAAAAAAATCCCTGCCTTAACGCAGGGATTTTTTATTACAAGCTATTCAACCAAGCCGCAACTTTATTCCGAACAGCCTCATCATATTCTTGAGGCAGATTATTAAACTCTTTCATAGAAACAAGTTTTGAACCTTGAACGTTGTTAGCAAAATCAAAGAAAAAGCGCCCCGAATTACTCCCTTGTGTGGAGAACAAAGCCACTTTTGTTGTGCCAAAATCAGCCTGTTTCAAGAACGAATACGCCGGCGTTGCCATGGTATACCACCAAACCGGAAAACCAACAAACACAATATCATAAGACGAAACATCAGGTGCCATGGTTGAAAGTTCAGGATATTGCTTGTTATAAAGTTGTTTCAAGACATCTAAATAAAAGCCAAAATTAGTCTCAAATTTTTCCTCTGTCTGAATAGCATAAATATCGCCGTTTGTAAGGCTTTGGATTTTTTCAGCAATATCGCGCGTATGTCCATTTAAACTGTAATAAATAACCAAAACGCGCCCCAAATCTTTTTCAAGCATAACGGGCTCGCCCATATATTGCGCCATCTCCTTTTTATTTTGGTCTTCTACTTTATATTTATGAAAAACAAAAGCACCCAAAATAACAACAATTAACAAAAGTAAAATGTATAAAAAATATTTCAGCATTTTTCATCCTTTCATCTGGTTATAGATAGATTAAAATATCAAACTTACTTTTTTTCAAGCGTTTTTTTTCATTAAGCGCACTAAAATCTATTTTTCGTGGCTTTCTCTATATTTTTTAAGCTTTTTTAAGAGCATATCTCGTTTAAGACGGCTCAAATGATCAATATATAAAATGCCGTCTAAATGGTCAATTTCATGCTGAAGCACAACGGCCTCATAATCAGAGGCCTCAATTTCCTGCGGATTGCCGTCATAATCCAAATATTTCACCCGAACGCTTTGAAAGCGCTCCACATCGGCATTTTGCCCCGGCACGGAAAGACAACCCTCGCAAAAAAGAATTGTTTCTTCCGAATGCCAAACAATTTCAGGGTTGAGAAGATACATCGGTTGCCCCGGACGAAAATCGCCACTTTCATCTTCTTCATGTTGATGCGTGTCAATCACAATCACACGCTTTGAAACGCCCACTTGTGGCGCCGCCAACCCGACGCCCTTATCCGCATACATTGTTTCAAGCATATCATCTAAAAACCGACGCAATTCTTCATCTACGGTTTCAACCGGCTTAGCTTTTTGGCGCAAAATCGGGTGCGGATATTCATATAACGGCAGCAAACTCATTTTTCATCCCTAACAGCATGGGCAATCTGATCCAAAAGGGCGTTGACCATTTTAGGCTCATTTTTGCTAAAGAAAGCGTATGCCAAATCAACATATTCCTGAATAAGTACTTTTGTATCAATATCCAAAGTATTGGTCAGCTCATAAACCGCGCAAAGCAAAAGTGCCTGAAGCGTGCCGTCCATTTGTTCAAATTTAAGCTGATTATGAAGATACTGCGCCAATGATTTCTCTAAATCTTGTTTTTTGCGATGCACACCCTTCACAAGCATTTCAAAATATTCGGCATCTATAGGCGCAACCTCAAGCATCTCCTCTGTTTCCGCAGGGCCTGTTTCTTCAATCACATAGCGTCCGACACGCCCTTCCACAAAGTCTTTAATCACGGTTTCAACGGGAAGTTGACCATAAGCAATCATATACGTTGCCTGTACGGCGGCCAACCGCGCACCCGACTTCCGTCTGATTTTTTTTGAAACAAATTTAGTCATTGTCTTCATCCTTTTCTAAAACAGGCTTTGCCAGATTATCAATAGTTTCCACAAAGTCCTCAAAATCCTTCACTTCCTTAAAGTCCTTATAAACCGAGGCAAAGCGAATATAAGCGATATGATCAAGCCTTGAAAGCGCCTCCATCACCGCCTCGCCAATATCCACAGTTGTAATTTCATTTTCGCCCGAACTTTCAAAACGGCGCTGAATAGAATTAACCACCTTATCCACGCGCTCCGGCGAAATCGGGCGTTTGCGCACGGCAAGTTCTATGGAGCGATAAAGCTTGTCGCGGTCAAAAAAAGTGCGCTCGCCATTTTTTTTCACCACAATCAGCTCGCGGAGCTGGACGCGCTCAAACGTGGTAAAACGCGAACCGCACTCCGGACACTCGCGCCGACGACGAACAGCCGCATTGTCATCAGTATTGCGCGAATCCTTCACAATGGTGTCATCACAACCGCAAAACGGACACTTCATTTTATTTTCCCTTCTTTAATCAGCGTTTCGGCAACTTCAAAAAGCTTTGAGGAATAATGCGCGCCTTTGATTAACACAACATCACCATCTTGCAAAAGTTTACCTGTCAAAAACGCCGCCAAGCCGTCTTTATTTTCAAAATAATATTGCTTTGTTTCAGCGGGTAGTGCGGCAAGCATAACTTTCATTTCAGGACAAACGCCAATGACAACATCTAAATTTGCCACGGCCGCCACCTGTCCGATTTCTTGATGCGCCGTTTCAGAATGCGCGCCGAGCTCCGCCATTTTGCCCAAAACAGCAATTTTGCGCCCATTCACTTTCATCGCGGCAAGCCCTTGTATCGCCAACTTCATAGATTCCGGTTGCCCCGAATAACTATCATCAATCAACGTATAAAAGCCACCTTTGGGCAAAGCCAAGCGATGTTGTTTGCCACGACCGTCCAAAGCCCCAAAGTCTTGAATATACGGCGCCGCTTGAGAAACGTCAAGCCCTAAGGCTTCAACCGTTTTTAAAACGCAACGCGCGTTCATTTCAAACTGCGCTCCCTTTTCGGCAGTTTGGAAATCTGCGCCAACAGGCTCATTTTGCCCGAATTTATAAATCCGATTCGTTTGCGCCCGCGCTAAATTTTCCAAAACATCAGCATAAGACGTATCGGCATTAATGACCGCCGCACCGCCTTTTTGAAGCCCGCCAAAAATTTCAGCTTTGGCACGCGCAATGCCCTCTAGGTTTTCAAAAAACTCAATATGCATCGGGTAAACATTCGTCACAATCGCCACATCAGGCCGCACATACGAAACAAGACGCGCAATTTCCCCTTTCGCGCTCATGCCCATTTCAATAATAGCATAATCAGCGCTCATATCAAGGTTACAAAGACTTTCCGGCACACCAACAAAATTGTTATGATTACCTTTGGTAGCATAAACTTTGCCGAACTTAGAAAGAATAAACTTCAACTCCTCCTTCGTGGTGGTCTTGCCGGCACTGCCCGTAAGCCCAATCACAACACCTTTGAAAAGCGTGCGATTGTAAGCCCCAAGCTTCCCGTAAGCTTCCAACGTGTCTGCCACAACAATTTGCTTGTTCGGATCGGCATTTTCAACCAGATGCGACACAATTGCCAACGGACAACCCTTTGCTAAAACCTCTTGAACAAAAGTATGTCCGTCAAATTTTTCACCGCTTAAAGCAATAAAAACATCTTTCGCTCCACAAACACGGCTATCGGTTGAAACACCTTGAACCACAACATCGGCAGGCTTTGAAGCCGAACCGACAATACGGACAATGTCAAGAGCGGATAACGGTTGCATGTCACTTTCCTTGCAAATCTTTCAAATCAGGACTGGTTTTGACATAAGCATCCACCATCACGGCCGATTTCTTGGGCAACACCACACACCCCGGACCGCCGACACAACCGCTTTCACAACACATCACCTCAACCATATTAAACGCACCGGCGCTCTTTTTGGCGGCATACATTTTGAGCTTGCGAATACTTTCCTTATTCAGCCCGTTAATAGCCTCCGGACGATAATCCGCCTGATCGCCCACCATGTGCGCCACCGCACCGGCCACACCGCCGGAAACAGGGAAAATCCGCCCCTGCGCGGACGAAACTTTCGCAAACGGCACAGGCTCGCAAGTGTTGACATCAATCTGAGAGCCGGCCAAGATGGCTTGCAATTCCTCAAACACCAAAACATAATCCACATTCGGATTTTTCTCGGCTTCCAAACGCTTCGCCAAGCACGGCCCCACAAACACGGAAATACAATCCGGACGAGCTTTTTTAACAATTTCTGCCATATAATACATCGGGCTTCCGGTGCTTGAAATAAAGGGTTTGATCTCAGGCAACGCCGTTTCGGCGGCTTTCATCCACGCCGGACAGCATGATGTGGTCATAAAGGGCGCACCCTCATGCATACGCTCCACAAACTCCGCCGCCTCATTGGTGGTAGTCACGTCAGCGCCTTCGGCAACTTCCGTCACATCAGCAAAACCAATCTTTTTAAGCGCGCCGATAACTTTGTTAATATCATTACCGAACTGCCCGATGACGGCGGGCGCCAACATCGCCACAACAGGACGCTTGCCGTTTTGAACCGCATTTAAAACATCAATCATCTGCGAATTATGGAAAATTGCACCGAAGGGGCAAGAAAGTGTGCATTTACCGCACGAAATACACTTGTTCGGATCAATATGCTCATGCCCGTTTTCATCTTTACTCAAAGCGCCCACCGGACAAGCGTCTTCACAAGGCACAACCGCTTTGTTAATAGCCCCGTACGGACAAACCGTGGCGCACAAACCGCATTTAATGCAGTTTTCTTGATGAATAAAGGCTTTTCCGTCAACAGTAATTGTTTTTTTCGGGCAATTCACGGCGCAAGGTCTCGCGAAACAACCGCGGCACATTTCGGTAACAGTCAGCCGCGTTTCCATACAAGCCGCGCAAGCCGAGGGCAAAACCGAAACTGTCGCAACAGGCGCAGACGTGCGCTTTAACGCTTCCGCCGAAAAATGACTCAAAGGCTTGGAAACATCTTCATTTTCAGGCACAAAACCCAAAAGCGCCATAATTTGTTCTTTAACAACTTGCCGATCTCTTTCAAGCGAGCCGCGCATAGGCGATGCCCCATCCGGCACAATCGCCTCAGGCAAAGCATCTAAATCCGAAAATTGGCGCTGTAAAAAGCTTTCGGCAACTTTGGCATAAACATTTTGGCGCATTAAAGCAAAATTATTTTTGGGCGTAAGCATTTTTTATTTTTCCTTAATTTATTTTAAAACTCAAATTAGTATAACCGCTCATATCTTAAAACGCAAGCCCTATTTGAGTTTATAGTCAAAAAGACGTTTAAAAATGAAAGCCCTAAACGCCTGCCGTAAAGTTCAGCGTTAATCTTTTAACGGCAAGTTCTGCTTTCCGTGGTTACTTCCACACTGAAAGTCAACGTTTCAGAGCCGTTTGCAGGCACATTCACACGCCATTGATATAAGTTGGCATTCACCGCCTCACCCTTCAAATTTTCGGCTGTAATCTGAATATTTTTGTTAATGTTTTGCTTAAAAAGAACCTCATAATCCGTTGTTCCGCCGTTAGAAAATTCAACAGACGCGTCGTAAGTCCAAACCTCGTTCAAAACCTCACAACCGTTTTTCTCGGCCTTTTTATTTTCCGATTTCTTAGTTGCTTTCAAGATTTTGCCGTTCGCATAAACATCAAAAATACTGCCGAGCTTCAGCTCAATTTTTTCACCCTGCGCCGTGTGCGGCAAATTATCTTCGCCGATAAACTGCATCCGCCCATCTTTATCATTTTCATAAAAACGCACCACACCGGCAGGCATCGGCAGGCCCAAGTTGTTTTCGGCCGTATTTTGCGTTAAGTAATAAAGTGCCGGATGAACTTTTTCAAAGCTTGACAAGTTTTCACGCCCGAAATAAAGGCTGGAAGTAAGACGCCCCTCTTTCGTGTAAGAAACGCCGTTTTTCTCCAAAAAGCTGATTTGCTTTGTCTGCTGATCCTTCAAATCAGTGGTAAGAGGTAACGTATAAAGATAATACCCGCTTAATTCCTGCGGGGCAACGGCATCTGTGGCAACTTCTGCTGTATCCATCATCGCCCCGCGCGCCATTTTAAGCATCGGACGCGCATAATTTTGCATCACGGTCACCTCGTTAACATTGCCGGCAATCAGTTGGATTTGTGCATTTTGATAGTCTGCGCCCGATTCATTTTTAAGCGAAACCCAAGCCGTCAGATCTAATTTATCAGACGGTAAGACACGCGCGACATAATTGGTTGTCCAAGAAAGTCCCGTTGTAAGATAAGCAAGGGTTAAGTCTTTTAAAGCCGCCGATGTGGAGTAAATTTTAGCCGCCAGTGTGGGTTTAACATACAAACCTTGAGGCAATTTTTCAAAAACGATACGTCCTTGAAAAGCCGTTTCCACGCCATAAGGCATGGAAAGAACGGCTTGGCCGTTAACCGCGCTAATCAGCGTCGCTTCTTGAAAAATATCTTCGCCGTTTTCCGGATTTTGCACCGCGGTTTTAACTTTTTGCCCAACAGATTTTTCCAAAATATTATAAGGCGTTAAGAGGTTATAATCATAATTTTGTTCCAAAACCTTAATACCTTCGCCATAAATCATCACACTTTCGGGTTTAATAGCTGACGCAACACCCTCAAAAGCCGTTAGATTTTCGCCTTGTTTCAAATCCATACGGCGGGTGTCTTTCACGAGAGCTAAATCATTATTATAAATGCTCAACCCCAAAAAAGAGGCGTTTTCTTCCGCGGCATAAGAAGCCGTAGAAAACAAAAAAGCTGAAAAAGAGAGGAAAAAAGCTAAAGAACGCATAAAAATTCTCCTTAAAATGACACTTTCATTTAAAATAATTCATCTTTTCGTAAAGTCAAAAAAAGAATCGCGGTTATAAACCGCGATTCTAATATCAACAAGTTTTCTAAAGGCTTAGAAATAATATCTGACACCCAAAGAAAATTCATTCATGCAGTCAAGGACGGATTTATCCACCCAAACATGACGATACATAGCACGAGCTGCCCAGTTATTAGCAAAGTTGTACTGAACACCAGCACCTAAACGATAGCCCCAACCGGAATCATTATCTTTGTTATATTTGGCATCGTACCAACCTGTACCAGCAGAACCAAGCAATTCCCATTCGCCCATGCAACCCAAAGGCAGATGACCTAAAACGTCAGCACCATAAGCTTGGATTTGTGAACGCTTATCAGCTTTGTGTTCTTTCTTAGAAAGCTGATAAAAAGCTTCAACACTGGCATATTGACCAAAACTTGTACCCAAAATAAGGCTACCAGAATTGGCATGACCAGACATCCAGTTATTCATGGAAGCATCATGGTGAACCAAAGAATAGTTATAATCAACACCAACATAAGGTGTAAAGTTAGCGGCATTGGCACTCATTGCAACAACACTGGCCACACCGGCAAGTAATAAAATTTTCTTCATAGAGAACGTCCTTTTATATAGTTAAACTTATACGTATTGCTTAATAACTAAACAACACTCTACATACTTTAGTGGATAAATTTTAAAATGCAAGAAAAAAATTTACATTGTCATTAAACACTTTTTAAGATTTCATATTTTATACTTATTTGGGTTATGAGGAGAAAATCATGAGAGCACTTATTTATTTAATTGGTTTGATTGCAATTTGTGTTTTTGTTGCATGGTTTGGTTTCGGCATTCAGCCGCAGAATCAATGGGATACTTTAAAAGGATATGTCACAAATTTATCTGGTAAAATTTCAAGTCATGTCAACGAGACAGAATCATCTGCCGGCAAACTTAAAAACGTTTTAACCGATCGGTTTAATGAAGCTGCTGATGTGTATAACGGCAAAGAAAAAGAAGATCCGTTCAAATACAATCAACCTCTTGATTAAAAATAAGCCCCGCTTGTAAGCGGGGCTTTCTTTTATAAAGCTTATTTTTTCTTTAAGCGCTCAACATCAACTTCCGGATTTTCTGGATCACTATCAAGCTCACCAAAAATCCAAATAGTATCTTGCGGTGTGACGGTTTGTCCGTCCCAAACATCATCGTCAATTTCAACGATAATAAAGCCCGTGCCATCTCTGAATTGATATTTATCACGTTTCAAGTGTTTTTCAATTTTACCCTGCATCGTTACATTGCCGTCATCTTGCATGGCGCGAACTTCCTGAACACTTGAAATTTTGTTTTCATGGTCGTCCTGCCAGCCACCTTTATGATGTTTATCACCGGCTTGCACCGTTCCTGCACCAGCCAACACACCGGCTGTAATGAGTGCTGCTAAGATTTGATTCATAACATATCTCCTTTGAATTGATAACCGATTCTGAGATAATCCTTATTTTTATTTTTCAAAGAGCGTATTTTTTTCTACTTTAGTACTGTTTATCTTCTGAAAAAAGATTATATGAAAAGCGTTCAATCAAAACAGGAGAAAACCTATGTCTGAAGAAAATCTTGTTAAAATCAAAAATCCGGCTCAAAGTTGTTGTGTCGGTATTTGGCATTTAATTGCCGGAATTTTAATGCTCATTTTGGGCGTTTATGTTTGGCTTAATCCATTTGTCAGCCTTTTGGCGTTAAGTTTATACATTGGCATCGCGCTTATCATCATCGGTGCTGGATATACAGCATCTTCGTTAAGCGTTGAATCGGGCTGGTATATGTTTGTCGGCTTAATAGACATCATCATCGGCATTGTCTTAGTATCAAACATTGGCTTAACAGCGGCAACCCTGCCTGTTATTGTTGGTTTATGGTGTTTGGTGGTTGGTGCCGTACAATTGGTAAGTTCTTATCATTTAAGCCGCCACGGTCATCCTTGGGGTTGGAGTTTAACCCTCGGCTTATTAGGCATTGTCTTTGGCTTTTTAATTTTAGAATTTCCGGCATTAGGCATGGTAACCATAAGCACCTTAATGGGGCTTTACATTGTGCTTTACGGCATTTTAGAAATTGCTGAATACTTTTATTTCAGAAGCTACTTAAAACCTAAAGGCTCATTAAATTAAGGAAAACCCCGATGAAAAGAACACGCGTCCTCAAAGCTCGGCCTTTAAGGCCTAAAAACACACCTGTGAAAAAGTTTTTAACAAAGCTGTGGCATTTTTCAATCAGCAATGTGGGCGCGTTTATCATCGGTATTTCGGCGCTTTTAATCGGACTATATCAATATTATGTTAATCGTCCGATTATAGAATACGATACTTTCACGCACAGTTTTATTTCATCACAAAACAACAATCGTTTTAAAGTTTTAGTGGACGGTAAAGCTTACGACAATCTTTATCAGACGGTTGTCTTGCTAGAAAACAACGGGCAACAGCCATTAGCCGGAAGCGATGTTTCTAAAATCGGACACGATCCTATTCGCATCATTGTTCCTCAAAATGCGGAAATGGTTCATTTTACCATAGACCGAACTCTAACGACACCCTCTGTTTCGGCGCGTCTAAAGAGTTATCACAACAGTATTGTCATCACATTTGATTTTTTAAACCCCAGCACGCAGATTGCCGTCACAATTTTACATGTCCGACCAGTCAAAGGTTTTAAGGTGGTCGGTAGTGCTTTGGGCATTAATGGTATACATCATGTTTTAACTGATCGGCAATGGCTCTATATTGCCATCGCACTCATGGCGGGCATTTATCTTTTAACCCTCATTTTAGGCGTTTTAGATAGAAAAGGCTACCTCTGATTCTTAGCTTTTTCCGGCGTGACGATACCGCAAGAAATCACAAGTTTTAAGCCGTCTTCTACCGACATCTTCAGCTTAATCACATCTTTTTCAGGCACAAAGAGCAAAAAGCCCGATGTTGGGTTTGGCGTGGTTGGCACAAAAACATTAATCATTTTCGGTCCGAGTTGTTTAGAAGGCTCGCCACTTGTATGCGCGCTCACAAACCCAACTGTCCAAAGCCCCTTGCGCGGATATTCCAACAAGACAACCTGATTAAACGATTGTTTCTTATTTGAAAAAAATGTTTCAAAAACTTGTTTTAAGAGCGAATAAACACTAGAAATAAAGGGCATTTTCGCCACAATTTTTTCACCAAGATTGACAAAGAATTTACCAAACCAACCTGTTGTCAGCATACCAATGGACACGAGTCCGACAATTAAAACCAACAAACCCCACCCCGGAATATCATACGGCAAATACTGATTAAGCTGAAATTTTGGTGGCAATAAATTATTGATACTGCGGTCAATATACATAATCAGCCGATAAGCCATATAAAAAGTAATGGTCACAGGCGCAGTCACCAAAATGCCGGTAAAGAAATAAGCTTTAAAGCGACTTCTTAGGCGTTTCCAAAAAGATTTTTTCTGTGGTTCATGTTCCTTTTTAGGCATTTTCAACACTCCTCATATCTTCAATAACAAACTGCACGGTGGTTTGCCCCTGCCAAGAATCAGCACGCAACTTGCCAACAACGTCATAGCGTTCGCCTTTTGCAGCAAGCATAGCCTTACCAACAGCCGTATCAGCCGAGCGAAAAGCAACTGCTTTCAAGCGTGGCGCGCCCTCTTTAGAGAGCAAACACCGCACATGTCCTACGCCAACCAACGCTGGTCGGAGAATCTGAACGCCCGAAATTAAAAGCGTCGGCTCCTGATTCCCTGCCCCAAAAGGTTCCAAGGTTGCAAGCGTTTCAGCAAGCGATAAATTAGCTCCTGAGAGAGCCACAGCGGCATCAATATTAATTTCCGGCACAAGCTTTTCAGATCCCAAGCGATCTTTGATATATTCACCGGCAAACACTTTAAAAGGTTCAATCTGATTTTCATTTAACGAAAAACCTGCCGCCATGGTATGCCCGCCACCTTTCGTTAAAAGCCCTTTTTCTTTGGCGGCCATAACAAGCGCGCCTAAATCAAGTCCTGCAATAGAACGCGCCGAACCTTTAACTTCATCATCTTCTATAGACATCACAAACGAGGGCAAATTATACCGTTCTTTAAGCTTACCAGCCACAATACCAATAACCCCTTGATGCCAATTTGAACCGGCAACAAAAGCCATTGGATATTCTTGAGGTGTCCCCTCAAGCATTTCAATAGCTTCTAATAAGACAAAAGATTCTATATCTTTGCGCTCAGTGTTATATGTATTAAGCTCTTCTGCAAGCTTTTGCGCCACAACATTATCATTGGCGCACAAAAGCGCACTGCCGGTTGAAGCCTTGCCAACACGCCCACCCGCATTAAGCCTTGGGCCTAAAACATAACCCAAATGATAAGCGGTCGGCGCTTGTTCTAAATGCGCCACATCTGAAAGTGCTTTTAGTCCGATATTTTGCCTAGTTGCCATAACTTTTAAACCCTGCTTCACATAAGCCCGATTTAAGCCCAAAAGCGGCACAACATCACAAACCGTACCAAGCGCCACCAAATCAAGATATTGTTTCAAATCAGGCTCTTGATGCGTTTGATAATAACCTTTCTCACGCAAAACCCGATTAACCGCGGCGACACTCATAAAGACAACACCAACAGCCGCCATAAACTTCAAATAAGGATAATCATTTTCTTCATCTAAGCGCTTTGGATTAACCACTGCTAAAACATTGGGTAACAAAGCCTCGGCTTCATGATGATCAAGAACAATCACCTCAAAACCATCTGCTGAAGCTTGGTTTAAGACCTCAAAAGCCGTTGTCCCACAGTCTACCGTCACAATTAAGTTAGCGCCAAAGGCCTTAAATTCGGCAAAAGCTCCTTCACTTGGACCATAGCCTTCCTCACGTTCAGGAATATGCGTTGCGACCTGAACACCCAAGGTTTCTAAAAACATCTTCAAAACAGCGGTGGAAGTTGCCCCATCTGTATCATAGTCCCCAATAATCCCAATTTTTTCATTGTTCATAACGGCATCTGCCAAACGTTCGGCGGCTTTTTTCATATCTTTTAAGGAATACGGATCTGGCATCAGATTAGAAAGTTTCGGATTAAGAAAGTTTGGTGCTGAGGTGGCATCAACACCGCGCGCCGATAAAATTTGCGCCAAAATCAAGGGCAAATCCATTTGCAATGCCAAAGCTTGTGCCGTCCTGTCATCCGCTGATTGCATAATCCAGCGATTGCCATTTAATGATGTTTTTTCCACAAATGCCTCCGTTAATTTCATTCAAGGTTAAGCTTTTTTCTATAAAAGCACAAGTTTTTTTAAAAAATATCCTCTTTTTCATTAAAAGCTTGCAAACCACAGAAAAATATTATACGGTATAAACATTATGAAAAGGAGGTTCAGATGCGTTTAAGAATATTTTTAGCTGTTTTATTGCTTTTGGGGTGCACACCTTCTGAAGACAAGTTGAGCAAACTCACAATTGAAACGCAAGATAAAACCATTGAATATGAAGTTGAAACGGCCGCCACACGCAAACAAATGGAAATCGGCTTAATGAACCGCCAGCAATTGGCTGAAAATTCGGGTATGATTTTTGTATTAAATGGCGAACACCAAGTTGTGATGTGGATGAAAGACACGCACATTCCTTTGGATATGCTTTTTGCTGATCAAAATGGCGAGATTGTTTATATTTATGAAAATGCCGAGCCAGAATCAGTGAATTTGATTTATCCAAAAAGTTGTGTGCCCTTATATGCTGTTTTGGAGCTAAATGGTGGCGATGTCCAAAAGCACGGCATCAAAGTTGGCGACAAAATCAAGCATAAAACCTTACCAAGACAATAAAAACAAAAAACATCTGCCAAAAGGCAGATGTTTTTATATAAGCAACACTTCATGCTTAACCTTTCAAACGAATAGTGCCGTTTTCCAGATATGCTTTGCCACCCATAGGAATGGTGGCAATCGGCGTGGTGTGTCCCATATCAATATTGGCGATAATCGGCATTTTACCAATCAAGGGGCGCAAAATAAACTCTAAATCAGCCCTTGAAACCCTTGAGGCCTTTTGGAAACGCCCAATCACAAGCCCTTTCACATTTTCAAAATCAGGCTGATTCATTAACGCCCACAATTGGCGTTCAAAATCTAACAATTTTGCGCTTTCATCATCTTCCAAAAAGAGAATAGTCTCTTTTTCAAACTTCGGACGGAAACTTGTGCCAAGGTTCAGCACAAACGTGCCGAGATTGCCGCCGATAATCGTACCAGAGGCATTGCCTGCCGAAATCTGCCACCAGCCCTCGTTTGAAATAAATTCGCGCTTGTCTTGATCCAAAAACCATAAGTCATCCGACCATTCTTGAGAGGATTGAAGTGTGAGTTCGCCGGTGCCGAAAAGCATTTTCTCCATATTTTCAAGCGTGTATGCGCACCCTTTTTTCATACCAAGCGAGCTGTAATGCGGCCCGTAATAAGTAACGAGCCCCGTTTTTGCATAAATCGCAGCATGAAGCGCCGTAATATCTGAAAAGCCCATAAAAATCTTAGGGTTTTGACGAATAACATCATAGTCAATCTTATGAAGAATCTGGTTAGAATTAAAACCGCCGATCACAGTCAAAACAGCCTTTACGGACTTATCCTGAAACGCCGTCATCAAATCTGCCGCACGTTTTTCAATGCTTGCCGAACCTGTTTGATCAAAGTTTTCATCGGTCGTATTCGGCGCAAATACCACTTCCAAGCCCAAAGCCTTCAAACGCTCTTGAGCAATCTGCCGACAATCGGCTCCAATCAGCTTTAAGCCACGTGACGGCGCCACAATCATAACCTTGTCGCCTTGCTTTAATTTGTTTGGAATTATAGACATTTAAATCTCTTTCTTAAAGTTTTGGTTCAATATAAAAATGTGCCACCGTTACAGGTTTAACCGAAGTGACATTTTCAACACGCCGCCGAATACGTGCACGAATAAAATCTTTAATCTGCTGATTTAACTCCCCTATCGCATGGATTTTTTCATCAATAATTGGCGATAAATCCTCAATAATACGCTCAGACAAAGCCGTCCAATCATCTTCGGGCAAAATATCAAGCGAGGTCATTTGCAAATCTTTTAAGTGATAGTCCGAAGAAATAACCACGCTGATGAACAAACTGCAATTATAGGCAATCTGCCGCCGTCTGGCAATAAGATCCGAACCTAAGGAAACACTACGTCCACGATCAACGCCCAAAATATCGCAAAAAGTTTCTTCCTCTTTACAAATCCCGCCATCTTTTAAGAGGCAAATATCGCCATTTCTGGCTGAAAAGACAGATGATACACCGCACTTTAGAGCAAAACGCTTATGCTCCCGAATAAAGCGCTTATCGCCATGCACAGGCAATAAAACCGCCGGTTTCAAGATTTCATACATCCGGCGGAGATCCGCCTGATTCGCATGACCACTGGCATGCACAAGCTCCGTTTCATCAGTGATGACCGTCACACCTTTATCACGCATATTTTCTTGCATTTTTTCAATTTTATCTTCATTCCCGGGGATAATTTTAGATGAAAAGATAATGGTGTCATTAGGCGTGAGCTTCACATATTTGCTCTCACCTTTGGCAATAATAGAAAGCGCACTACGATAATTGGCCTGCGAACCCGTGCAGATATAGAGCGCTTGATCTGGCGAAAGCCCTGGCACTTCCTCAACCGTATGTGTTTTCGGCAAATCTTGCAGATAGCCGTTTTCTTGGGCAATTTCAACGCTTTTAATAAGACTTCGCCCCAGAAGAATCGGCGTGCGTTGTGCCTTATCCGCCGCCATCAAAAGGCTTTGCAAACGCATAATATTGGTTGCAAAACACGTCACAATCAAGCCACCTTTAATTTGTGGCACAAGTTTCATAAGGTGTCGGCGGACATCTTCTTCCGTCGGTTGCGGATTTTGAACCAAAATGTTGGTAGAATCGCAAACAAACAAATCCAACCCTTGAGCGCCAATTTTTTCCAACATTTCCCAATCAGTCGGTAAAAGTTTGGTTTGCCCGTCATCAAAACGCCAGTCGGTAGCATGGAAGATGTTGCCATTCGGCGTTTTAATCCACAAGCCGCAAGTTTCGGGCACGGAATGCGCCAAAGGGACAAACATCACATCAAAATCAGCAATGGAAACGCTTTTTTGAGGCCGAACAACCTCAAGCGGTACGGCATCTTCCAAGTGATATTCTCTCAAGCGTTCTTTAATCAGCCCCATCGCAAAAGGCGTGGCATAAACCTTGCAACCCAAAGCTGGCCAAAGGTGCGCCACCGCGCCCATATGATCTTCATGACCATGGGTAATAAAAAGACCGACGACATTTTCTTTTTGCTCCGCCAAAAATTCGGGCGAAGCATAGCACATATCCATACCGGGGTAGTCATCATTTAAAAAGCCGTAACCCGCGTCAACGACAATCCACTTGCCGTTACAGCCGTAGGCATACATATTCATCCCGATTTCATCGGCTCCCCCGAGCGGTAAAAAATAAACCCCGTCCTTTTTTAATTCTTTCATTTTATTCCTTTTCATATAAAATATCGCCATAATTCAGGCGTTCTAAGCCTTTGCTTGTGCGTATCAAAAGGTTAGCCTCTAAATCAAGTCCGATGAGAGTACCTTCAACAATTTGTTTTTCTTGTTTTATTTTTATGTTTTGCCCCAAATGATAAGCATTGTCAAGCCAAACTTGGCGGATAGGTTCAAACGACTCGGCAAAAGCCACACTCAAAAGCGCCTGAAACTTTTGTATTAAAACGCTTAAAACCTCGTTAGCATCAGTCTTTGCGCCCAAATGAGCTAAACTTTCGGCATGATAGCCAATCGTTGTTTCTTGAGGATGACAAGTAACATTAATGCCAATACCCATAATCCAAAAGCCATTATCGGCACGTTCAAACAAAATACCTGAAATTTTACCGCCAAAAGCCAAGACATCGTTCGGCCATTTGATTTGAACATCAGCCTCAGGACAAAAATGTCGTACTGTTTGCATAACCGCCACACCGCTTAAAACAGACCATTGCCCTGCTGAAAGCCCTGCACCGTCAAAAGCAAACGAAACAAATAAGTTGCCCTCCAAAGACGCCCATGAGCGCCCGCGCCGACCGCGACCGTTTGTCTGACGTTTAGCCACAACGAACAAAGGTTTTTGAAACAGGCACGCCAAATCAGCGGCTTTATTATTGGTACTGTCCAGTTCATCAAAATCAAACCGTTGAAAAGATATAGAAGTCATAATATCCTCATATAAAAATAAGGGCTTGAAAGCCCTCATTTTAAATTATGAAAGCCTACATCAGGGCTTTAACGTTTTTAACCAACCGAACAGGAACGGAATATTCACGAACGACATCATCATTTTCAATTTCAACAATCTTCATAGAAGAGACAGATTTCAAAGGTGTGCGCGCTTCAGGTGCAATATCGTCAAAATAAACCGTACTTTCGTGACTGCGGTATAAAAGGGCGTATTGAGAACCGTCATAAATAAAGAGCGGATTTTCAGGACCACCGTTGCGTTGCGATAAAATAATCAAAATATCGCCGCGATTATTTTGCAAAATATCATAGCGACTATCTTCTGACGGTTGATTTTGAGCCATTTTTAACCTCTAACATAAATTAAACACATCATATGGAATTAACAATAGCACATAATTCTTAACAAATAAACACCTTTTTTAAATTTTTTAACTTTTTTTATTTTTTTTGTTGACAGGCGTTTTATTATCTTTTATATATCAGCACATTGTATAAGGGTGCGTAGCTCAGTCGGTAGAGCATTTGACTTTTAATCAAAGGGTCTCGGGTTCGAATCCCGACGCGCTCACCAACAAAAAAAGAGGTATTTTCATACCTCTTTTTTTGTTGATTCGTTACGGTAAACAAGCATCATTTTAATTGACTTTTATACATAAATAAGGTATACTTAAATTATATTGGTTCTCTTGAAATAAGAGGAGTAACAATAATGGCCGACGAAAAAGAAAAGGCAACACCTATCGCCGACAAAATTATGCAAGAGCTGATTACAGACGTCAAACAGTACATACTAAAGAAAATAAGAGCAATATTTATCAAGATAAAGAAATTCAAAAACGCTTGGAAAGTGTCCGCGAAAAACTTTTATCAAATCAGAAAAAGCCAAACCCTATACGTCAATGCCTCAATCATTTAGAAATTTTGGTCATGACGGACGTTAGTAAACCTTAGGAAAGACAGATAATGAGGCGAATAGAAACAACAAAAAGCGCCAGAAAAAATCGGATTTGACGGCAAGCGTTACAGAGCGGTGACCGAAACAAGTTAGTTTGCGTTTTACGCAAAACTTACGAGCAAGACCGAAACGAGTTAGACCATAAGACGTACGTGAGGACAGTTTTGCCCATTAAATTGCTCTAGGTGTCCGCTAGACGCGTTCCATAGCCTTTTTAAAACTTCAGGCTTGCGCGAACGTACGCATGATAATTATTATCAGCATTCTTTTTATTGTATGCTGAACGATGGCCTGAGTCCATATAAAACGTACGCGCACTGAATGAATCATATTCCGTGGAACTCCAAAAAGGACCTCTGACAAGTTTTTCGGCACCAGCGCCTTTTTCTTGAAGTGTTTGAAGCGCAGTTTCAATTAATTTTTTATGATCACCGACAGCGCCTGACGTTCCCTCATTATTTGCTGAATCTGCCGTCGTACAATTTTGAGGTCCGCCACACACAATTTGACTATTATCATAGCCATAAACTTCCATCCACTCGCCCCATGAAGGCAAATACCACTTACCCTGCCCGACATAAAGGTTATCCGCACCGGCTTCAGGCGGATAAAATTGATGTGCCGCCAAAGCCGCCGTCGGCACACAATACTGAGCGTATTCTTTGGTATTCTTTTGATAAGCACAATCCGGAGCTTTGGCTTCTAAAATCAGCTTTGTGTTTTCTTCGCCTTTGTACAAATCGGGATCGCGCGTTTGCAAAGCATTCAAAATTTCAGGCGAGCCATCATAGTTTTTAAGAGATGTAAGGTCATAATTTTGATAGCCCCAAGGCATGTAATCACTTAAGCCACTGTAAGGGCTATCAGCATGAAAAAGATAATCCGAACCGCGCCAAAGGTTTTTGAGGTTTATCACGCGTCCGTGGCGCCCGCCCTCTTCCACATAATAAACAATGCCCACAGGGATTTTGCCACTTTCTTTTGACCAATCGGAAGCTTTGCCACAGGTGCGGTCGGCAAAAAAGACATCGCCGATTTCACATTGCAGTTGGAGTGTTTTGCAAAGAGAATATGTGTTATCTTGCGGGCAATAAATAATTTCTTCACACCAAGCGGATTTATTGGAGTGTGTAAAGCCCATTTTTGAGCAATCAGGCTGTGCACATTTTTTGTATGAGAAGTCAAACGGACATAAGATATAGCCGTCATCGGCACATTGCGGATCATCTTCTTTAGAATAATTTAATTCTTCACAGGTTGGTTGCTTTTCACAATTCAGCGCTACCGCCTGACTTGAAAACAAAATTGCTATTAAAAATAAAACATACCTCATTCTTTCCTCCTTGTTCGTCACTATTTCCGCCGTCATGGTCACTCTGAGCGTCAGCGAAGAGTCTAGGACAACAAACTCTTCCGAATCGTCATCCCCAAAACACCCCAAATGTCATGCTGAACTTGTTTCAGCATCTCTTTTTATGAGATCCCGAAACGAGTTTGGAAATGACATTTTAGAGAGACTTTCCCTCTCTTGTTCTAGCCAAAGAAATGTGGAGAGTGGTGCAGATAAAGTCGTTTCAAAAGTGAGGAAAATTTGAGCGTACATAGACGTACGTGAATTTTCCGAACTTGAAAAAACGGCTTTAGATGTGCCGCTATACACATTTCTCAAAAAAACGTACGTTTAAATGCACGTTTTATCAAGAAAATAACCTTTTGAAAAATCTCAAAAATTTTTCTTGACAAATTGCACATTTAAAGGTACCTTTTTTTGCACATGTTTTGATGATAAGTTATTGATTTTCTTGTTTTTTCTTTGTCATTCCGGACTTGTTTCGGGATCTCATCAAAGAGATGCTGAAACAAGTTCAGCATGACGTTCGGTGGCTGTCGAATCGCATCAATTTAAAGGTACCTTTAAATTGCTATATTAAAGCAACAAAAAACGTCCATTTTGAAATGGACGTTTTTTTAATATCGAATCCTTATTTTTAATCATAGTCCTCGGAAATGCGGATAGCGTGTGCAGATAGAGTGATTTAAGGGGCAAAAGTACCACAGCGTACTAAAAGCGTACGTGAGGACACTTTTGCCCCTTAAATTGCTCTAGGTGCCAGCTAGACGCATTTCCAAAAGGCGCCCATTAGACGCATTCCCTCGTGGTTATACGTCTTTCCGAGCAAGATGCTCTAACAATGCACGTTTTTCCTTTACATTCTCTTGTGCCTTGTTCAAAAGCTTTTCATAACGCTCGGGGTTGGCTTTGTTGACAATCTGGAAACGCGTTTCATTAGACATATAGTCCGAAAGCGGCCGAGAGGGTGCTTTGGAGTCTAACATCAAAGGCGCTTTGCCTTCTTTGACGTTGTCCGGATTGTAGCGATACAAAGGCCATGAGCCTGTTTCAACAGCGTTCTTTTGGTGTTCCACACCTTCGGCAAGGTTAAAGCCCTGCGCAATGCAGTGTGAGTATGCAATCACGATAGACGGACCGTCATAAGCTTCCGCCTCGTTTAAGGCTTTAATCAACTGCATGTCGTTTGCACCAAAGGAAACTTGCGCCACATAAACATTGCCGTACGACATGGCAATCATGCCCAAATCTTTCTTGGGTAATTCTTTACCTGCCGTGGCAAATTTGGCGGAAGCGCCCATCGGGGTTGCCTTGGACTGTTGACCGCCGGTATTGGAATAAACGCCGGTATCAATCACCAAAATATTGATATTTTTGCCAGACGCAATGGCATGATCCAAACCGCCGAAACCAATATCATACGCCCAACCGTCACCACCGAAGATCCAAACGGATTTGCGGATTAAGTAATCAGCCAATTCATTCAAATGCTTGGCTTCTGACGAAGAAATTGTTGCAAGCTTTTGGCGAAGAGCCTCAACGTAACCGCGCTGAGCCTCAACTTCCACATCAGTCTTTTGCGGATTGCCCAAAATTTGCGTGACGAGATCTGCCCCAATCTGATCTTTTAAGCCTTCCAAAAGGGTTTTGGCAACGCTTGTTTGCTGATCAATGGAGAACCGCATACCCAAGCCAAACTCGGCATTATCTTCAAACAACGAGTTCGCCCAAGCCGGACCATGACCTTTTTCATCTTTGGTATAAGGCGTGGTCGGCAGGTTGCCAGAATAAATAGACGAGCAACCTGTAGCATTGGCAACAACCATACGATCACCGAAAAGCTGTGTGACGAGCTTGATGTAAGGTGTTTCGCCACAACCAGCGCAAGCACCGGAATATTCAAACAAAGGCTGAATAAGTTGCGTTGTCTTGGGCAGATTTTTCTCCACTTCGGTACGTTTCACATAAGGCAACTTTTCAAAGAACTTCCAGTTTGCCTTTTGCTCCGCCAAATGCTTTTCAATGTGATCCATATTAATAGCTTTTTTAAGCGCATCAATTTTGTTACGCGCCGGACAAGCCGAAACACACAAACCGCAACCCGTGCAGTCTTCCGGCGAAATTTGAAGCATAAACTTCTTGCCGGCAAATTCCTTGCCCTTATAATCGGCACGTTTTAAGGTTGCCGGGGCGTCTTTAAGCTCCTCATCAGAAGCCACTTTCATACGAATAACACCATGCGGGCAAACAAGCGAGCATTTACCGCATTGGATACACACTTCAGGATCCCAAACCGGAATTTCGGTGGCAATGCAACGCTTTTCAAACTGCGTTGTACCGGTCGGCCAAGTGCCGTCCGCCACTTCGGCAAAGGCCGAAACAGGAAGCTCGTTGCCACGGTCGGCAATAAGTTCGCCGGTCAAACGTTTCACAAATTCAGGCGCATCGGCCGGAACAGGCTCTTGACGGTGGAAAGTTGAAGTCACCGTGGAAGGATATTCCACTTTGTGCAAGTGCTCCAACGAGGCATCAACCGCTTCAAAATTTTTCTGCACGATGGCATCGCCCTTCTTGGAATAAGTTTTCTTAATCGCAGCCTTAATTTGCGCAATCGCCTCATCTTTGGGCAAAATGTTAGAAATGGCGAAGAAGCAAGTCTGCATCACGGTATTAATGCGTTGCCCCATACCTGTAGCACGCGCCACTTCAACCGCGTTAATGGTATAAAACTGAAGTTTTTTCTCAATGATTTGCTGTTGGACTTCAATCGGGAGCTTGTCCCAAACTTCATCTGCCGTATAAGGCGCGTTAAGCAAGAAAGTCGCGCCGGGTTTGGCAATTTTTAAGATATCCACCTTATTCATGAAGGGGAATTGGTGACAAGCCACAAAATCAGCCTTAGAAATAAGGTAAGCCGACTTAATCGGATGATCCGAAAAACGCAAGTGCGATGTTGTCATAGAACCGGATTTACGGGAGTCATACACAAAATAGCCCTGCCCGTACTTACCGGCATCTTCGGCAATAATTTTAATGGAGTTTTTGTTCGCCCCGACCGTACCATCGGCACCCAAGCCGAAGAACACGGCACGAACCACGTCTTGCGGCTCGGTATCAATGCTATCATCAAAGGCAAGCGAAGTTTTGCTCACATCATCTGTGATACCGACCGAGAAACCGTTAATCGGGTTGGCAGACAAGCCGTTATCAAAGACCGCTTTAACCATGCCGGGGGTAAATTCTTTAGAAGACAAGCCATAACGACCGCCGACAATTTTCGGCATCGCGCTGATTTGACCATGCGCAAACGCTTGTGTGAGTGTCGCGACAACATCCAAGTACAACGGTTCGCCAATAGAGCCCGATTCTTTGGTACGATCAAGCACTGAAACAGCCTTGACGGATTTCGGCAAAACTTTCAAGAAACTTTGAACCGGGAACGGACGATACAAATGGACTTTCATCACACCGAGTTTAGCACCTTGATTATTTAAGTAAGTAATGGCTTCTTCAACGGTTTCGCCGCCGGAACCCATAATCACAATCACTTCTTCAGCATCAGGCGCACCGAAATAATCCACGACATGGTAAGATCTGCCGGAAATTTTAGCAAACTTATCCATTTCTTCCTGAACAATGCCTTCAACCTTTTGATAATAAGGGTTAGACGCCTCGCGACCTTGGAAAAACACATCAGGGTTTTGCGCTGTGCCGCGAATAACGGGCTTTTCAGGACGCAAAGCATGCTTAGCGTTAAAGGTATAATCAACGCCGTCTAGCATACCGCGCAAATCATCATCGGAAAGGAGGCTGATTTTTTTGATTTCGTGCGATGTTCTGAAACCGTCAAAGAAGTGCATAAATGGCACGCGTGAACGCAAAGTAGATGTTTGCGCAATCGCGGCAAAGTCGTGCGCTTCCTGAACGGAATTTGAGCAGAGCATAGCAAAACCTGTCTGGCGGCAACCCATCACATCGGAATGATCGCCAAAAATTGATAAGGCATGATAAGCCAAAGAGCGCGCGGCAACATGCATCACAAACGGGAACAATTCGCCGGCAATCTTATACATATTTGGAATCATCAAAAGCAAGCCTTGCGAAGCCGTAAAGGTTGTGGTGAGCGAGCCTGCCTGCAACGAACCGTGGCAAGCACCCGCGGCACCGGCCTCGGACTGCATTTCCTGCACCTCAGGGATCACACCCCAAAGGTTTTTCTGCTTGGCCGCCGACCAAGCATCTGCCCACTCGCCCATCGGGGAAGACGGCGTGATTGGGTAAATCACACAAACTTCATTCATGCGGTGCGCCACAGAAGCCGCGGCTTCATTAGCGTCCATCATTTTCATTTTAACATCTGACATTTTATTTCCTTATCAATTCAAGATGAGCCTAAAAGGAACCCCTTTTAAACTCTGGTTAGTTTCCATAGATTCTTAATCTGGAATGCTCTATAACACACAACATTAAAAAAGCAATAACTATTTTTAATTATTTGAACAATTTTTCCAAAAATGACTAAAGTCAGGACACAAAGCAATTTATTTTTATAAAGCATGCTGCTTTATTGAAAACCACCTGCCATAAAGCCACCGTCAACAATAATATCCTGCCCCGTGATGTAAGTGTTTTGCGGACTGCATAAAAACGCCACAATATCTGCAATATCTTGAGATTGCGCCAACCGTTGAAGCGGAATTTTAGAAACAATTGATTGGATTTTTTCTGCACTATTGCGGGCGCGAAACATTTTGGTATCCACATACCCTGGGGAAACGGTATTGCACATGACCTGATATTTACCAAGCTCAATTGCAAGCGTTTGAACAAGCCCACGCAACGCATGCTTTGAAGCCGCATAAGCCGCTCTGTCCGAACGTCCCGTGGTGGCATAAAGCGAGGCAATCCCTAACACATAACCGCGTTTTTTCTTTTGAAAATAAGGCATCACATGCTTACAAATTTCTAAAAGCGCCGTCACATTAATGTTTTCCGTTTTCAAAAATTCAGTGGCTGTTAATTCTTCAGCCGAGGCAATCGGATTATAGCCAGCGCAATGCACCACGACGTCAAAATCAGCGCCATTTTTCTTAAAATAAGCCTCAATCGCCGCTAAATCAGATAAATCAAGCTCCGCGCTTGAGGGCGCGACAACTTCATCGCCGTTATGAATAAATTTTTCTTTGATTGCAGAACCGATATTGCCATTGCCGCCGGTTAAAAACACTTTCATATCTGCCTCCTTTTTAAAATATTTTACGAAGATTTTAGACGGCAACCTTGCCTTTTAAGACGCCGTAACTTTCATAGCCGATGAGTTCAAAGTCTTCATAGCGAAAGTCATTGATGTCTTTCACATCGGGATTAAGTTTCATGGTCGGCAGTTTCAAGGGAGTACGCGTTAATTGCTCGCGAACCTGCTCAAAGTGATTGTGATAAATGTGCGTATCGCCCAAAGTATGCACAAATTCGCCAAGTTTCAGACCCGTGACCTGCGCGACCATCATGGTTAAAAGCGCATAAGAGGCAATGTTAAACGGCACACCCAAAAACATATCGCACGAGCGCTGATAAAGCATGCACGAAAGTTTGCCGTTTGCCACATAAAACTGATACATCATGTGGCACGGTGGCAACCGCATCTGCCCGATTTGCCCCACATTCCAAGCCGAGACAATCATCCGCCTGTCGTTCGGGTTGGTTTTGAGCTGATGAATCACATTTTGAAGCTGATCAATCCCCTCGCCGTTCCAGTTACGCCATTGCGCGCCGTAAACCGGCCCGAGACTGCCGTTTTCATCCGCCCATTCATTCCAGATACGCACGCCGTTATCTTGCAGATATTTCACGTTTGTATCACCCTTAATGAACCACAAAAGCTCATAAATAATACTTTTAAGGTGCACTTTTTTGGTGGTTACAAGCGGAAAACCCGCATTCAAATCAAAGCGCATCTGACGCCCAAAAACAGAACGTGTCCCCACACCGGTGCGATCCGTTTTATCCACGCCGTTTTCCATGATGTCTCTTAATAAATCAAGATACTGTTTCATCTTTTTTATCCTCAATGGCTTTGACAATATGCTTGAGCGCGGCTTGGTCAACAAAAGCTCCTTTTTGCACCCAAACAGTGGTTAGAATATTGTCCAGTTCATAGTCCTGTGAGACCTTTACATATTTTTCATTCATAACGTCAATACAAGGAGTTATATCAACTTTTTCACCTTTTAAATGAACATTTAAAGCGCCTTTGTAACAACTATCCACGATAATATCAGGCAAAAGTTTCGCCCCATTTGAAAAAAAGGCTTTATACGTTCCCGCGCCGCCGGCAATAAAGAGATTGCCTTCAAAATCTTTAAAAGCTTTAATGTCATTGACAACAAAATGGTTAGCCTTGTCCGAAACTTCATAATCCGGATTAAAGCTTAAAACATAAATTTTGCGGTTTGGCAGCGTGCGGTTTGGGAAACTCTCATACGTTTTTTCGCCGGCAACAAGGCTTTGGCCTTCAGTAATGCGGCGAAAGCGTTTAAAATCAGACGAAATATGCCAAGGAATATTCGGCCCAATCCCAATAACATTATCCCCTTGATGTCGGCACCAGATTGCAATTTTAGTCATCGTTTTCTCCCTCAAATCAAGCATACCAAATTGCACCATTATGCCAAGCATTTTTTAGAGGTTTTGGACAGCTAAAAATGAAAAAGTTTTACACAAAAAAGAAAAAGCTTGATTTTGTTTTAAATTGGATTATAAAGAGACCATTAAAAACAAAAAACAAGCTGTGACGAGTCGCTTCGCCGCAGTTTCATTTTTCTAACTTTTGGAGAATAATGATGGATAAGTTTCCTTTAACGAAAAAGGGATTTTTACAGCTTGAGCAGGAATTGAAAAATCTTAAAGGCGTTGACCGCCCGAACATTATTGCCGCCATTGCCGAGGCACGCTCGCACGGCGATTTATCTGAGAATGCTGAATATTCTGCCGCCAAAGAAAAGCAAAGCTTTATTGAAGGGCGTATTCAGGAACTTGAAGCAGTTGTTAGTCGCGCGCAAGTGATTGATCCGCAGTCGGTTAAGGGCGATGTGGTACGCTTTGGCGCGACGGTTGTGGTGGTTGATGAAGACACGGATGTTGAAACAACTTACCAAATTGTGGGCGATTATGAGGCGGATATTGAAAAGAACCTGATTTCCCTCTCCTCGCCTTTGGCACGCGCACTTATTGGCAAAGAAGTAGGCGATGTGGCGGAATACACCGCGCCGGGTGGCAAAAAATCTTTTGAGATTTTAGAGGTCAAATACGTTTAATTTGCTCAAAAATTGCCTATATCATAAGCCGGAGATTGTTCCGGCTTATTTTTGAGGAGTTTTGACATGTCTGATGATTGTTTTTATGATTATGCCAACAAATGCGATTGTAGTGAAGACGATAAATGCGGGTGCACTTTTCCAAACAATATGCCGCACGATTTTTCATGCAACACGCCTACACCTGAACCGATTGTACCGACCCCAAAAACGACACACAGCGTCTTAATGTCAAGCCCTGCGCCCGATTTTACAGCCTCTGCCGTAATGCCTGATGATACCATAACAACAAGCTTCAACCTTTATCAATATTTAGATAATGTTTATGGATTTTTGATTTTTTATCCGGCGGATTTTACCTATGTTTGCCCCTCAGAACTCGTTTTTTATAATAAAATGTTGCCTGAATTTGAGCGCCGAAAAGTAAGGCTTTTGGGCATCAGCACCGATTCGGCACATGCGCATTTAGCTTGGAAGAAAATGTCTTTTCAGGAAGGCGGTATCGGAAAAATAAACTTTCCGCTTGTTTCAGACATACACGGTCAGATTGCCGCAAGTTATGGCGTTTTAAATGCCGACGGCACAGCCATGCGCGCCTCATTTTTGCTTGATTTAAGCAAAATCGTGCGTTATCTGACAATAAATGATGAAAGAATTGGGCGCGATCCGGCAGAATCTTTAAGAATAACGGATGCGCTTCAATTTACTGAAACAAACGGCAATGTTTGTCCGGCAGGTTGGCATCAAGGCGATGCCGGCATAGAGCGAACCATGGAAGATGTCGCGCGGGTTTTACAAAATATCTGATTTATTCAAAATCTTCCGAAAACAAACTGATAAGCGGGTATTTTTCCTCAAGAAGACCTTCAGGCAAAGAATAATGCCACCATTCCGAGTCCAAGCTTTCCAAACCAACGCCTTCCATTAATTTTTTTAAGAAAAGACGATTTGATTTTTCCTTGGGTGCGGCGTCTTGATAATCATGACGGGCTTTAAGCATATCCCTTTCAAAAGGGGCGATATGTCCAAAACGAACAGCCGCCGCATTTTGAGGTGTATAATTATCAACAGGTGTCGGATATTTCAGAGGTTGAAGATTTTCATCGGCAAGACACACGTCCACCGCCGTGGCATGACAATGCGCCGATAATTTCGGCTCAGGCGCAAAAAGACCAAACGGTACAGCTTGCACCAACATATTATGCGCATCAGGCAAGCGATACGCATCAAAAATGAGCATATAAAGATTGTGCTTTTCCAAAATAGGCACCGTCTTTTGCAACGCCGCAAACAAATCCCGATGCACCACCGCCACATTTCCCCAGCCTGTTTCCTGATAAACAGCCCGACCGCTCATATTTTGCATGCCGGCATACATCAACCGGACAACAAAACGCTCGCCTTCTATTTTAACGTAATCCATAAACACCTCGGCAAATGATTTTAAAAGAGAAAACTTAAAAAAAGATTTATGCCGAGACTCATAAAAACATTCTATGGCACAGCGCGCCAATAACTTGAGTTTGGAACATCCGATATAAGCGTTGTAGCTGTTTGCGTTGGATGATATGTCTTGTTATTTAAGACAAGCGTATCCGTTATGTTATGAGCTGTGATATATGTTTCATTATTATTTTTATCAGGTGTCGTAATTTCTAACTTTGCTGGCGCATCTGCTGTCCCGCTTAACACAAAATTTGATTTTCTAGTACTTTCCATATTCAGACCGTTTGAAACTTTAATCACCGCGGTGGAACCCTCCCCGATTGTCAAGACATTTTCTACCGTTGAACTTCCTGTCCAGAACAAATGTGTGCCTGTAAAATGGAGTGTGGAATTGTAAAGCGTTAATTTAGAGCGCGTCATGAGAACAGTACTCATTGTAATATCAAGTGTGGAATTGTGAAGTGTGACGTTGGAACTTTTCATTAAATCATTAGCGGCAAAAAGAGTGGCTTGCGCATTTGTAAAGTTAATATGATCACTATTGAAAAAGACACTATAATAATTTGAATTCAGATTTGTTTGACCTCTAAATTCGGCAGAAAAATTTGACATACCAACAAGCCCTGCATTATATTTTTGTGTCATGCCAGAAACCGCAACCGTCAGGTTTTCAAAGAGAACTCCATTACCTTGCGGAAGAAGAATATAACCTTGTTTAACGCCGGTACCCTTTACATCCAAGTTAAGATTTTTGAGACCGCTGTTCGCTTGTAAATCTATCGGGTTTATATTCGCCGACACATGAAGCGTATGCCCACCACCGTCAATCATGGTGTTTGCGGAAACGTTGAGCTTATCTTCTGAAAGCGTGATGTCATTTTTCATCGTGATGAGCTTACATTTGCCCGATTCGGCAAGCATGGAAAGCGTATCAGAATCCCAAGCAATACAAGATGTTTTGCAAAGAGTATAACTTTTATCACCTTTACATTCTATTGTTTCAGCGCACCAGCCCGATTTATCGGATAGCGTAAACCCGAGCGATTCGCAACTAAAGTTGACGCATTTCTTATAATTAGAATCAAACGGGCAAATTAAATAACCGTCATCTAAACAGTTTGGATTATTTTGCGTAGAATAACCCAATTCTTCACAAGTCGGTTGCCTTTCACAATTAAGCGCCACCGCCTGACTTGAAAACAATACCAACATCAAAAATAAAACATACTTCATTTTTTTCTCCTTAATTACGAACTCTGCCGAATCGTCACTCTGAGCTGCAGGCGAAGAGTCCAGGACAACAAATTAGCTATACTGTTCCTGGATGCTTCGCGAATGGTGCTAACGCACCAAAGCTCAGCATGACGTTTGAGAGAAAGTTTTTCCCTATCTCAAAAAAACGTACGTTTTTTTGTGCATTTTTTTGCAAAAATAAGTTATTGAAAAACCCAATTTTTTTCACTTGACAAGTTGTAAATAATGACGTACGTTTTTTTGAGACATTTCTTTGATTTTACTTGATTTTTTTATTCGTAAGCACAAAAACAAAAAACGTCCATTTTGAAATGGACGTTTTCTTAATTTTCTCCCAAGCCGTGGAAAGGCGGAGAACCGTTTAGATAGAGGTGTTTTAAGGGCGAGGGAAATTCCAGCGTACAAAAGAGGTACGTGAATTTCCCGAGACCCGTAAAAACGCCTCTAGATGAGCGGTTATACGCCTTTTCTTAAACATAGAATGCGGTATTTGCCGGAACCAGCCACTACTTCCACCCCATGCGTATCATGCCCAAACCCAGGGAATCTTTGATCAAAGGCTTCCAAGGCTTTGAGATAACCGAGAAGCGGACCGTCTGAAGGGCCTGCATTTTCACCAGGCATTAACATCGGGATTCCTGGCGGATATGGAACAACGCCGGTGGCAACGGTGCGATTCTCCATTTCATCAAGCGTAAGCGATTCCACATTATTTTTAACAAGTTGCTCATGCGTTTCAACAGGCGTCATATCCGGATGCGGAAGGACGGAAAACGCCGCCGAAAGGGCTTTGGTTGTTCCCAAAGATTTCATCGCCTCAAACATTTCCACACTTAAATCACGCAACCCCATGGAAGCATATTTTGTTTCATCTGCGTGGTAAATTTTGGGCATGATGCGCGAAAGCGGCACATTGTTGTCATAATCATCTTTAAAGGCAAAGAGAGCGTTTAAGAGCGTGCCCCATTTCCCTTTTGTCACACCCATTGAGAAGAGGAACAGAATGGTAAAATCGGTCGTCTTTTCAACAATAATGCCCTTATTATCCAAATAAGCCGTTAAAAGCGCCGCCGGAATGCCCCAATCGGCAAGCGATGAATCAGGCATCACGCCGGGGGTTGTGACTGAAACTTTAATCGGATCAAGCATGCAATAACCATCTGCAATAGCGCCGAAACCGTGCCAAGCTTCATCAGGGTGCAAAACCCAACAATCGGGCATAGTCGCCAAAAGGTCGTCAGGCGCTTCATAAAACGGCACTTTTTCACCCGTTTCGGGGATACGAACCTGATCCGGTTGCCAAATATTAAAGAACCAATCATCATTATCGCCATATTCTTTATGGATTCGCGCCACTGTTTTTCTGAAATCAATCGCTTCACGAATGGAAATATCGGTCAAGGTTTTGCCACCTCCGTTATCCATCATTGCCGCGCTCACATCATTAGAGGCAATAATCTGATAAAGCGGCGATGTGGACGAGTGCATCATCAGCGATTCGTTAAAGCGGACATGGTCAATCGGGTTGCGCCCTTCCAACACATGAATCATAGAGGCTTGCGAGAAGGCCGCCAAAAGCTTGTGCGTGGATTGTGTGGCAAAAACAGTTGGTTGCGATTTATCATAAGTTTGCGGATTGCAACACATCGCATAACGCCCCTCATAAATCGGATTAAAGCGCGCATATCCGTACCAAGCCTCGTCAAAATGCAAGCGGTCAACACTTTGCCCTAACAAGTCGCGCACTTGCGTAACATTATAACACAAGCCATCATAAGTGGAGTTTGTGATAATGGCATGCTTGGGCTGATGATCAATGCGCTCGCTCACAAGCGGGTTTTCATCAATGGCCTGCTTAACGGCCTCGGGCGTTAAACGCTCGGGCAAAATCGGGCCGATAATGCCGTATTGGTTGCGGGTCGGAACTAAATAAGTCGGGATAGCGCCTGAAAGCGTCATCGCATGCTCTACCGATTTGTGACAATTTCTATCACACAAGCAAATTTCATCACGTGTCACACTTGCCGTTAAGATAATGCGGTTAGAGGTGGACGAACCGTTGGTAACATGATAACTGCGGGTAGAATTAAACACACGCGCCATATATTTTTCGCTTTCCCCGATAGGACCAGTATGGTCAAGCATAGAGCCAAGCTCGCCAACGGAAATGGAAAGATCGGAACGAAACGCCTGTTCGCCGAAAAAATTAAAAAAGTCGCGTCCGACGGCAGATTTCAAAAACGCCGTTCCGCCTGTATGCCCCGGGGTGTGCCACGAATATTCATGAATTTTGGCAAACCGTGCCAATGCCTTAAACATCGGCGGCAGGATAAAGGAACGATAACGCTCAATCGCGGCGCGGATTCGTCCTGAAATAAAATCGGTGGTATCTTCCAAAAGCCAAATAAAATCGCTCACTTTTTCAAGCGCAGAAGTCGGAATTTGCGAGGCCATATTGCGGCTTGACATCAAAAAAATCGGCACGGTCGGATTTTGCGCCCGAAGAACATCCAAAACCTCATAAGTGTTGGAGCAATACTGACATTCTAGGCCCATCAACACACATTGAATGCCGGCGTCGCTTGCAAAAATAGCGCGAGCGTCTTCTAAATGTTCTGCGACAATAATTTCCGTATCATCATCTGCCAAATCGGTCTGCAAATGCCGAACCGCGCGCGCCGCCGCGGTATCGCGCTCAAGCTCCTCATAGGAAAGTAAAATTTTCACCCCGAACGGATTTTTATTTTGATGCATTTCTCACTCCTTTCTTAACTCAAATTTTCAAGCTGTTCAACCACCGGAAAGTGGCTCTTGGTGCGGTGAATAAGCGCGCTGTTTTCGCCAAACGAAATCCAAAACATAACAACAAGCGCCAAAATGGTCACAAGCAAAGTTAAATGACGCACCCATGATGGCACAATACATTTAATGCCTTCGGGGTTCTCGCCCATCGCCCATTGACGCTCTTCCGCCAATTCATAAAAGATAATGGTAGCAATCACAAACATCAAAGCCCAACGGGTTTGCGCCGGATCAGAACCAATCATTGCCGCCATGGAATAAAAAGCACCGATTAAGCCGACAACCGTATAAAACACGCCTTGCTTAGCATCTATTTTATCGCGCCCGATAATCTTAATTGCCACCGAAGAATAAATGTAAGGCAATAAGGTCAAAATCACGGCAATGGAAGCAATTTTGCCAAATTGCTCCGAGGCAGTCGGCGACATGGTTGCCAAAACCTGCAATGTCATAATGCCGGCGACAATAGCCAAGCCGGAAGCCGGCACGCCCTTGCTGTTGGTGCAGGCAAACACGCGCCCGAACAAACCGTCATCAGCGGCGGCTTTTGCCGTCTGCCCGACCAAAAGCGTCCAACCGCCGAGCGAACCAAGACAACCGATCGCGGCGCATGCCGCCACAATATCGCCGGCTGTCGGACCAAGGGCAACGGCAACCGCTTGCGAAAACGGCGCGGAAGAAGACATCAGCTCTGAGCTCGGAATAATGCCCATAATCGCGCTGGAGCTCAAAACATAACAAACAGCGGCTAAAATCACACCGGCAACTGTTGCAATCGGCACATTGCGGGTGGGGTTTTTCACCACCGCCGTTGAAACGGAAGCGCTTTCCACACCGATAAACGCCCAAAGCGTAAAATTAAGCGTCATCCCAATAGCCGTCAGATCGCTCTTACCGGTCACATTCCAACCTTGCATATACGTATCGGCATGAAACCAAAACCAGCCCAAAAGCGCCATACCGATAATCGGAACTAAGGCTAAAATGGTGGTCATACTTTGCAAACGGCCAACCACATTCGGACCTAAAATATTGGCATAAGTAAAAAACCATATGACGGCAATTTGCGCAAACGCCATGACAAGCGGATCTTTAAGCGTGGGGAAAAAAGTTGTTAAATAGCCGAGTCCCGCCACGGCAAGCCCCACATTGCCAACCACATTGGCAAGCCAATAAACCAAGTTTGTCTGATAACCCATATAATTACCGAACGCTTTTTTGGCATAGGCATAAGGACCGCCCGCCGCCGGATAAATTTGCGTCAGTTTGGAAAAGACAAGCGCCAAACAAATAGCGCCCACAACGGTAATCAACCACCCGAAAATGGCAATGCTCCCGATGCCCGCCAAATTGGCAGGTAACATAAACACACCTGAACCCATCATATTGCCGGCAACCATCAAAGTTGCCGGTAGAAGACCGATTTTATTTTTTTCATCCATCATTTTTCTCCCGATTTTTCATAAAAAGTAATCGGGAAAATTCATTTTACAATCGTAAGGAAGAAAAAAATCTGCTCATCCGCTTAAAATTTCATAATCGGACGAATATAATATTGATAAAGCAGAAGTTTGGAATCTATATCCCCGTAAGTGGTGCCAAAATAAAGCGCTTGTTTAGATGAAAATAAGTTAATCGACCAAAAACGGTCTGTCCGCATGCCGCTCTTTCCAAGCTTTTTTAAGACAGGTACAATAGGAATGTTGGCGTAATTATTTCCACCTGATGAAATCGGGCATTTGTCTATAAATTCATGGTCATAAAGCCACTCCCACTCGCCAAGTGTTGGCAAATACCAGTTTCCTTTGCCGGTGTAAGGTGTATCAGGGTCAATTTCTTGAGGATAATATTCAAGAGCTTTGGCGGCGGCACTTTGCGAATCAAGCGCGGCAACTTTTTGGGTTTGCGCTTGACCATCATATAAATCCGGATTTCCTTTTTTCAAACCGTCCAACACTTGTTCACAGGTAAACAAAGGTAAGGCGGCGCTGATTGAATTCATTGCGCTGTAGGCTCCTTGGAACTCATCAAAAGCCAAAACGCGACCGTGACGTCCGTCAGCTGTCACATAAAACACAACGCCGACCGGAATTTTAGTAGTGTCCAGATTATTGGAAGAACCGCAAGTGTCATCTGCGTAATACACATCGCCAACCTTACATTGCACGGCTTTGCGATTACAAAGCGTGTAAGAGGCGTTGAACGGACAGGAAGCAATTTCATTGCACCATAATGATTTATCCGATTGTGTAAAGCCTAATTTTTCACAATCAGGCTGTAAACATTTTTTATAGGAAAAGTCAAACGGACAGAGAATATAACCGTCCTCAGCACATTGAGGATCGTCTTCCTTGGAATAATTTAACTCCTCGCAGGTTGGTTGCTTTTCACAATTCAGCGCCACCGCCTGACTTGAAAACAAAATTGCTATTAAAATTAAAACGTACTTCATTTTTTACTCCTTAAATAAAAAAGTCCTCCCATCCGAATCGTCATCCTGAAACGACCCCAAAAGTCATGCTGAACTTGTTTCAGCATCTCTTTTTATGAGATCCTGAAACGAGTTCAGGATGACCTTTGAGAATCTTCTCAAAAAAACGTACGTTTAAATGCACATTTCATCAAGAAAATAACCTTTTGAAATATCTCAAAATTTTTTGCTTGACAAAATGCACATTTAAAGGTACCTTTTTTTGCACACATTTTGTTGATAAATTCTTGAATTTTATAAAATTTTAGGCTTCAAAAAATCTTGAATTTTTTAGGGTTCTACCGCGCTCAGCATAATTTTACGCCAAATTTCGGCAAACAATGTGCCGGAAGACAAAAAGAAGGCAAGGAGGCTCTTTTGCCTGTGTCCCGCTGAATAACCGCCGTCATCATTTGTGTTAAAAAGGAAAAACTGCAAGCTGGTTTTGTTGAAGAATAAAAACGCCCCTCTTGGAAAAGAGGGGGTTCTTTTTACCGAAAGTTCAAACTGGCGCGGACAGCGCAGTGCGGATCTTTTTTATAATATTTGCTGATAGAACCGTCAGCTTTCAATTCATAAGCAATATCTCCAGAGTATTCAATTGAAGCCCAGTATTCAATATTTTTTAAAGGTTCCGCTTTGCCTTCAAGCGTTGTAAGCGTCTGAGTGACTTTTTCTTTTGTTTTGCCCGTTTTTCCAGTATCCCATGTCGTAACTTGGTCATAATCATAGCCATAAAGTTCGGTTAGCTCGCCAAGAGAGGGCAAATACCAACGCCCTGCGCCGACAATCGTATTGTTTGGCTCAACGCCAAGCGGATAAAATTGATGCGCCGCCAAAGCCGCCGTCGCCACGCAATACTCAGCATATCCTTTTGTGCCTTCATCATAAGAGCAAGAGTCTTTCTTGAAATTAATCAAAGTTTGCGTATCTTTTTCGCCGTTGAAAAAGTCAGGATCTCTTGTTTGAAGAGCGAGCAAGAATTGTTCATTAGTAGCCCACTTATATTTCAAGCCTGGAACAGTTACGCCAGAAAGTCCCCAAGGAAACTTGTAAAGAGCGGTGTTGCCAAAAGGCTCTGTTGGGTGAAAAACATAGTTTGAATCAAGCGTTAAATCTTTAAGACTAATCACCTTGCCACCACCATCGCAGTTTGTGTAATAAACCACACCAACCGCAACTTTATCTTCGCTGTAATCTTTGACATCGCCACAAGAGCTGTCCGCATACAACACATCGCCGATGTTGCAACGTGGCTTAAGACAGTTGCAAGCCGTATAAGAAGAATCTTGCGGACAAGTAATAATTTCAGAACACCAACCTGATTTTTCAGATGATGTAAAACCTAATTTTTCACAATCAGGCTGTAAACATTTTTTATAGGAAAAGTCAAACGGACATAAGATATAGCCGTCATCGGCGCATTGTGGATCATCTTCTTTGGAATAATTTAACTCCTCACATGTCGGTTGCTTTTCACAATTCAGCGCCACCGCCTGATTTGAAAACAAAACCATAACTAAAAATAAAACGTACTTCATTCTTTACTCCTTAATTATAAAGTTCTCCATCCGAATCGTCATGCTGAACGCCCCAAATGTCATGCTGAACTTGTTTCAGCATCTTTTTTTATGAGATCCTGAAACGAGTTCAGGATGACCTTTGAGAATCTTCTCAAAAAAACGTACGTTTAAATGCACATTTCATCAAGAAAATAACCTTTTGAAATATCTCAAAATTTTTTGCTTGACAAAATGCACATTTAAAGGTACCTTTTTTTGCATGCATTTTGTTGATAAGTTGTTGATTTTAATGGTAATATTTGCGTCATTCTGAGGCGTAGAGCCCAAAAAACACCAAAAGTAATTGGTGTTTTTTGGGCGAGATAACGCGAGTGTTAGCTTGCAAGACGCCGATAGGCGCCAAAGCAAGCGTTACAGAGCGGTGACCGAAGCGAGTTAGTTTTGCGTTCATCGCAACACTTACGAGCAAGAAGAGCAAAAAAAACAACAAAAGTAATTGTTGTTTTTTAACCTCTACTTTTTTTTGCATACGTTTTGTTAATAAGTTATTGATTCTTAGTGCTTTTTATATATTCTCTTGCTCAGTTAAATCTAAAAGTCACAAATAGAAGTACAGGCGGAGAGTGCTACACAATCTCCACCTGTTTTGTTCCAATGCCTAATCTAAAAATCCAAATTCACCCAAACAAGGTGAAAGTGTTACTTATCATTCCCTAACCATCAGTTATAGCAAACTCTTGTGAGTGACGATAAAGTAAATTCTTTACTTTTCCTAGCTTATGAAACGCGATTCCTAAAGACTTTCTTCATCATCTTCTTCCAAATCTTCGTCCCCTTCCAACATCAACAAATCATCATTATCGTCAGCTTGTATAGTTTCTACAGGTTTACGGGAAACGGGAGGCTTATTCATAGTATCTACCACATAATGACCAGCCACTTTATATAAATCAACCAAATGATTATTATACATATGGTCGCCCTCTTCAATCATGGCAAAATCAATATCAACATTCCGTTGAGCATTTAGGCGTTTTGCAAGTGCGACAACCGTTTCCGGTGGCACAATCTCATCTTTGCCCCCCTGAATAACCAAGCCGGATGTTGGGCAAGGCGCCAAAAAAGTAAAATCATTTTCATTCGCAGGTGGCGATACAGCAATAAAATTATTAATATCGGGACGACGCATCAAAAGCTGCAATGCAATCCATGCCCCAAACGAATATCCGGCAATCCAACATTGACGCGCATCAGGATTATGCAATTGAAGCCAATCCAGAGCCACTGTAGCATCCGAAAGCTCGCCCGGACCATTTTCAAACATACCCTGAGAACGCCCGACACTCCTGAAATTAAAACGCAAAACAGAAAAACCTAAATCCCGAAAACAACTAAAAAGGCTGTAAACAACCTTATTATTCATTGTACCACCATATTGCGGATGTGGATGCAGAATCAAAGCCACAGGCGAGTTTGGTTTCGCCCCTTGATGATACCTGCCTTCCAAGCGTCCGGCATGTCCGTTAAATAAAACTTCAACCATTGACCTACTCTTTTATGATTAATTTACTATTTTAAACTAGATTATTAAACTATAAAATTATAAATGTCAAGTTTTTAGAGGAAAAATCTCTCATGAAGAAAAAAGAAAATTCTACAATTTTATCGGATTTAGACGCCGTCATCGCGCGCGATCCGGCGACACATTCTCGTTTTGAAGCCGCTTTGTTTTCATCAGGCTTTCATGCCATTTCCTGTTACAGGCTTAACCACTATTTGTGGCAAAAAAATTGGAAGCTTACAGCTCGCTTTTTATCAGGCATTTGCCGTTTTTTCACAGGCATTGAAATTCATCCGGCGGCAAACATCGGCAAAGGTTTCTTCATTGATCACGGCATGGGCGTGGTAATTGGCGAAACAACAGACATTGGCGAAAATGTTACGCTTTATCACGATGTAACCTTAGGTGGCGCAACGGTTTTTGATAAAAACGGCAAAGTCACGACCAAGCGTCACCCGACTTTAGGGGATAATGTGATTGTTGGTTCGGGCGCTCAAATTTTAGGTCCAATCAAAATCGGCAACAATGCTAAAGTCGGTTCTAACGCGGTTGTCGTTAAAGACGTTGCTCCCGACACAACGGTTGTTGGCGTTGCCGCGCACAAGGTTGAAAAGAACAAAACAAAAGATAAAACCTTTTGCGCTTACGGCCTAAACGGTAATGCGCCCGATTCTTTTGATGAAGATTTCAAAAAACTTCAAATTCAAATTAAAAATTTACATGAAGAGATAGAAATTTTGAAAAAAAGTAAAATGTCATAATAATATCACTATTCTTTTTAAAATTTTTATGTTATACTAAAATATATAAACAAAAGGAGAAAGACCATGCGCTTAATTTATGCTTTTTTGACATCCCTTTGTCTGCTGACTTTTTCAAACAGCGTATGGGCGCAACTCCCTGGCAATCCATGGGCGCCACATCCTAATGATGGCTATTTTGGCGATAATGTCGGCAACGGCACAGAGGGCGCTATCACCAATGCGCCTATTTATCAAAACAATGAAGGTGGCGGGCAAATTATCCCTGTTGATCCTTGGGCGCGCGCTCGTGATCGCAGTGGCATTAAAACATGGCGTGGTAGCGGACAACACGGCAAATTAAATTATATCGGCGAGGCAACAACTTTCAGTTCAACAGCCGGTGGCGGCGAAGAAATGATTGCCCCTGAAGTGAACCGCCATAATATGATTGTGATGCTTGAACATCTGCGCAATATGGGTTATAAAATTCCGACAAGCTATGATCAAAAAATCAAGGATTTACCTAAAAATTATAGTCTTTACATGCACCAAAGTATGAGTGATTTAAATAGTGGCACGGATCCTTTTAGCACATCATTTAAAAATATGATTAACATCATGGAAAATTACAGTGGCTTAGACTTTAATAACCTGATTTTTAACACACTGGATATTTTAGGCACAGACTAAGATGCAAAATCTGCCCAAAATCATTTTGGTACGACCGCAATTGGCGGAAAATATCGGCATGACAGCACGCGCAATGCTTAATTGCGGCTTATACGAAATGCGCTTAGTTGCACCACATCAAAGTCCGACAGATAGCAAAGCTTTAGCGGCATCCAGTGGCGCAGAAAAAATTTTACATCATGCGCAAATTTTTTCAACCTTAGACGAGGCGCTAAAAGATTTGAACCTTGTTTTGGCAACAACAGCAAGACGGCGCAATCAGGTCAAAGCTATTTATACCGCGGACAAAGCCGCGGAAATTCTGCACCAAAAAATAAACGAACAAGCTCAATGCGGCGTTTTATTCGGTCCTGAGCGCACAGGGCTTGAAAATGATGAAGTTTCAAAGGCTGATGCTATTATTGAAATTCCGCTTAACCCTGAACATTGTTCCTTGAATCTGTCACAAGCGGTTTTACTTGTTGGTTATGAGTGGTACAAAAAACAACTCAATCCCCCGCGTGAAATTTTTCAAACAAACGCTGGAAAATTGGCTGATAAAGAAGAGTTGCTAAATTTTTTTGAGTTTTTGGAAGCATCTCTCAAGCAATATAAAAATTTTCAAGATGCCGAGAAACGCCCATCATTGCAACGTAACATACGCAATATCTTCTCACGCAATCAAATGACCAAGCAGGAATTGAACACACTTTACGGCATAATTAATGCCTTAAAGTCAAGCAAAGATTAACGCCCGCGTTCGCGCTTCATGGCATTGACGTTGCGCATAAAAGCTTCGGAAGACAAAAAGTTTTCTAAATCAATCGGCAGACGCAACCGCCAATTAGGATAAACATCGCAATCTGTCCCTGGAACATTTTGTTGCTTAGACACTTGAAAAACATCTTCAGGCTGAATAAGTGCCACTTTAGCGCATGAGGCGGCAATCAACCGATGAACGGCCTCTTCCAACCCTTCGGGAAAACCCTCGCCGTAAAGATAATTGCCTTTCCGCGGTTTATCTTCCGGCCAGACACGATTATAATCTAAAGCATCTAAAAGTTTTTGCCGATCCGCTTCTCTTAATTTATAAGCCCCGACACGCTCCGAATCATTAATCATCTTGAGCCTGTGCCGAAGTTCAATATCATAACCAAACCACCACATTTTTAAAGGCGGCATATCATGCGTCCCCACAGAAACAAAGGCATTTTCACAATAATCGCAAGGCATTTTAAATAAGCCCGAACCATTTTGCCAACGCTCCGACCACAAAACACTGATAGAATAAATCCTTGACATTTGCAAATGATCCATAAAACCTTCCGGCACATTGCCAATACTTTCGCCCACAATCAGGGTTTTATTCAAATGACTTTCCAAAGCCACAAGCCCAAGCATATCATCAAAAGCATAGGCAATATAAGTACCGTCTTTTTCCCGATCTGGAATCATAAACAAGCGCATCAACCCCATCACATGGTCAATTCGCAAAGCACCGGCACAACGCATATTCGCGCGCAAAACTTTCAAAAAGGGTTCATAAGCACGTTGCTTTAAAGCAAAAGGATGAAACGCTCCCAAGCACCATTTTTGCCCATTTGGAAAAAAAGCATCCGGCGGCGCACCGGCACCGGCATGCGGCATAAAAGCGCCCTTATCACACCAAAACTCTGCACTATCTTTGCAAACGCCAACAGGCAAGTCACGATAAAGACCAATTTTTAAGCCTAAATGCTTTACAACATCAAACACTTCCTGAAACTGTCGTGATGTTTCAAATTGCAAAAATTTAAAGAATAAAATTTCATGCGCATTATCTTTTCTAAACTTTTCAACTGCCAATGATGCCGGATTTTGCAACTCTTTCGGCCAAGCGGCACAACCGCCCCAGACACAAGTACATTCCTTGCTATAGAGAGCCTGATAGGTGGCAAAAATTTCCAAATGCCACCCTTCTTCTTCCATAAATTTTTGGAAAGCCCGTTGATATGTTTCATCAAATTTGTTGGCTTCAAAAATTTGATGTAAGACTTTCATTTTAAGCTGATAAACCTTTGTATAATTGATATATTCGCCTTTTTGGGCATCGGCAATTTGTGCTTTCAAATCAGGCAAAATATCAAAGGAAAAAGTCGGCACTTTTTCCACATCCAAATAAATCGGATTCAAAAACATTCGGCTAACTGAATTATAAGGACTGGCATTTTCCGGAAAATCATGAAACAACGGATTAAGCGGATTAAGCCCAATAACATCAGCGCCAACACGAGCGCAAAGGTGGGCAAAATTTTTCAAATCAGTCAAATCACCAACGCCCCAATTGCGGCAACTTTTTAAAGAATAAAGTTGCAGATTAAAGCCCCAAAGCCGACCGTTTTCAACCTCATCTGTCGTATAGCACCGGCTTGGCACGCAGGCTAAAATTGTCCGAAAGACTTCTTTACCAGCATGCAAAATAAAGTCATAATAACCCCAAGGAAGTTCATCTTGCCAAACAAATTGCCACCGTCTGAAAACCTTACTTCCAATAATTTTTTCCTCGGTTGTCGGCGTACAAAAAAAGGCATAAGACAATGGCTCTTTACACCCTTTGGCATAAAGCTCCACAGACAAATCTTTCGGCTCATAGGTTGCAGGCAAAGAAAATACAATCTCGGGCTTATCTTGCCGCATCACAATCATATTTTCAAAAGGTGTTTTCCAACTTTTATTTTCAACAGCTTTAAGTGAGCTTTCAACTTCTTGAGCATTGCGTGCTAGATAGCCAAGTTCAGCACAAAAAAAGCGAACCGTTTTTTCATCAACTTCATAATTTTTTTGAGAAACACCGGCATCGGAAAAATAAACCGAAACACCTAATTTTTCTGCCAAAAGTTTCAATCGGGCATCCACGACTGCCTCCTAAATTGTAATTTCAAACGCCAAAACAGACCACGCCGGAAGCTCAATTTTTTTACCCTGCCCCAAAGGGGTTTGCGTATCAAACTGAGCAGAACTGTCAACAAGCAAGCGCCATTTTTTTGTTTTTTTCAAAGCAGGCAATTTCCAAATTTTTGTTTGAGCCTCGGCATTAAAAACAACCAACAAAAGTCTTTGCGGCGCATACGCCAAATAAGCGATACTCCGCCGTTTATCATTATTCCAATCAGCGGCCGTAAACTCATTGCCGTCTTCTTTATACCAAGCCAAATCTTTAAAGTCTGTATCCGAAATTTTATTTCCTTGGAAAAACTGCATACGATGAAAGACTTCAAGCTTTTGACGCAATTTAATTAAGCGGCGCACATAGCGAATAAAGTTTTTATCAGCGGGGCGAATAGCTTCCCAAACCAACCACGAAAAAACATTATCCTGACAATAAGGATTATTATTACCAAAAGAAGTATTCAAAAACTCATCGCCGGCAACAAGCATAGGTGTCCCAAACGATAATAAAAGCGTGGTCATTAAAGCCTTGGCACGCAACATACGGTTTTGCAAAACAGAGGGCTCTTTGGCACGACCTTCAACGCCAGCATTCCAACTCCAATTCATATCATTACCGTCACGATTACCCTCGCCATTGACTTCATTATGCTTTTGATTATAACTCAATAAATCGTGCAAATTAAAGCCGTCATGCGCTGTCACAAAATTAATACTACTCCAAAGATTGCGATTATTATAACCGAAAATATCACTTGATCCGGCTACACGACTTGCAAACTCGCCAATTTGCCGTTCATCGCCACGCCAAAAACGACGCACAACGTCACGGAAACGATCATTCCATTCGCCCCAACTTGTCGGGAAAGCACCAATCTGATAACCTCCAGCCACAGTATCCCATGGTTCGGCAATTAACTTTAAGGAACGTAAAATTTCATCTTGCTGAAGGGCATATAAAAAACCGCTTTGCTGAGAAAATTGAGTTTGAACACGCGAGAGTGACGAGGCTAAATCAAACCGAAATCCATCCACATGAACCTCTGATGCAAAATACCTTAATGAATCCATAACCAGTGCTAAAACATTTGGATTCTCCACATTAAAAGATGCGCCGCAACCAGTGCTATCATAATAAAAACGCTTGTTATTTTTATCTAAGATATAATAAGTTTCATTATCTATGCCACGGTAACAAAGTGTCGGTCCAAGCTGATTGCCCTCGCCAGTATGATTATAAACCACATCTAAAATGACTTCCAAACCATTTTGATGCAACGCCTTGACTGTTTCTTTCAAATCCTTAACATCACCACCTGAAAGGTAAAGACCATCCGGTGTAAAGAAATTAAGCGTTTCATAGCCCCAATAATTTTTGATATTTTTACCAAGAACATCGCCGGCAAAATAATGAATAGGCAAAAGTTCAAGCGTTGTAACGCCGAGCCATTTCAGATAACGCATAACCATTTTAGTGGCAAGACCTTTAAACTTGCCCCGATACATATCCGGTACTTTCGGATGTGTAACCGTAAACCCCTTTGTATGCAGTTCATAAATCACGGTATCTTGAAATGCATAATTTGGCTTAACATCATCGGTCCAATCAAAGTCATCAGATGTGACAACAGACTTTGGCACATAAGGCGCACTATCAAGCTCGGAAAACGATAAATCTTGATCCGGACTATCAATATCATAACCAAAAATAGCTTTGTGCCAAATTAATTTACCAACAATTTTTTTGGCATAAGGATCAAGCAAAAGTTTGTTTGGATTAAAGCGTTTTCCTTCTAAAGGCGCATAAGGTCCGTAAACGCGCCAACCATAAACCTGCCCTGGTTCAACACCTTCTAAATAAGTGTGCCAAATGCCATGTTCATTTTCTAAAAGACACACTCTTAAAGTTTCATGTATGCCAAACGAATCAAAAAGGCAAAGCTCTACTTTTTCAGCATGTGCCGAAAAAAGCGCAAAATTAACGCCCTTACCGTCCCAAGATGAACCGAGCGGATAACTTTGACCTTTTGAAATTTTGATTTTTGACATACTATCTTCCTTTTATCTGATAGGCTTAATCACAATGGTAGAAAGTGGAGGCAAAACAATCTCCAACGAAAAAGGTTTCATATTCCACCCCTCGCCTTTCACATTCATCAAGCCTTCATTACGAACACCACTTCCCCAATAACTTGGATCATCACTATTAAAAATTTCTTGATAGCGACAAGCTTCTGGCACGCCGATTCTAAAATTACGACGCACCACCGGCGTAAAGTTACACACCACAATCAAAAAGTCATCCGGATGATGACCACGCCTGATGTATGAAACAACACTATCATCACAATCTGAATGATCAATCCACTCAAAGCCTTTATAATCAAAGTCTTCTTCATACAATGGAGCATTGCCTTTATACATCAGATTCAAATCGCGCACGCAGTTTTGAACACCTTTATACATCGGATACTGGAGCAAATGCCAGCGCAAACTTTCAGCCGAATTCCATTCCCAATCCTGCCCAAATTCACACCCCATAAACAAAAGTTTTTTGCCCGGATGCGTCCACATAAAACCATAATAAGCACGCAGATTCGCAAACTTTTGCCACTCATCGCCAGGCATTTTGGAAAGCATAGAACCTTTGCCGTGAACAACCTCATCATGTGAAATCGGCAGAATAAAGTTTTCGTTAAAGGCATACAAAAGTCCGAATGTTAAAAGCCCATGATGATATTTCCGATGCACTGGTTCATGACTGATGTAACGCAACGTATCATTCATCCAACCCATATTCCATTTATAACCAAAACCCAAACCACCCATACTTGTCGGGCGTGAAACCATCGGCCACGCGGTGGATTCTTCAGCGCATGTCAAAACACCCTGATTCTGCCCATAGACAAGTTCATTCATTTTCCGCAAGAAAGAAATAGCTTCCAAATTTTCATTACCGCCATATTGATTCGGGATCCATTCGCCGTCTTTACGTGAATAATCCAAATAAAGCATAGAAGCAACGGCATCAACGCGCAAACCGTCAATATGATATTCTTTCAGCCAATAAAGAGCACTCGCGCACAACAGATTGCAAACTTCTGTTCGTCCGTAATTATAAATTTTTGTTCCCCAATCTTTATGTTCGCCCTTGCGCGGATCGGCATGTTCATAAAGATGTGTTCCATCAAATTCCACCAAACCATGTCCGTCTTTTGGAAAGTGCGCTGGCACCCAATCCATAATCACGCCGATTCCCGCTTGGTGAAAACGATCAATCATATACCTGAAATCGTCGGGATTCCCAAAACGTGATGTTGGTGCAAAAAGCCCTGTGACCTGATAACCCCACGAGGCATCTAACGGATGTTCGCACAAAGGCAAAAACTCAACATGCGTAAAGCCCATATTGCTCACATAAGGCACAAGCCAATCGGCAAATTCGCGATAAGTCAAATACGATTCGCCATGCTCGCCTTTGCGCCGCCACGAGCCAAGATGCACTTCATAAATAGACATCGGCTTATCAAAACTATTATACGATTCGCGATAAGCCATCCATTGTGCATCATTAAATGTATAGTGATTCAAATCAAAAACAATAGAGGCTGTTTTAGGGCGTTTTTCGGCATAAAATCCGACCGGATCAGTCTTACAAAGAATATAATTTTCATAAGTTTTAATTTCATATTTATAAACTTCACCTTCGCCGATTCCCGGCACAAAAATATCCCATACGCCACAGGTCGGATGTTTACGCATCACATGTGCGCGACCATCCCAATTATTAAAATCGCCCACGACGGAAACACGCTTAGCATTCGGCGCCCACACGGCAAAAGCCACACCTTTCACGCCATCCATTTCTATAATATGCGCGCCAAGTTTTTTATAAATATCGCGGTGATTCCCCTCTGAAAAAAGATATTCATCAATATCCCCGATTGTTGGTAAAAAACGATAAGGATCTTCTATAACATAAGACTGATGAATATCGTTTGTAATCTTAAAACGATATTTAAAATTTTCTTTTGCACCCAAATTAATTTGGAAAAAACCATGCTCATCAAGTTTTGTGAGCATACCAAGCGATTGCCCCGATTCATCAATAAGTTCAACTGTTTCTGCATGTGGTTGAAAAGTGCGGATAAAAACGTTTTTAGACCCCTTATCACGATGGATTCCCAAAACAGCAAAAACATTACCGTGGTCACCGTCAACAATGGCGTTCATTTCTTCTTTTGATAATAAATTTTCCATCTTGCCTCCGCAGGTTATTTTTAAAAATAATAAATATCAACAGTCTTAAAACCCTATCTTATATCTATAACGACACTTTTATTTAAATGCAAGAAAATAAACATCACATTTAAATTAAAAATATATATTGACCTTCTAAAAAAAAGTATATATATTAGGTGATGTTTTAATTTATTATCTATTATGGAGAAGATATATGTCTAATGAAAATTACATTCGGGAAGCTGCTTATTTCCTTTGGCAAAACGCCGGCTGCCCGAGCGGACAGGATGAAAAGTTCTGGTCAATGGCTGTTGAACAATTTTCTTCTTGCTCCAAAAAATCTTGCTCTGCCAAGAAGCCTTCTTGCTCAGCCAAAAAACCTGCTAGCAAAACTGTTTCCAAACCGGCTTCCAAACCGGCTGCAAAAAGCAGCAAAAAATAATTAATATAAAGTCATCTTTATATGAGAACACTCCGCAACAGGAGTGTTTTTGATTCTTTAAAAAACAAAAGACGCCTCTTAAAAAAGAAGCGTCTATTAATTTTAGAAGAAAGCGGCAATCACGGTCAGGACAATGCCGACAATAGTCAAAATCTTTTTGGATTTTTTTGTCGTGACAAACGGTATAGCGGTAAGCCATACAAACAAAAAATCCGATACAGTATACCACAATTGTCCCAAAAGAACATTGTTTAATGCGGCGTCAAAAACTATCGTCATCCAGACGACACTTAGTGCCAAGATCTCTGATATACGAGGCCATGAAGCTCCGGCCGGTGTTTTTTTGCACATCCATACGATGGGCAAATAGATAAACAAGAACATGTGCCCGAACAACGCCATAGCAACAGGCGCGCTCGCCTCGTTTATTTCAACAATAAACGACATTGCGAAGAAACGAAGAAGCAAATACCCAGCAACCGCACCGAACAGCGTGAGGAGAATCCCCTCAAATTTTTTTGTTTTCATAATTTTTTGTTTTTTGTTAATAATTAGGGTTAATAATTTCTTATGTCCTCTTTTATATAATAAAATAAAAACAAATGCAACAAAAAAATGACAAAAAAATCAAGCCCCTTCGCGGGGCTTGAAACAGAGTTTTTTTAACCTTATGCCGGCAATTTTTTCACAAGCAAGATTTGCCCGAAAATAACAAGCAAGCATGACCACAGCCACCAAGTCATAGAAATGCCGCAACTTGTGAGCAAAATATATAAAATCTGCACTGCAACAAATATAACGCTTGTCATCCGCATTTTAACATCAAAGCTTAAAGAGCGCCCATAAATATGCAAAGCAAGAGCGCTCAAAAACGAAAGGATAATTGTCAGCACAAAATACCCCATAAAAACACTCAGCAATAAAATAAAGAAATAGCCCCACGAAGCCCATTGAACGATATCTTCAAAAACATCGCTATAATCTTTTTTCTCAATTTCATAAGTTCCTTCCAAAGACTGGCGCTCAACATTTTTATTGGCAACCATATAAATATATTGCCGCGACACATATATACCGTCTGAAAATTGATAAGCGTCCAATTCATCTGCACGCGTATCTAGAACCAAACGATACGAAAAAGGCGACATATCATTTGACTCATCATCATTCAAATCTTCATCGGCAAAAAGTTTGACTTCACGATAAGTATCCAGCGGCTCAACAATCCGACCATTTTCAATTTTAACCGGCAACAACTGATCTGCCACATCTTGCATATAAGGAATGCTATCCACTAAAACCGAACGAACAGGATACATATAATAAAGAGAAGCCAGAAAAGCCATTGCAAAAAGCAAAAAGGCGCCAACACCGCTGCCGCGCAAAATATAAGCATATATTTTATTCATCACAACCTCCTTAAAAAGAACAGACACATTTATTTATATATCCGTTTTTTAAAAAAGAAAAGAAAAATAACAGACTCGGCCAAATTTTAAAGCGCCCGAGTCTTTTTTTCTTCAAAAAAGTTATAAAAAATCCGTTTTTTTGACCTTCCGACACTCAAAAATAGTGCAAAAAAACAAAAAAACAGGGTTATTTGTGCAAAAAAGTGTTTTTTTTATTTGACAGACGCCAAAAAAATCGTTTCAATTTAAGTGTGATAGGCGCAAATTGTGCATATCACATTGGTTTTTAACTTTTTTAGAGGGAGTCCTCACCGTGAATAAAAATGAACTCATTTCTAGCATTGCTAGCTCAACCGGCTTGACAAAGACAGATACAGCTAAGGCTGTTGATGCTTTTGTAGCTTCTGTTACTAAAGCTTTGAAGAAAGGCGACGAAGTTCGCTTGGTTGGCTTCGGTACATTCTCCGTTGCCAAACGCGCTGCCACAACCGGCCGCAACCCGCGCACCGGTGCTGTGATTAAAATTGCAGCTCGCAAACAAGCCAAGTTCAAAGCTGGTAAAGCTTTGCATGAAGCGGTAAACAAATAATTTTATTTGTTGAAAGTTAAAATAAGGCAGGCTTAAATAGTTCTGCCTTATTTTTTTGTTGACTTTTAGAATAAGGGTTTTATGTTAAAAGTAATGTTAAATTATTAAAATTTATTATGTTATGGAAAATTTAAAGGTAAGAACACCTCTGCCCGTCATTTACACATTTGGTGATGGCAAAATTTATCGTTTGCCTTATTTACATTTAGGCTACAAGAAAAATGTTTATGGCGTTGAGGTTGCCGGTTTGTATTTAAACAAGCTGTATTATCCCAATTCCAACTGGCTCGATGCCGATAAGCTTGCGAGAGAAAAAGGTGAGCGTTTAATGAAAAGCACAGAGCTTTTACTCTTTTGGAAAAATGCCCTTGTCATCAACGATGCCATGAAAGTTTTTCGTGCCAATGGTATTGAGGCGCACAATATCAGGAACGGATATCATTGGGGTTGGGCTGATTGGAAAGGACCATGGAAAGACTCCATGTGTTGTGGGCATCTCATACCGCGTTATGAAACTGACAACATTGACAATGTCCGAACAATTTTAAACGCTATTTAAAGACCTGCCTGCACAAGCAGGTCTTTTTTTATATTTTTTGCTTGATTTTAAGAAATTAATCCATTATAAAGCCTAAAGTATTTTATCGGGCGTTTGGCTCAGTTGGTTAGAGCATCTCGTTTACACCGAGAGGGTCGGGAGTTCGAATCTCTCAACGCCCACCATTAAAAAAGGCATTCCCGAAAGGAATGCCTTTAATTTCTGCCAAGGTCAAGTTTCAAAAAAGAAATAGAAATAATAGAATTTATTAAACATTCATACTTTAGCAAATTTTTACTAAAAACACAACAACTTTTTCACAACTTATTTTTCTTTCAAAAAGCAATCTTTGCCCCTAACGAGATTTTGTTTGATTGATATAAATTTTCATGATTCGCTGAAATATATAAAAATCTCTTGAGATATTAAATATTTTAATATATGCTTCAAGTAAGGTTGCGGAATTTCCACAACCCAGTGCCTTGGTTTAAGGTGCGGAGCATTAAACAGCTCTTATCGTGCACGGTGTTAGGGTATAACATCGTTAATTTGCTTGTTACCGTAGTATTTGGTCGCAAGCAAGAATATATCCCCGATTCATCTTGTATGGTCGGGGAGCTTTTAGCGTATGTCCAAGACCATATTTGGTTGAAAAGGCTAAAAGAGTCATTTTGCACGATATGATTGTTTAACTCTCCGACCACCTTATGAACAAGGTGGTTTTTCTTTATGATTTATAACGGAGAGGAAAATGGCATTAAAAGAAGAATACATTGCAAAACTTGAAAGAATACCGACTGTTTCTTTTAACAAGGAGCAAAAGCAAATTGCCAAGAAAATTATTGAGAACACCGCTGATAATGACTTAAACGCAGTTTATAACTTAATTACACAGCGTGTAAAAACAGGTTTTGTATTTGATGAAGCACCGGAAGTTAATCATGATGCCGTAGCCCTTATAAAGGAAAACAGAGAATTAGGTATAAACATAGATTTTGACGGAAAATTAGAACATAAGCTGATTATTGGTGAAAATTATGATGCCCTAAAGAACTTGTGCGCCACTTATATAGATAAAAATGGCAAAGGTCTGATTGATGTCATCTATATTGATCCACCTTATAACACAGAAGCCTCAAAAGCTGACGGCAATGATTATAAAGAAGAAATAAAGGCAGAAAAATTTATTTACAGAGATAAGTTCACTCGCGATGGTTGGCTTAATATGCTCAATGAACGCTTAAAACTGGCAAAACGATTATTAAGCGACACGGGCGTAATTTTTATCTCCATAGACGACAGCGAACAAGCTTATTTAAAAGTCCTATGCGATGAAATTTTTGGGGAAGAAAATTTTGTTGGAAATTTAATTTGGCTAAAAGGGAACGCCCAAAATGATGCCGATAATTTACAAAAAAATCATGAATACATTCTTATAATAGCCAAGAAAAATCAAAAAAATCTTCTTTCTGTGGAAACAGAAAAAAGTATAAAAGTTATACAAGAAAATGGGGAATCTTTTTATGAAGGTTCTGGAATTCTAACGGGAGGTGCAGGAGGCACTTTAAATCGAAGACCTAATTTAGGTTACACAATATACTATAATCCAAGCACAAAAGATAAAATTGCTGTAGCTGATTATGATATAGAAAAAGCAAAGACAAATAATATAGAAGATGAAGTTTATAAAGATAATCTAACATTATTAAAAAAAGGATATATTAAGATAAGACCTCCTAAAAAAGGAAATAAGTTAGGGCGTTGGACTTGGAAGCTTAATAAATTTAATGAGGAAAGAGATAAAATTTACATCAAGGAAACATCTCTTGGGTATAGTGTTGTAAAAAAAATATTTATAGATGCAAAACAAAAAAAAGTAATATCGGAAGGTCCTCTAAAAAGTTTCATCAACATTTCAAGTAGTAATGGAACAAAAGAGCTAGAAAAATTACTTAATGAAAGATTATTCGGAAATCCAAAGCCTATAGAATTAATTACATATTTAATTAAAGGCATAAAAAAACAAGATTCAACAATCCTTGATTTTTATGCAGGTAGTGGCACAACAGGGCAAGCCGTCATGGAACTTAATGAAGAAGACGGCGGAAAGCGCAAATTTATTTTGGTTACAAATAATGAAAATGGTATCGGCGAAAAAATCACACGCGAGCGGCTATACCGCGTTATTAACGGTAAAGGAAGCAATGGAGAAAAGATAGAGTGGACATATACAAAAGAAAAACCCTATCTCACAAACAATGCCGTCCGCGTATTTAATATTGAAACGACAGAACTCACATTACAAGATTTAGAAAAAGCAGAAGAATTAAAAGAAAAAGCAAAACTAGAGTTTAAAAAGCTGAATGAAAACTATCATCCGTGCAATGATTTTGACATTTATAACGATTTATCCGCCCTTAATCCACAAAAACAAAATGACGGAGAAAAATAATGGAACTAACTTCACTCCAACAAAAAACCGTGCAACAAATTTTGGATTTATACCAGCCATCTCAAAAAGTGGTTTGTGAATTTAAAGCACCCACAGGTAGTGGCAAAACCTTAATGGCGTCTTATTTTATATCCTCTATAATTGAACGCAATCCAAATGACCAATTTATTTTTGTGGTTGCAACCCCATCTTCTTCCTCTTTGCCGTATTTTTTTGAACAAAAGCTCAATAAATATAAGACAGATTTACCTTATTCAAAATTTGAGGTGGAATATATTCAATCGCCTTCCACGGCAAAAACAGAAAAAACTGAAAGCATAAACAAAATCATCCCTGAACAAAACAAAGTTTATATTTTTGGCAAATCATCTTTCGGAAAAGGGCGGATTTTAAGCGAATATGGCATTATCACAGATTTTGTAATTTGCGCTAAAGATAAAGGACTAAAGTTGATTTATATCCGAGATGAGGCACACATTGGTGGAGAGAAACCAAACAAAGACGAAGATTTTGAAAATCTGATGAACAATAACGCCACATTTGTCTTAAAAATGACAGCAACACCGGATTATAGAAATCCATTCACTCAAAAAGTTATCTTAAAAGAAAGTGATTTAAACAATAGATTGCTTAATGAAGACAAATATCTTTTAAAAACAACTCCACAATCTCTATTAAATAAAAGTTTACAAGACACAGAAGTTTTAGAAGATGCCATTAAACATTTTCAACAAATAAAAAAAGAATACGCCAACTTAAACATCGGTATTCACCCTGCTATGCTGATACAGGTAGATAATGACGCGCCCAAAGATAAAATCAAATCTCTAGCCTTTCATGAGGGAATAGCAAACATCAAAAAAACACTTGATTGCCACAATATAGCATGGATTCAATATTTTGGCAATAACGACAAAGACTCCAACAGGGTTTATAAAAATAAATTTACCCTAGATGAAATAACAGAAAACAACAATGACATTGACGCTATCATTTTCAAAATTGGTCCCTCAACAGGATGGGATATTCCAAGAGCTTGTATGTTGATTCAATTACGAAACGTATCCTCAACAAATTTAAATATTCAAACCTTAGGCAGAATAAAGCGCAACCCCTATCCGAACCTTGAATACAATGATGTAACCTCAAAATATTATATCTATTCTAATACACAAACAGAAAATGACGAAATAAACGAATATCATTACAAAGTCAGAGAAAAGTTTTCAAACGAAACATTTTTATCCATAGATATAGAAAATAAAGGGGAAATAAAAAATTCAAAATCAAACGAACAATTTACGAAAAAGTTTACAGATTGGTTAAATGAGAGTGAAAATCCTTTTTTACAGGAAATTAAAAGAATATTTATTAATGACTATAAAACATACAAAAAGGTTTTAAGCACAGCAAACGGCAATCAAATTTATACGACAATCACAAATCCGTTTATATTTCTGAGAGATTATAAGAGGTTGATAACCGCCAACAAGCAATTGTTTGATTTAATAAACCCTCTAGCAAACACCTTTTTAAAGAAAAACCATATACTCAAAGAGTTTTTAATGACGGTTTTGTTGGAAAAACATAAAAAAGATATTTTAAACATTATATCAAAAACAAGAACTTGTAAACCGCGCTACAAGATTTTAGAAAAACCTTATGATCCTCAATCATACCAAGAAATTTATACCCATAATCAAAAAAAGAGGGAAATTACAAAAAAACAATACTTGTTTAGTATTAACGAGGAGGACAAACTCAATGGCAATCAACAACCCTTGGATTCAACCCCTGAAATGCTCGCTTTTCAAACAATAAAAGATTACACGGAAAATGAAGACGGTATCAAATTGTGGGCAAAGAATTTGGCATTCTCTAATATTTTTGGCGAATATCTAGACGACACTCTTAATGTGAAAAAAAGCTATTTTGATTTTATCTTAAAGTTTATCAATGGCATTTACCTTTATATTGAAGTTAAGGGTATTCCTGACATTAACGCAGAAAAAACAGAATTGCTTAAAAAAGCTTATGAAGATTATTTTAAAAACCGTATAGATGATTTATTTCCTTCAAATTTAGTCATCGCTATTTGGGAAGTTGGACAAGATAATACCATTCATTCTACCGTTTATTATGATTCACAAGGCATTAAGGAAGATTTAAACAAACTAACAGCGGACGAGCTTTTAAATAAATTAGGCTCAATGAAAATCTAGAAAAGACATCCCTAAAAAGCAATCTTTACCCCTGCGGAGAATTGGTAGGCGTGATAGTCTTTGCCAAAGGTATAAGCCGCGCCGGCATAGCCCGAAATGCGCTCATGATGCGCAAATTCCGCGCCCAGTTCAAACCGCCCGAGTGTCTGTGAGGGTTGCGATTTTGTTTGATTCATCCCCGTGATTTGAACACCCGTATGCCGCCCAAACGTTTGCACCACCGAAGGTTTGACATAAAAGCCGGCTTTATTCTGCCCCTCACATGAATCATATTTCAAAGCCGCGCCCAAGCTCGCCTCGCCATAAAGCGGATTGTGATAATGCGCCGTTTTGCCGGCCTGATCATGAATATCGGCAATCTCTAGCCGCTCCGCCTGAACCGAAACGAACGGCACAAGTTGCCAACGTAAAGCAAGCGGCACATAACGCGCCGCCGAAACGCCGATTCCATATACCATTGCATGCGTGTTTTCATCAATCACGCCGTCATCCGTTGTAAAGCCCATATTTTGCCGTCCGCCGTATAATGCGCCGAACAAACCGTATTTTTCTGTCTGATACTGCTGATAAAGACCAAAAACATAATCCGTGACACGCATTTTTGCGCCACTTAAAGCCTGATAATCCCCTGCCCCTGAAAAGCTGTATTTTCCTTTGCCGTATTGACCAAACACACCGGCCTGATAAGCGCCGTTTTCCACAACCCGCACACCAGCATTGACTGCCTGAACATGCCCTCTCACATCTGAGGGCTTGTCTAACGCAACATGATGATACTGCACCTGAACAAAACCCCGCGGATCAGATGAAAACGCACAATCAGCGCAAATTTGAGGCGCAAATCCACTTTGCACAGCCTCAAACAAATGTCGCGTCTGCTCATATAAAACCTGCCCCAACGCTGCATAAACCGGCACTTCCGGCACATAAACAGACGGTCGTGGTGGTGGCTCAGGGAGAGGCGTCACAAACTCAAAGGGCAAATCAGGTTGTCTCGGCTCAGGGGGCAACACGCCCAAATACCAAGCACTTCCTTTTTCATCGCCCTTGGCATTATAACGCGACAGCCAATTAAAATCTAACGGACTGCCCCAAATACGTTGAACAATAAAATCTGCCGGCGTCATCAAATCATCATTCGGCGCTAAAACATACGCACTTAAAAACCCTTCCATACTCGGAAAGCCCTGATCACTATCTAAAAAATGCAAAATAACGCCCGTTTTCCCAATCACATCGCCCTCAACCTCCAAAACGCCGTGCGTAACCTCGTGTGTTTCCGGATTAAGCAAAACATCAAGCTCCAAAGTCGGCGTTCCACTGGCTTGATAACTGCCTGTATGCAAAAGACTTTGCGTGCCAAGCTTAAGAGAAGAGTTATCTGAGAGAGAAAGCATACCGCTATTTTCTGCTTTACCCTCATTTAAAAAAACACCCTGCCCCAAAAGATAAATATCGCCCTCATTCACATATTGACCCGCGTTTGTCAACGTGCCGGTATTGTCAATGCCTGTCGTATAAAGTTCGGCGTTGGGCTCCACTTCAATCAGACCATTATTAAATGTTTCACGCGAAAAATGCGCCCGATAGCCCTCTTCAATAGCAACAATGCCATTATTAACAAGTGTTGTTTCCATAACCGTATCGGCAAGCGTCTGCCGCAAATAAAGCTTTGCCTGCGGGGCAATCAGGGTAATGCCATTGCCCATAATGCCGCCGTCTAAATAAAGTTCACCGTCACGAATAAGAATTCGTCCGTTTTCAATATAAATATCATTTGCCACACCATCAGCCGTATTAAATGAAAAGAAATTCATACCCGAAAAAATGATATCGCCCGATTTCATATAAATCGCGCCACCCAGCGCTTGGCCGGTATCTGAAGAGGCCTGATTGCCTGCAAACGTATTCATACCACTCAAAAAGAGCGTGCCACCCTCATGATAAAGCGCGCCGCCCAAAGCCGCGCCATGCGCTTGAACAATATTTTCTGAAAAATAAACATTTTCCATAGAACCGATTTCACCGCCATTATAAATAGCGCCACCATAGGCATTGCCAGCATCCGATTGAGCGATATTATCCACAAAGCTCCCCTTGACAAAGCGTTGAATTATTGCACCTTTTTGATTCGCAATAGCGCCACCGTATGCTGACTGATTTTCCCCTTCTATCAAAAGTTGGTTATGCGTAAAAATCACACTGTCTAAAAGCGTAATCTCGCCATCATTATCAATCGCTCCGCCCCAAACAGAAAGATTCTCCTTCGCCGTCACGATATTTTCATAAAAGTTGGTATTGGTCAGACTGTCTAAAACACCTCTGGCTTTGCCCGATTCTGCCGGTTCAACATAAACCACACCGCCATGCAACACGCCCTGCTGATCAGAAACCTCTAGTTCGTTGCCATAATAAGTTTCGCCGTCTAAAGATTGATGCGCACCGGCAGGAACATCTATCACAGAAGCATAAGTTGTTGCGGCAGTGAGATTTAATTGAAAAAAGAAAAAAAGCCTTGCAGATTTATAAAAAAAACCATTTGGCATCAATTTTCCTCAACTGCAACTTTGACGCCAAATGATTGAAAGCAAAAAAAATATATACCTCAAAACAGAGCTAACATCGGTCAAAATGATATAACCGAATAGATAGCGGATACATTAAAAAGATGAATTGAAACAAACAAAAGAATAGTTTTTTAATAAAAAGCTTGCTTTCTTTTGTTTAAGAGATATAATAGAAATAGTCGGGCAACCGACTTTGACACGAAAAACACTATGGAATAGGTGTATTGGACCCGGGGGCAGTACCCGGCGCCTCCACCAATTAAAGGGATTTTTGAGCGAAGTTTACAAAAGGCGTAAACAACAAAAACCCTAAGACCTTAAGAAAGCGGAGAAGGTCTTTGCTACGCAGGGATTTTTGAGCGAAGTTTACAAAATGGGTAAATGAGCGAAAAAATTCCAAGTATGAAAGGCAGCAAGCACGGTGCCTGTTGAAAATGGGATAAAGTGCTTTGCTGCACAGGGATTTTTGAGCGAAGTTTACAAAAGGCGTAAATGAGCGAAAAAATCCCAAGCATGAAAGCGCTTTAGCACATTTTCGTAGGGGGCGAAATAGGTTTGACAGGACAACAGTAAAGATAGATGTTGTGTTCGGCGAGAAACCACCGTTACCGGTTCAAAATAAATGAATGCAAATGATAATTTTGCACCTGTTGCAATCGCTGCTTAATTTAGGCGAAAGCAATAAACTTAATTCTTGAGGCATTGGTTTGCCACAAGTGGAGCTTGAGAGCCGCTTAGCAACAGAAGGCTCTTTTTTTTATTTTAAACCTTGACTTTCTATTATATTTTGGATAATCTAACCTTGTATCAGGCGATACCTGATATGGGGTCAAGAATCCTCTTTACGGTTATCTGTAAAAACAGATGTAAAACACTACCTTTTTGCCTAGGGCAGGAAGGTAGTAAAATAGGTTGTTATAACCAATATACTACACTATTCCGTAAATAGATTCTTACTTCCTGCCACCTTTCATCAAAGTGGCATTTTTTAACTATTTATGGAGATTAAATATGAAAAAAACTATATTACTTTCTGGCATAGCCACAGCTTTATTAGCAACAAGTGCCAATGCCACTGAAGCCACAACTTCCAACTATTATGTATCTGCCAAAGCAGCCTTCGTTCATATGATAAACGATGCACATGCAATTTCGGACTATTCATTTAACGGTTTAGGACATTACTTAAATACTTTTTCAAAAGAAAAGCACGAAGATAATGTTTTTGGTTTAAGACTTGCCGCCGGTACGGTTAAACCGCTTGATAACAATCAACTCCGCGCTGAATTTGAATTAGGCTGGAACAGCAACGCCCGCGATTCTAACGGCTACACTTTCCGTATTAAACAACCCTACAACCAAAAATTTGAAACCAAATTATCGGTTTATTCCGCTATGCTTAACCTTTATTATGACTTCAACACGGGCACAAAGTTCACACCTTATGTCGGCGCCGGTTTAGGTTATGCTTATTTGAAGAACAAAACTAAAGTGACAGGTCCTGCAGGTGATGGCGCATACATTAACCAAGGCAGTAGCGAAGGTGATCACAATATCGCTTATAACATCAGCGCCGGTGTTTCTTATGCCTTGAATGATAAAGTTTCTTTTGATGCCGGTTACAGATATTCTGATTACGGCAAAGTCAAAGAAACCACCGTTCAAAGCGCAACCGGATTAAAGGCCTTAACCGTCAACACCGGACATTATGATGTAACCGCGCACGAGTTCTTGCTTGGCGTTCGTTACGCTTTCTAACAAGAAAAACGTCCTTGGAAGGAGAGGGATTTTCCTCTCCTTTTTATTTTGTGGTAGCATTTTAATAAAACTTTAAGCAAAAGAGCCTATAAAGAAAAAAAGAGGTTCAAATGCAAATAACAGAAATTAATTACGATAAGCTAATTACAAAGCATTTAAAGGGCGTCATGATAGATGCTCTTAAATGCGTTGCCGAGCAAGGCTTGCAAGGCGAGAATCATTTTTACATCACCTTTCAAACAAATTACCCCGGCGTTCAAATGCCTATAGCATTAAGAACACAATATCCGGAAAATATGACCATTGTTCTGCAACATCAGTTTTCAGATTTGGTGGTTGATGAAAATCAGTTTTCGGTTATTTTGGTTTTTGGCGGCGTACCAGAACCTTTAACTGTTCCTTTTGACGCTGTAAACTATTTTGCTGATCCTTATGCTAAGTTTGGCTTGAGCTTTGTTTTGGAAGAAAGCGACGAATCCCCTGCAAAATCTAAAAAAATAATCCCCGATAAACCGGCGGAAGTTATTTCTATTGACAGTTTTCGGAAAAAGTAAAATGAAAAAAATTTCAGTGCTGATTGCCAAACAACATCACACCAGCATTTCTTTAGAAGACATTTTTTATGAAAAGCTTAAAGAACTTGCCGCACAAAGGCATCAAACGCTTAACGATTTAATCACACAAATTGATGCCAACCGCACAGAAACAAACCTTTCAAGCGCAATTAGAATTTTTGTACTAGAACAAGTTTTACAAACTAAGATTTCCAAAACGAGCGACTGAAAATAACCAAAACAGTCAAAATTTCCAAGCGTCCCAAAAGCATAACAAAACACATCAAAAGCTTAATGTGCGGCGATAAAAGCGCATAATTCCCCATCGGACCAGTCGCCCCGATAAACCCCGGACCTGTATTCGTAATCAGAGCCGCCGCAGTTGAAAACGACGTGGCAAAATCATACCCCGAAAGTCCCATACATAAAGCTGCCAAAGCCGCCGACACAAAAAACAAACACACAAAACCAAAAACCGATCCAACCACATCATCGGAAACAACGGCAGAACCAGCTTTAACCGGAACAATACGATTAGGCTCAATTGCATTTAAAAAAGTTTTGTTAAAATATGACCACAAAACCTGCCAACGCATTTCCTTAATAGCGCCTGTCGTTGAGCCAACGCAACCACCATGAAACGCCAAAAGTGCAAAGAACACCCCTGCCCCGATTCCCCAATTCAAATAATCGGACGAGGCATAACCCGTTGTGGTAATAACAGAAATCACATTAAACCAAGCTTGCCGCAAGGCTCTAAAAATATCATACCCTCTTTGAAAATAAAGCCACAACGTCACAAAGGCCGCCAAAAAAACAACCGCTCTTAAAAACGATTTCACTTGCTCCAAACGCAATATATCCATCGCTTGTCGCCTGATAAGCAAAATATAAAAAGTCATGGGTAAAGCACCCAAAAGCATAAAAACAGAAAGCACAAGTTCAACCGAGACGCTATCAAAACCGGCAACAGAATCATTTTTGGTTGAAAACCCTCCCGTCGCAACGGCCGTCATAGCATGATTAAGCGCATCAAAACGCCCCATACCGCAAAGCATAAGAAGAAGAGCGCATAAAAGCGTAAGCGACAAATAAATACCAATAATCCACTGCACAATATCCACAAAATGCGGCATAAATTTATCGCCAGGATCTGTGTTTTCGCGTTGAAAAACCTGCATACCGCCAATGCCTAAAAACGGCAAAACCGCCACGGCAAACACCACAATCCCGATACCACCCAAAGCATTGAGCATAGAGCGCCACAACAAAACAGAACGTGCCTGACTTTCAACATCTGCCAAGACAGTCGCACCGGTGCCAGTCACACCGGAAAAACTTTCAAACAAGGCAGAGGGTATATCTTGAAAAGCGCCGCTCAAATAAAACGGCACTGCCGCAAAAAAAGCCACTGAAAGCCAACTTGTTAGTGTTGCTAAATAACCTGTCCGAATAGAGATTTTGGGCGTGGTAAATCTATTAAGCAAAAAAAGCCCTGAACCAACACCAAGCGCCAAAAGAGCCGATGTCAAAAAAGGCGACCAATCAGAGCGTTCGTCGTACATATCCATCAGCGCCGGCAAGAGCATGCCCAAACCTAAAAAAGAAAGCACACATCCATTAATCAAAAGAACAGGCCGAAACATCGCAAAACTCTCTACAAAGCCACATTATCGGCAAAGCCCTTGTCCACCATATTTTGGTTGACGCTTTGCCCATTGATATAACAAATACCCGTCGCTAAATGCTGATAAGTATAAGCCACCAAATCACAATCCAGTGTTTGTCCGCGAACTAAATTTTCCAGGTAAGCCTGCGCTTCCTGCGGATTATATTTATCAGCATCGGTATAAATACCGTAAAGATAAAGATAAGTTTTGCCAACAGTCAATTCATTAGCGCTAAAAACAAAAGCTTTCCCTTGAATATGTTTTGGATTTTCCTCATAAACAAGGGGCAAATTTGTATCAACGCGATAACTTGGCTTCGGCGCAGGCTGAGCTTCTGCCTGAACTGGCGCTTCTTTTTCCAACGAAGGCCCTATTTCTTCAGATGTTTCGGCAACAACCGTATCAGAAACAGGTTCTTCCGACAACATCGGAATAAGGACAGGTTGCTGACTTTTAGCCTGAATTTCTTGTAAATTTAAGCCTTCCGCACGCCCTTCTTCCCAATTTTGAGGCAACTTCATTGGCTTATATTCTTTGGGCGGTTGCGGTTTAAAGGGATGTTCCAAAACAATGGATTCGGTTTTAGGGGCGACCTGTTCTTCCGATTCGTTTTCAATCGGCTGATAAACAACATCGGGTTGCGGCAAAGACCGAACTTTTTGGGGCGCAGAAGTCGTTAAAGAATACCACGCCGGAATTTGTCGCCACGAAACACCTTTGATGAGAGGCACAGCAACCAAAATCAAAACCAAAACCAGCAAAAAAGCCAAAAAACGGAATGGATGCCGCAATGGATAAGTCAAACCCATAAACAACCGATGAAATAGCTTGGCAAAGCCCCGAATCCGAATATCTTTTAACCGATCAAGCTCCACGATTCTCACTCCCATACTTTTGTTTTAATTCTTCCAAACGTTCAGGTGTAATGCGCTCAAACAAAGGCTCACCCACCTCAAACGGCGCGCCTTCTTTTAAGGCCAAGAGTTCTTTTTCAACGTCAAAATCCTTCAAAGACGGCATATCTGAAAGCTTTAAGCCAAGGCGATTCAGCATAGCTTCTGCCGTCTGCGGCATAACAGGCGCACTCAAAACGGCAAAAAGACGAATGAGGTTAATGCACACATTCAAGATAGCCCCTGCCCGCGCGACATCCTCTTTAATAACCGTCCACGGCTCGGCATCAGAAATGTAGTTATTGCCTTCCACCCAAATAGCGCGCAATTCGTTTAAAGCCTTACGAAACTCCATCGCGTCCATATATTTGCAATAAGCCGCCACGCGCGTTTTCAAATTTTGCTTTAATGTTGTTTCTAAAGCTGTATCTGCCCCGCTTGCCGGCACAAACGCGCCAAGCTTAGAAGATGTCATCTTCAACACGCGGGAAACAAAATTCCCCAACACGCCGTTCAAATCCTTATTCACAACCGCGGCAAACAAATCAAACGTAAAGCTGGAATCGGAAGCCTCCGGAATGTTGCTCATCAGCCAATAGCGCCAATAATCCGCCGGAAATTCTTTCACGGCATCTTCAGCAAAAATCCCCCTGTTTTCTGACTTTGAAAACTTACCGCCCTCATAGGTCAGATAACTGCAACCTTTCAGATAATCCACCTGCGTCCAAGGCTCGCCCGTCCCTAAAAGCGTAGCCGGAAATGTAATAGAATGGTAAGGCACATTGTCTTTGCCCATAAACTCCACATGCCGCACATCGGAAGCGCCCATCCACCAATCTTTCCAATCACGATTTTTGGGATCTTCATCAGCCCATTGCTTGGTAATGCCGATATAACCAATCGGCGCATCAAACCACACATAAAAAACCTTGTTTTCAAAACCCTCTTTTGGCACAGGGAAGCCCCATTTCAAATCGCGCGTGATGCAACGGGGTTGCAAGCCTTCTTTAAGCCATTTTTGCGCAATGGAATAAGCCACTTCCGGCCAAAAAGGCTCTTTACTTTTAAGCCATTCGCGAAGTTTAGGCTCAACTTTAGGCAGATTTAAAAACAAATGCTTTGTTTCGCGCACTTCCAAATTTTGCGAACCCGAAATCGTGCTCCGAGCATTCAAAAGCTCAGTCGGCTCCAAAACTTTAGTACAATTTTCGCATTGATCACCACGAGCCTTATCATAACCGCAATGCGGGCAAGTGCCTGTAATATAACGGTCGGCCAAAAACATCTGATCATCAACCGAATAAATCTGCTTCACGGTGCGTTCTTCAATATAGCCGTTTTCATCAAGCTTTTCAAAAATATGATACGTCATTTCCTTATTTTGCTCGGAAGACGTACGCCCAAAATAATCAAATGAAAGCAAGAAGTCCTGATAAGTTTTAAGATGCCTTGCATGATTCATATCGCAATATGTTTCAACATCCATGCCGGCCTTTAAAGCGCCGACTTCAGAAGTTGTGCCATGTTCATCAGTTCCGACAATATAAAGCACATCTTGCCCCTGCATACGCATATACCGCGCATACACATCAGAAGGCAACAAACACCCGACCATATGCCCAAGGTGTGGAATGCCGTTAATATATGGAAGTGCAGATGTAATCAGAACTTTTGACATTTATTTTCATTCTCCCTATAACTATTGAGCCGATTTTACGACATTTTTTATAAATGGCAAGCACAAAATAACAAAAATTAAAGCATAAAGACAACTTGCCGGAACACATTTTCAATAAAGAAAAGCCCCACAAAGCAAAGAATCATCGCGGCAAGTGGCGTAATGAGCCAACCCAAAACAATCTGCCCACCGATACTCCAATTGATGCCACGACCTCCCTTTAAAAGCCCGATTCCCAAAATCGCTCCAATCACGGCTTGTGTACTTGAAACTGGTACTAACGGGATTTTCGGCAAATGATAAGAGGTAAGAAATGCATTCAGCCCCTGCGAGGAAAAAATCAAAAGCACAATCGCTTGCGCCAAAACCACAACCAACGCCGCGCGTGGCGACATTTTCATCAAGTTATTGCCAACCGTCATCAATACTTTATGCGAATATGTAAAAATACCAACGCAAATAGCTAGCGCGCCCAAGAAAAACAAAACCTGCTGGCCACTCCAACTTATAACACCGCCAAAATCAATGCTTTCAAAAGGTTGCGACTGTGCAAACACGCCAACCACATTGGCAATATTATTTGCACCCAAAGCATAAGCGCAAAGCGCGCCTGTCACAATCAAAGAGCGGCGAATGTAAGCATCTTGCCGCAACAGATGAACATGCCAAACATGAAATAGCCTGCGCATAAAAAGAAATAAGATAACAGCGACAACACCGCTCAAAATAGGACAAATAACCCAAGTTGAAACAATCTGCCCTAAAACAGACATATTTGTTGCACGACCACAATAAAAATTCCAACCCACAATAGCGCCAACGATGGCTTGCGAAGTTGAAACGGTAATTCTTAGGTGAGCCATCCAATAAACTGACAAAGCCGCGGCAAGCGCAATCATAAAAGCGCCGGCAAGCGCATTCACACGCCCCAACTGCCCAAGCGTATCCGAACCGCCCGAACCGCCGTAAACCGCGCCCAAAACCACAAAAATTGAGGCAATAACAGCAGCGGTGCGAAATTTAAGCATTTTCGTTCCAACCGCCGTGCCGAAAATGTTGGAAGCGTCATTAGCCCCTAACGACCACCCCAAAAACAAACCACTGCTTAAAAAGAACAGAAAAGTTAAATCCATTATATATCTCTCTTAATGACATAAATCAGAAGCTGGTCTATGCAATTTTCAGCCAAATCGGCAATATCGGCAACTTCACTCAAAAATGATTCCAGTTGGAGTTTATGCGCCAATTCTAACGAAGAATCAAAAACACATTCTTTCAGTTCAGCCGTTGTTTTATCGCTTTCATGCTCATACCAATAAACTTTTTTAGCATAATCGCGCACAACAGGTAAATCGCGGAAAAAAGCACGCGAAGCCATAGCCAAATTTTCAGCGCAATCACACACCTGCCCGACAAGTTCGCGAAATTTATCATGATATTTTGGCTCAATTTCAGGCTGTTCAATATAAAATTGATGCGCCACTTCATCAAATTCGTTAATTACTTTATCCAAGTTTTCCACAAGTTCCAAGATATTTCCGCGAAAATCAGGAATAAGATTTTGCGCATAAAGTCTATTTTCAATTTCACGACGTAAAGAATCCGCATCATGTTCAATAGTCTTAATTTCCTTGCTGAGCTTGCGATACGCGTCACTACGTTTTTCTTTCAAATAAACATCAACCGCTTTTTTAAAAACCATCGCCGATTCTATAATTTTATCTAGCATAGCATCAATTTTTTGTTCCAATTGCTTGGTTTGTGAAAAAAGGGAAAGCTTTACATTAAACATTTTAACCTCAAATAAAGTTTACATACTTGTTTTTAACATAAACAATAATTTTTTACTTGTAAATGCAAAAATTATCAGATAGATTAAATGCGTTTTAATTGTACAATTATTTAAAGGATCTTAAAATGAATAAAAATTCTTTATATATTTCAATTGTTGCCTTGGTTGTGTCTGTTGCAACAGCCGTTGTATGCGCCACCAAGTGCGATAAAAAAGCCGGTGGGCTTGATACGGAAGCTTTGGCTACCGCTTTGAATAATAATCCGGAAATGATTATTACTGCTTTGCAAAAATATGATGACCAACAGCGTGAAAATCAAGCTAAAGAAGCTTCTAGATTGTTCCTTGAGAACATTGACGCTTTGAACAACAATCCGAATGTTCCTCATGTTGGCAAAGATGATGCTGAAATTGTTTTGGTTGAATTCTTTGACTTTTCATGTGGTTACTGCAAGCGTTTAGCGCCGTCAGTTGCTTCTATTGTTGAAGCCAACCCTGACATTAAAGTTGTGTTCCAACCCATTACTTTCGTTGCACCGATTTCACGCTATGCGGCACAAGCCGCTATAGCGGCCAATCTGCAGGGCAAATTCTTCCCTATGTACAAAGAATTGCTCGGCTTTGATGGACGCTTAACCGAAGCCAAGATTGATGAAATTGCCCAAAAGAACGGCTTGGATATGGATCAATACAAACAAGACGTGAACTCTGATAAAGTTAAAGACGTTATCAATGAAGTTGCCGCCTTGGGCGAAAAGGTTCAAATCCGTGGCGTGCCTTCTTTAGTTTTGAACGGCACACAAATCAATGTCATTGATGCCGAAGGTATTCAGGCTGAAATTGACAAGCTGAAATAATTTTTCGCTTTCAAAAAGAACAGCCTCTTTTTGAGGCTGTTTTTTTATATATAAATTTATGCTTTTGGTTTATGGACTATTGAACAGATTGTTAAGCGGCTCTTCAAATATATATACTTTTATGCTTTGTAAGCAAATGTATTAAAAAATTAAAGGAGAAAAAATATGAATTCCAGTTCTGATTCAAGCAAATCTGCTGCTTCAACAAGAAGTTCGGGTTCTTCGCGTAAAAGCGATTCTACAAGATCTTCTGATTCAAGATCTTCAGAGAAAAAGAGAAGCCGCTCCAGCAGCAAGTAAGCTGACAGCATAAAAAAACGCCCCTGTTTACATTGGGGCGTTTTTATTATATGAATTTTAACTTTTTAAAACGTATGCTGAAATGAGAAAGGAAAATTATGCCAAAAACACCTCAAGAAATTATCTCTGAGCTACAAAAAGAACTCCGCGAACGCATTCACGAAGGCGCCGGTCCATTTTTAGCCGCTATATACGATGACAAAGGCAATTTGATAGCAAAAGAGGCAAACAGCGTCATAAAAGAAAATTGCAGTCATTGCCATGCGGAGATGAACGCTATCAGAGCCGCGGAGAAGCATTTAAACACTTACGACTTATCCGCTTATAACCTAAGTCTTTATGTCACTTCCGAACCCTGCCTGATGTGCTTGGGCGGCATCTTGTGGTCAGGTATTAAGGCGGTTTATTATGGCGTACCCTCTGAAAAAGTGGAAAAAATTACGGGCTTTGACGAAGGCTTTAAACCCAACTGGCATCGCGAATTTGAAAAACGCGGCATTCATGTTGAGGGTAATATTGCCATAGAAGAAGGCGTCAATGTCTTAAAGGAATATATCACTCTTGGCAAAACCGTTTACAAACCAAAACGCTCTTAAATAAAAAATTTTAGAATAACGACTTTATAGCCATAACAAGCAACAAGCCAAGCCCAAACGGTGCTAAATAGCGTAATGTAACCAAAAAATAGCGTGTAAATGCCGTGGAAACGACTGCACTACGGCGAATATTATGAATAATCAGTTTCATAGCAGGATATCCCACAAATAAAGCTATAGTCATAGAAACAATGGTTGCTGTATAAGTTGAGCTCAGCCAATCAAAGAGGGTAAACAAATCGCGGCCAAAAATCTTAATATTTAAAACCGAAGCATACGATAACGTCACAAGTGTAAAGCCAATAAGCGTTATAACGGTTACACCCAAAACTGAAACCGAGCGTTTCAAGCCAAATTTACTCATTAAAAGATTGGTCATAACTTCAAATATGGACATTGTTGATGTCACGGTTGCAAACATCAACAAAAGATAAAAAATAATAGACCACACATAACCGCCAGACATTTTTTGAAAAATATACGGCAAGCTGATAAAGGTAAGCCCTGGGCCGGAAGTTGCCGACACATGAATAGAAAAAACCGCCGGAATAATAATGAATGCACTTAAAAGCGCCGCCATAGTATCAAAAAATTCTATGCGACGAACAGCCCCGAATAAATTATCTTTGGGCGAAAAATAAGAGCCATAAACAAGCAAAATACCAAAACCAAGCGACAAGGAAATAAAGGCTTGTCCAAGCGCCGCCGTAAATGTTCTAAACAAAGGCATAAATTGAAAACCTTCATCTGTCAGCCCTAAGTGTGAAGGATCAATCGTTAATAAAAAGCGAATGCCCTCATCAACATGATCCAAAGTCACCGCCCGAATAGTTAAAAGAATAAATAGAAAAAATAAGCACGGCATCAGATATAGACTTATTTTTTCAATCCCTTTTCGCACGCCGACCAAAACAATTAAGCCTGTCACAAACAAAAAGACCAAACCACAAAAATATTGTTGCCCGAAATTTTGGGTTAAATTTTCAAATTCTGTGACAAATTCAGTCTGACCGATAAGAAGCAGACGCCCTGTAACAGCCTCAAAAGCATAATATAAAACCCAACCAGCCACCAAAAAATAAAAAGATAAAAGCAAAAATACACCAAGCGGCGCAAACCAACCCCCGAAAAACGACCATAAGCCCAAATGTCGCATCCCGATTTTAGAACCCAAAACCCGATACGCGTCAACACAGTTTGTTTGAGCGGCACGACCAATCGCAATTTCTGCCACCATCAACGGATTACAGATAAAAAGCAAAATAAAAAGATAAACCAAAATAAAACTCAAGCCACCGTATTGTCCGCACAAATACGGAAACCGCCAAATATTACCCAAGCCGATTGCTGAACCAGCAGAAGCCAAGACAAAGCCCCAAGAGCTACTAAAATTTTCTTTTTTCATCAGTCACATTCTTTTTGCCGAGTTAATTTAAAGTAATCTAACATTTTATTTTTGCTTCGTAAAACATTTTTACGAACAAACACACAAATTATCTTAAGCATAAAATTTTTTTCTTGACAGAAGAGAGATGTTCTCTTAGCATAAAAGAATGTTAATATCCTATTTTTTGGAAAAAATAAGATGCCTAGAATATCAGTTTTAATGCCTGTATACAACCCAGAAAAAGCATGGCTTAAAGAGGCGGTTGAGAGTATTTTAAGTCAAAGCTTTTCTGACTTTGAACTTTTAATATTAGATGACGGTTCAACCGTTTCTATTAAAGATGTTCTTAAACCCTATGGGGGGGGGAAGATGAGGTATATCAAATTACCTCATCAAGGCATTGCCAAAACCTTAAATGAGGGGCTTAACCAAGCAAAAGGCGAATACATTGCTAGAATGGATGCCGATGATATTTCGCTTCCAGATAGGTTTAAACTTCAAGTTGATTTTTTAGATAACAACCCAAACTGCTCAATTGTTGGTGGCTTTGTTCAAACTTTTGGTGCCACTACCGAAATATGGCAATATCCAAAGCAATTAAAATATTTAGATTTGTTAAAAGGTTGTCTTATGGCTCATCCGACAGTTATGTTCAGACGGGCAGATTTTGAACGATATCATTTGCGCTACAATCCCAATATTGTTGCAGAAGACTACGAACTTTGGTCTAGAGCCATAAAAGTTTTAAACTTTAACAACATACAGCGTGTACTTTTAAAATATCGGATTCATCAAACAAATTTATCACTTAATCCAAAAATAAAAGAAGCCGATGAAATTATACGCCAAGATATGCTCAATTTTTTAACAAATAATGAAAACATAAAGTCCCAAATAAAAAAATCATTACACATTGGAAAAGACCTTCCTTCCAATAAGTTAGCTGAAAAAATCTTTTCAATCAAAAATTCAAAGAACAAAGAAAATAAAATAATTTGTATTTTAGGCGTTAAAATCAAATTTAAAAGAAAGCATAAGAAAAATGAAATTGATAATTCCCCCCCCCCTTGCATTCTACATTAAAAAAACGGTCAACTTAAACGG